>PLAK01000013.1 GCA_003134115.1 Candidatus Changshengia sp.
TCGCCCTCGTCATCTTCTGCATCGCGGGCTTCGTCAGCGTCCTCGACTCCTCCGACATCCTCTTCAGCTTCGTCAGCGCCACCAAGGTCGCGGCCGTGATGGCCATGCTCGCCGTGCTGGAGGTGATGCTGGTCGATCAGGCGGCGATCCGGCGCATGATCGGCGCGATCTATCTCTCCGCCGTGGTGCCCGTCGGCTACACCATGGTCCTGGTCGTCACCCACCACTCCCAGTTCACGAGCGGCGGTTTCGCGCGCTTCGAGGGGACGTTCGCCCAGCCGAACCCGTTCGCCATCTACCTGACCATGCTGATCGTGATGGGGGTTGCGATCTTCCCCCACCTCACGCGGCGCAACAAGATTCTGATGACGGCGCTGCTGCTCTGCTCCCTGGTCGCCCTCTACTCGACCTTCACGCGCAGCGCCTGGCTGGCGGCGGCAGTGGCCGTGCTGATGGTCGCCTTCATGGGCCGGCGGCGTCTCCTGATCGGAGGATTGGTCGCGGCGGCCGCGCTCTCCCTGGTGCTGGTCCCCACCATCGTCCAGCGCTTCGCCGACCTCGGCCAGTCGTCCAGCCCCAACGGCTACGCCACGAACTCGCTGGTCTGGCGCTTCGACTACTGGGACCAGGTCCTGCCCCTGGCGGCCAAGGACCCGATCACCGGAATCGGGCTCGGGATGAGCTCCTTCGAGACGGTTCAGGCCAAGGAACCCCACAATGACCCGCTCCGCGCCTACGTCGAGACCGGGCTGGTGGGGCTCCTCGCCTACTTCCTTCTGCTGATCAGCATGGGTATGGTGGCGCGGCATGCGATGCGTTTCACCAAGCGACGGCGAGGGACCTATGAGCGATCCATCGCCGTCGGATTCGCATGCTGCGTCATGGCCTTCGTCGTCTTGAGTCTGGTGTCCAACGTGATCACCCAGGTCGTCGTTCTCTGGTACTACGTCGCCTTCGCCGCTGCGGCCTATGCGGTGACCCGCTACCGGGAGAACGCGGTGCTTCTCGGCCTGCCACCGCCCCCGGAAGAAGACGACGCGGTTTCGCTGGCATGATCGGATGGGCCCCCGCCTGCGAACTCTGGCCGTCTTCCTGAGGGGCGGACCAGTGCGGATCCTTCACGTCAACAAGTTCCTCTACCGCCGTGGCGGCGCGGAGGCGTACATGGAGGACCTGGCGGACCTTCAGGTGGCCGCGGGTCACCGTGTCGCCTTCTTCGGGATGGCGCATCCGGAGAACACCCATCTCGAGTACGCGGCGCATTTTCCGGCGCACATCGAGATGGAGCCGCCTCCGCCCGACCTGGCGGGCCGGCTTCGCGGTGTGGGCCGGATGCTGTACTCCACGTCGGCCAGCCGGGGAATGGAGGCGGTGCTGGCGGACTTCCGGCCGGACGTGGTCCACCTCCACAACATCTACCACCAGCTCTCGCCCTCGGTGCTCCGTCCCGTGGCGCGCCGGCGGCTGGCGGCGGTGATGACACTCCATGACTACAAGCTGGCCTGTCCGAGCTACCAGTTCCTCGATCATGGGCGGATCTGCGAGGCCTGCCTGGGAGGGCGCTTCCAGCACGCCGTGCTGCGGCGCTGCAAGGATGGATCGTTGGGGGCGAGCGCCGCCCTGGCGGGCGAGCTCTTCCTGCACACCGTCACCCGGGCCTACGATCCCGTTCGGATCTTCGTCTGCCCCAGCCGCTTCCTGGCCGGCAAGATGCGCCAGGCCGGCGTCTACCCAGCCCGGCTGCGGCACGTCCCGCACTTCATCGACACCGAGGGTATGGCGGTCAAGTCGACTCCCGGCGGGCCGGCGCTGGTGGCCGGCCGGCTGTCTCCAGAGAAGGGAGTCGACGTCGCCATCAGGGCGATCGCCATGGTGCCTGAGGGACTCCTCGAGGTGGCCGGCACGGGACCGGAGGAGGAGCGCCTTCGACGCCTGGCCGATGCGGTCGCGCCGGGCCGGGTCCGGTTCCATGGCCTCCTGGGCAAGGAGGACGTCCACCGCCTGATGCTCGCCGCGTCGGTGGTGGTGCTCCCGTCGCGCTGGTACGAGAACCAGCCGATGGTCGTGCTCGAGGCGCTGGCCCGGGGAGTCCCCGTGGTCGGGCCGGACCTGGGTGGGCTGCCCGAGCTCGTGGATCCGGGGAAGACAGGCGCCCTGGTGCCTCCGGACGCGCCCCGGGCCCTGGCGGACGCGCTGCGGCCCTTCCTCGCCGACCCCGGCCACGGTTGGTCGATGCGCGAGAGCGCCATCGCCCGGGTGAGGTCGGACTTCAGCCCGGAGCGCCACCTGGAGCGTCTCGACGAGCTCTATGCACAGGCGCGCGTGTCCCGGGTCCGGGCCGCGGCATGAAGCCTTCCCGCATCGCCTTCATCGGCCAGCGTGGCATTCCCGCCACCGTGGGTGGCATCGAACACCACGTGGAGGAGATCGGCGCGCGGCTGGCCGATCGCGGACATGAGGTGACCGTCTACACGCGGGGCAACTACACGCGTGACCGGTCCGCCGAGCACCGCGGCATGCGGGTGCGGTACATGCCCACGGTCCCCACGAAACGGCTGGAAGCGCTGGTTCACAGCGGGCTCTCCACCGTCCACGCCATGCTGCCCGGAGAAGCGGCACCCGACATCCTCCACTTCCACGCTCTGGGACCGTCGGTCTTCAGCCCGCTTCCGAGGGCGCTCTCGAGCCGCCGGATCGAGGTGACCATTCACGGTCTGGACTACGACCGCCAGAAGTGGGGCCTGGGGGCCCGCGCCAGCCTCCGCACCGCCGCATGGATCAGCGCTCACGTCCCCCACGCCACCATCACCGTCTCCCGCAACCTGGCCGAGCACTACCTCGAGCGCTACGGCCGGATCGCTCATCACATCCCCAACGGCGTCGCCCCACCGGTAACCCGGCCACCACGGCTGATCACCGAACGGTGGGGTCTGGCTGGGGGCGACTACCTGCTGTTCCTCGGGCGTCTGGTTCCTGAGAAGGCGCCCGACCTCTTGCTGCGCGCCTTCCAGGCAGTCGAGACCGACCGCCGCCTCGTGCTGGCCGGCGGCTCCAGCTTCACGGACGGCTATGTTCGCCAGCTCGAGACCCTGGCCGCTGCGGATCCGAGGGTTGTCATGGCGGGAACCGTGCAGGGAGAGCTTCGCGACGAGCTCTACACCAACGCCGCAGCCTTCGTGCTCCCCTCCAACCTCGAGGGGCTCCCGCTCACGCTGCTGGAGGCCGCCTCCTACCGTCTGCCGGTCGTTGCCAGCGACATCCCGCCGCACCTCGAGGTGCTCAGGGTCGATGCCCCGGGGGGCAGGATCTTCCCGCGAGGCGACGAGCGCGGCCTGACCCTGACCCTCGGCTCGGTGATTCGGGATCTGCCCGCGGAGCGCGAGGGGGCCCATCTGATCGGAGACCGCGTTGTCCTGGAGTACGACTGGGACGCGGCCACCGACGCCACCGAGGAGCTGTACGACAGCCTTCTCGCGACGAGGCGGGCCTCGACTCGCCCGGCGGCGCGAGCCCGAGCCGAGCGCCCCGCGCCTCGTCGCGCCTGACGTGGGCACGATGCCAGGTGTCCCGGCTTCTCAGCGCGGCCACCGGGTGACCGACCGATGAGGCGTGCTACGGTCGAGACGGATCATGGGAAGGGAGCGGTGACGCGCGACCGCGGGCGGGAGAACCGCTCGAGCCGGGACCGGACGGTCGGGCTCGTGACTGCGCTCCTGCTGGCGCTGGCAGCCTGCGGGCAGGCCGCGCCGTCGACCCCGCCGGCCACGGCATCGACGACGCCGACCCCGACGCCCAGCGCAGCTGCCCATCCGAGCCCGGTGGCCACCGCCGGCCTCAAGCCGGTGATCCACGGTCTGGTTGACCGGACCGGACCACCCCCCGCGGCATTCCTCGGTAGCGTCACCAACTTCGTGGTCGACGCCCCCTGGAGCGAGTTGCAGCCCGATCCCGACGGTCCGCTTGCCTCCGACAACGTCATCGATCAGGCCATCGCGGCGGCGCAAACACTCAATGCGGGGAGCGCCGCTGCCGGCGCTGGACAGGGGACGGTGGACCTCAAGATCAGGTTGATGGCCGGCGTCGACGCGCCGGACTGGGCCAAGCAGCTCGGCGGCGGACCGGTCACCCTGGTCAATCCGCAGTCCGAGACCAGCGGCACCATAGGGCGGTTCTGGACAAGCGCCTTCGGCCAGGCGTACGACGATCTCTGGAGCAAGCTGGCGACGGCCTACGACAACGTCCCGGCGGTCCACGAGATCACCGTGGCGCGGTGCATGACGTTCAGCGACGAACCCTTCCTGCGGGACACCAGCGATCCGAGCAACGCCCAGGCCCTGGTCGCCGCCGGCTTCTCCCTCGCCGCGGACGAGCAGTGCCAGGAGCAGGAGATCGCGCTGGGCACGACGTGGCGCCACACGCTGGTCGGGGTCGCCTTCAACCCCTATCAGGCAATCCAGCCGGATGGGTCGACGTCAACGGACGAGGCCTTCACCGCCAGCATGATGGAGTACTGCCGCTCCGAGCTCGGATCCCAGTGTGTGCTCGAGAACAACTCGATCCGCACGCCGCCGCTCGCCGGCGCCTACTCGAACATGTACCTCACCATGGAGGCGTTGGGCGCCCCGATCACGTTCCAGACCGCCACCGAGGACAAGATCGGCAACCTGCAGACCACACTCAGCTGGGCTGCCGGGCTCGGGGCCGACGCCGTCGAGCTGCCTCAGCAGTACGTCGACCAGCCGCCCGGATCCCTGCAGGCTGCGGCATCCCAGCTGCAGGCCAACCCGGCGACCTGAGAGGCCCGTTGAACCTTCCATCGAGGTGTTCGAACGGGCGGTCGAGCAGAGCTCTCCGCTCGCATGGGGCGCAGCCTACTGGCGGCAGCTGCCCAGAGCCTGGTTGTCGGCAGCCAGCTGCGCCGCGCTGAGGATCGAGGCGTATCCCGAGGGAAGCTCGACGTCATTGGCTCCCTCGCTGATCGCCCAGAGGATGGTGGACTGGAGATCGCCCACCAGCGAAGCCTGCGCGGTCTGGAAGTAGATCCCCGGGCCGCTCGCCTGCATCGCGCTGTACATCTGGTCGTACTGGGTGCCGAGGCTGGCGGTGCGGATCGAGTTGTTGCCGAGGGTGCAGCGGTCTCCGAGCGTGCTCCGGCAGTACGTCATCAGGGTCTGCGTGAAGCTCTCATCCACTCCGGTGGAGCCGTTGGCGGAGATGGTCTGATAGGGGTTGAGCGCAATGCTGGAGTGCGTGTGCACCCAGACCCCCTGGGCTGCGACGGCGTCTTCCTGGCAGGTTTCGTCCGCGGCCTCGGTGTAGCCGGCGGCGAGCAGGTTGGCGACCGATGTGGGGTCGGACACCTCCCGGATGAGCGGCTCGGCGAAGACCGTCATGCAGGCGGAGGTGGTGACATCCTCTATCTCCGGACTGGTGTCGTACCTGGCGGCCAGGAGCGCCTGGAGGTTGGCATACGCCTGCTCGACAGGGGCCGTCCAGAAGCGCGGCACGTTGCCTCCCGTTCCGGACTGATCGTTGTTCACGTAGACCGAGCCGCCGCTCATCGACTCGACCCAGCCGGGCGAGTCGATGCCGGCCATGATCCGGATCCGAAGGTGCATGTTCGCGTATTCCGGAGTGGTCTGGATGAGTGCGATGGCCTGGTCGATGGGGTTGTCCGAGGCGATCGATGAGCCCGATGTGGGCTGCAGCGCGGCCCAGGTGACGTTGACCACCCACCCTCCCAGGTCAGGAGCCAGCGATACGGATGGCGCGCCGTTCCGGTCCAGGAGGCCGGCCAGCTCAGGCTTCAGACCCGACGCGATCGGAGCCTGGCAGGGTCCACCCCCGACGCCGATGCAGACTCCTCCGCTGGTCCCTGTGGGAGGGGCCGTGGGGGTGGGCGTCGGGGTCGGTGGGG
>PLAK01000180.1 GCA_003134115.1 Candidatus Changshengia sp.
CTTTCACGCCCATCTGCACCGCAGTGGCGATGGTGGCCTTGGCGTCTCGCCGCGGCGGGTCGAACAGGGGCAGCACACCCACGAACTGCCATGGGCCCGTCCCCTCGGCGCGGGCCACACCCAGGGACCGGAAGCCGCGCGCCGCGAAGTCATTGACCGCCCTGTCGACGTCGGCCTTGACCTGGCGTGAGTTGGCGGCCAGCTCGAGGATCACCTGGGGCGCACCCTTCGAAACCCGGAACGTCTTGCCGCCCGTGGCCTTGACGGTGGCCTCGGTGCGCTTGTGCACGGGGTCGAAGGGCTGGAAGTGGACGACGTGGTATCCCCGCAGAGCCTTCGCGTCCGTGACCCCCGCCAGCACGGCCAGGTCAATGGTGTCGTCATTGTCGGCGCGTGACGCCAGCGCGGCGTCGAGGATCACCTGCTCCGGAGCGACGCCGCTCACCCCGAATGGGTCCCCCAGGGTCAGCTTGTTCTGGGTGAGGGTGCCGGTCTTGTCCGAGCACAGGATGTCCACACCCGCCAGCTCCTCGATGGCGACCAACCGGCTGACAATGGCCTTCCTCTTGGCGAGCAGACGCGCGCCCACCGCCATCGTCACCGACAGCACCGTGGGCATGGCCACCGGAATCGCGGCCACGGTCAGCACCAGGGCGAACTGCAGGGTGGTCAGAAAGGCATCACCGCGGACCAGCGAGACCACGATGATCAGCGCCACCATGGCCGCCGCCAGGATGATCAGGAAGGTGCCGATCTTGAGCACCGCCTTCTGGAAGTGGCTGATGGTCTCGGCGTCCTGAACCAGCTCCGCGGTCTTGCCGAAGTAGGTGTTCGTCCCCGTGGCGTAGACCAGGGCGCCGCTCTCCCCCTGCCGGATGATCGAGGCGGAGAAGAGCGCCTCCCCCGTCTTGCGCGTGGCGGGCAAGGACTCCCCGGTCAGGGCCGACTGATCCACCTCGACGGGGTCGCC
Source organism: Candidatus Changshengia sp. (assembly GCA_003134115.1). Taxonomy (GTDB): domain Bacteria; phylum Chloroflexota; class Dormibacteria; order Aeolococcales; family Aeolococcaceae; genus Changshengia. The sequence continues at coordinate 971 of PLAK01000180.1, forward strand.
CTCCAGCAGGCGGGCGTCGGCGGGCACGATGTCGCCCATCCGCAGGCGAATGACGTCGCCCGGCACCAGCTCGCGCGCCGGCGGGGTGATCCATTTGCCGTCACGCTTCACCCGGGCCTTGATGGCCAGCTGGGCCTTGAGGGCCTCGATGGCCTTGCCCGCCTGGCGCTCCTCCCAGAATCCGACGCCGGCGTTGGCGAGCAGCAGCACCAGGATGATGGAGAAGTCCGGCCAATGCTCGAGCACGGCGGAGAGGATCACCGCGGCCTCGATCATCCAGGGGATCGGGCCCCAGAAGTAGGTGAGCAGCTTCAGGAACTGATTGGCCTTCTTCTCCTCGAGCTCGTTGGGCCCGTACTGGATCAGCCGTTTCTTGGCCTCTTCTTGACTGAGGCCGCCCGCTGAGAACCCCAGCCGCTTCTCCACCTCGGCGAGGGGAAGCGATCTCAAGTCGTCCTTCGCGCTGCCCTTCGCACCCGGCTTCGCTCCGGGCGGCTTGCCACCCGCCACCTTGCGGGGCTCGTCGCCGCCCTCAGCGTGTCCCTTTGCCGGTGCCTCACCCACCGCCTGTGTCTTGGTCATCTCCTCTCCATCGGAGCGCAGGCAGTCACTGCGGGCTGCTCCACTTCCAGTCCCGGACCTCGGGCAGGTCCTGGCCGTCCCGGTCGACGTAGCGCTTGTGCTCGACGAGCTTGTCGTGAACCATCTGCTTCAGGTAGCTGCCCTTGGCGCCCAACTGGGGGAGCCGGTCAATCACGTCCTCGACGAGGTGAAACCTGTCGATCCCGTTCTGGACCCTGAGGTCAAAGGGCGTCGTGATCGTGCCCTCCTCCTTGTAGCCACGGACGTGCAGATTGTGGTTGGTCCGGCGGTAGGTGAGCCGGTGGATCAGCCACGGATAGCCGTGGAAGCCGAAGATGATGTGCTTGTCCTTGGTGAAGAGAGAGTCGTAGTCGGCGTCGCTCAGCCCGTGCGGGTGCTCGGTGCTGGGCTGAAGCTTCATCAGGTCGACCACGTTGACAACCCTCACCCGCACCTCCGGCAGATAGTTGCGGAGCATCGAGACGGCCGCCAGGATCTCGAGCGTGGGTGTGTCGCCGCAGCAGGCCATCACGACGTCCGGCTCGGCATCCTGATCGTTGCTCGCCCACTGCCAGATGCCGATCCCCTCGGTGCAGTGCACCACCGCCTCATCCATGGTCAGCCACTGGGGCAGAGCGTGCTTCCCCGCCACCACGACGTTGACGTAGTTGCGACTGCGCAGGCAGTGGTCGACGACCGACAGGAGACAGTTGGCGTCCGGAGGAAGGTACACGCGGACGATGTCGGCCTTCTTGTTGACCACATGGTCGAGGAAGCCCGGATCCTGGTGGGTGAAGCCGTNNTTGTGATCCTGCTGCCAGACATGCGAGGCGAGCAGGTAGTTCAGCGAAGCGATCTCCCGGCGCCAGGGCAGCTCCCTGGTCACCTTCAGCCACTTGGCGTGCTGGTTGAACATCGAGTCGACGATGTGGATGAAGGCCTCGTAGCAGTTGAACAGCCCGTGACGCCCGGTGAGCAGGTAGCCCTCCAGCCATCCCTCGCACTGGTGCTCGCTGAGCATGGAGTCCACGACGCGCCCTTCGGGCGCCAGGAACTCGTCGTTGGCCGCCATCCGGGCATCCCATTGGCGGCTGGTCGCCTCGAAGACCGCGCCCAGGAGGTTCGAGACGGTCTCGTCGGGGCCGAAGAGCCGGAAGTGGCGCTGCTCCTGATTGAGCTTCACCAGGTCCCGGAGGAACTGGCCGAGCACCAGGGTGTCCTGGGCGCTGACCGCCCCCGGTGCCGGCACGGTCACCGCGTGGACGGCGAAGTCCGGCATGCGCAGATCGCGCAGCAGGATGCCGCCGTTGGCGTGCGGGTTGGCACCCATGCGCCGGTCGCCGGTGGGGGCCAGCTCCGCCAGCTCCGGCAGCAGCCGGCCTCCCTCATCGAACAGCTCGGCCGGCCGGTAGCTCTTCATCCAGGCCTCGAGGAGCGCGACGTGATCGGGATGGTCCGGGTCGACGAGGAGCGGCACCTGGTGAGATCGGAACGTCCCCTCGATGGGCACGCCGTCGACCACCTTCGGCCCCGTCCAGCCCTTGGGTGATCGGAGAACGATCATCGGCCAGCGCGGCCGGGTGGAATCGCCGGTTCGCCGCGCATCGCCCTGCAGCCTCTTGATGTCCTCTATGACCTCGTCCAGGGTCCCGGCCATGAGCTGGTGCATCTGCTCGGGATCGTCACCCTCCACAAAGTGAGGGATCCAGCCGCAGCCGCGCAGGAACTGGTCCAGCTCCTCGGGCTCGATGCGGGCGAGCACGGTCGGGTTGCTGATCTTGTAGC
>PLAK01000178.1 GCA_003134115.1 Candidatus Changshengia sp.
CCCGCGGGGCCGGCGGCGGGGCGGCGGGAGGAAATGGCGACGCCACGGGTGCCGGGGCATGGACTCGGCCATCGGACCGTGTCGGCCCGGGCGCGGGGGGTGGGCCCCATACCGGGGCGACGGGCGCCCGGGGGGGCGACGGCTGCTCCCTCGGCAGACCGGTCCACCCGTTGGATGCCCACACCTGATGGCTGCTCACCGAGAGGCGCTCAGCCGGCCAGCCCCCCTCCTCGCCGGGCGCGGTGCGCGGGCCCGCCTCATAGGTGTGGGACGGTGGCGGCGGCGAGGCCGCGGATGCGGGGGTGGGAGCGGCGCCCTGGCCGTTGCTCCCGTACACGGCGAAGCCGGCCATGCTGTCACCCGACGCGGGCCGGGGAGTGAGCGGCGCAGAGCAGCTTCTGCACACGGACGCGTACGTCGAGTTGGCGGTCGCGCACGACGGACAGATCTGCTGTGACACCACGTGCCTGCCTCCTGCGGGAGCGCGGGTGGATTCTGCTTGTCAGGCTACTGATGCGCGAAGCGCGGACCGCTCTCATCGGAGCAATGAGGCCACTGCGTTACCCACACGAAACAACGCTCCTGACGCTCCAGACCACGCGTTTGCGTTGCTCGAGTCGACCGCCATCAATGGCTCGAATTGTCCGCCGTCAGCGGAAGTCGTGCGACGTCGAGGGCCACTCCGGCAGCTCCCCCGGAGACTCTGCAGTGGTGCTCGGATGGCCGTCGCCGTCCAGGGCGGTGACGGAGGTGACGAGCAGGTTGCAGCGCCCCGAGCTCACCTCCAGGGTCCCTTCGGCCAGCAGCAGGGGGCTGGCGTTGGCGACGGCGCGGGTGCGCCGGGCGACCTCCGGGCGGAAGACGAGATCGAGATGCGCTCCCTCGTCGGCGAGCGTGAAGAAGCGAAAGCCCTTCGCCGACACCGGGGCCTGCCGGGCGATCACCAGCCCGGCGACGGTGATCCGTGACCCGTCAGGGAGCTCGGCAACCCTTGCCAACGGAACGCAGCCCAGGGCGTCCAGGGAGACCCGGAGCAGGCTGACCAGGTGCGGCCCGGTGCTCACCCCATGGACCGCGTAGTCGGCGGCAACCCGGTCACGCTCGCTCATCGGCGGCAGCACCGGGGCCGGGGCGGGCAGGTCGAGAAGCGGCTCGAGCGGCGGGACGCCGACCGCGGGAGCGGCGGTGACGTGGCCCCGTCCGCGCGGAGGTCCCGGCGCCGCGACCGGACGGCCACCGCTTCCGGCTCGGCGGCGGGGCGGCAGCGAGCCCTCCACCCCGACCAGCTCCCAGAGCAGCTCACGGCGGGGACGTCCGGGATGGACGCGGTCGAAGGCCCCGCAGCGGACCAGCTGCTCCATCGCCGGCCGGGTGAGCCCGGCGTGCCGCCAGAACTCCCTCACCGATCCGGTGGCGCCGACATCGACGGCCGCCTCGCAGGCCGCCCGCCCGGCCGGGCCGAGCCGGGCGACGTAGTTGAAACCGAGCCGCACGCCCCATGCCTGGGCCGGCCCCCGCACCACCCGCACCGCGGTCCGCTCCGCCGCGGTGAGGGAGAGGTCGTCGGGGGAGCAGCGCTCCACCCTGCAGCGGGCCCGGCTCCGGGTGACGTCGACAGGGAAGCAAGGGATGCCGTGGCGCTTGCCGTCGTCGACCAGCACCGAGGGGTGGTAGAAGCCCATCGGCTGGGCGTTGAGCAGGGCGCAGAGCCAGTGGGCCGGGTACTCCAGGCGCAGCCAGGCGGTCTCGTAGACGGTCCGGGCGAAGGCGGCGGCGTGCGACTTGCAGAAGCCGAACTCGGCGAAGCCGGCGACGCTCCGGAAGAGCTTCTCGGCGACCCCGGCGTCGAGACCGCCATGCTCCTCGCAACGGCGGACGAAGTCGTCGTGCAGCGACTGCATCTCGAGCCGCGAGCGGTGCCGGTTCATGGCCCGCCGGAAGCGGTCGGCCTCACCCGCGCTGTAGCCGGCGAGCTCCATGACGATGCGCAGGATCTGCTCCTGGTAGAGGATGACCCCCTTGGTTTCCGACAGAATTGGCTCTAAGCTGGGATGGAGGTAGCTGACCGGCTCCAGCCCCTGGCGCCGGCGCAGGTAGGGGTTCACGGCGTCCCCCTGGATGGGCCCGGGCCGGATGATCGCGACCTGGACCACCAGGTCGTTGAATTCACGTGGCTGGGACTGGTACAGCGCCTGCTGCTGGGCTCTCGACTCGATCTGGAAGAGGCCGATGGTGTCGACCGCGCAGATCATGTCGTAGACGCGCGGATCGTCGAGAGCGATGCTGTCGAGGTCGAGGCGGACGCCGTGGGTCTTCTCGATCATCTCCAGGCACTCGGCGACCGCGGAGAGGGTGCGCAACCCCAGCAGGTCCATCTTGATGAGGCCGAGGTCCTCGACATCGTCCTTGTTGAATTGGACCACCACCCGGCCCTCCATGCTGGCGCGCTCCACCGGGACCACGTCGATGAGCGGCTCGCCGGTCACCAGCATGCCGCCGACATGGATCGAGAGATGCCGGGGGGTGCCCTCGATGGCCCGCAGGATCTCCAGGAACTGCTGCCACGGGAGCGCCCCGCTGGCGGCGTGCGCCTGCATCCCGGCCGCCTCCAGGGCGTCCTCCACCCCGCCCTCGCGCCAGCCGTCGACGGACTTGGCGAGGCGGTCGATGATCGGCTCGGGAAAGCCCATCACCTTGCCCACCTCGCGCACCGCGAGGCGCGGCCGGAAGGTGACCACGTTGGCGACCATCCCGGTGCGCTCCGCCCCGTACTTCTCATACACATGCTGGATCACCTGCTCGCGGTGATCGGTGGAGAAGTCGATGTCGATGTCGGGCGTCCCCTGATGGTCGACGTGGAGGAAGCGCTCGAAGAGGAGGTAGGCGACGATGGAATCAGCGGCGCTGCCCCTCCCCTGCCCGGGCACGCCATGCTCCCGGGCCCACCCCATGATCTCGTGGACGATCAGGAAGAATTCGGCGAGATTGGTCTTCTGAATGACGTCCAGCTCGGTCTGCAACCGCTGCGCGACCAGAGGGGTGAGCGGGCGGTAGCGGCGCCGGACCTGGTCCTGGCAGAGGCCGTAGAGGACGGAGAAGGGGGTCTCGCCCTCAGGGACGGGGAAGCCCGGGAAGCGGACATCGGTGAAATCGAGGTCGAGGCTGCACTGCGCCGCGATCCGCGCGGCATGGTCGAAGGCGTCGGGGTAGTCCGCAAGCCGCCGCCGCAGGCCGGCTTCGGAGAGCAGGCGGTGCTCNNTCGGCGACCTCGGCGGCGAGCCAGCGATCGGCGGGGTGGCGATGGTTGGTGAGCAGGAGGGCCGCCCGATCCCGGCCGAAGCATTCGCGCAGCCGCTCGGCGAGGCGCTGGGCTCCGCGCCGGTCACCGGCGATGAGGGCGGCGACCACGGCGCTCTCCGGTCCGCCGGCCAGCGCGATGCAGTCGTCGAGGTCGGCGGGATCCACCACCGACGGTCGGGTCTCCACCCGGTCCCTTGTCGAGGGCAGCGACGGCCAGCCCTCGGGGAAGGGCCCGGCGGTGGGCCGGAGGGCTTGCGGGCGGGACGGCGGGNNGTGGTGCGGGGGTGGTGCTTCGCTGCGGTCCGCGCGTCCGATCGCCTTGACTGGCGATCGGCGCGCTTGTCTCGGCAGCATTGCATCTGCTGCCTGCGGCAAACCTTCGCTCAGCACGCACCCCCACGCCTCCTCTTCCAGGCTCCGTCCGCCCGCATCAAGCGCAAGCTCGCCGTCACCGTCCGGCTCCTCGTCGGTGAGGCCGGTGATGCGCAGCCGAGGCTGGCCCTTGACGCCGGCGAGCTGGGCGGCGCTGATCGCGCGGCAGAGCTGGCGGTAGCCGCGCCGGCCACGGGCGAGGAGGCGGATCCGGCCGGCATCGACCAGGTCCAGCTCGACGCCCACCACCGGGCGGATGCCGGCCTTGCGGGCGGCCTCGATGAAGCCGACCGCGCCGTAGAGCCCGTTGCGGTCGCAGAGGCCGAGGCTCCCGATCTCCAGCCGGGCAGCGACCTCGACCAGGTCGCGCGGGGAGGCCGAACCCTCCAGGAAGGAGAAGTGGGAGCGGGCCGCCAGCTCGGCGAAGGGCACGCTTGACATCCTCTACAAATCCGTGTAACTATGCTGGACAGTCGTTCGGCACAGGAAATTGGCTACGACCAAGACACCGCAATACCCCGCATGGGCCGCCGGTCCCCCTCGACCGGCGGCCCTCCGCGCCCCCATCCGGCGAAGGGGCTTCGAGGAACATTTGCATCTGATGTAGCATCAGCATCATGGAGAGGCGCACCACGGTGACGGCCCAGGAGGACGACCTTGCGGTGATCGCCACCGACGCCCGCTTGCGTGGCATCGCCCTGAGCCGCGCCATCGGTGAGCTGGTGTCAGAGCGCGCCGCGCAGCTGCGGCAGCGACGCCGGCCCCGGCTCGGCACCTTCAGGTCCGGATCGACGATGGGCATCGCCGCTCTCATGGAGAGCAACCCTGATGCCCCCGCAGCCCAACCTTTCCGCTCCTGACCCGAAGGGAGTCGGAGGCCATGGCACTGCTCCTGGATACCGGACCGATCGTCGCAGCCCTGGATGAGGATGACCCGGAGCATGACCGCTGTCTCGCCCTGCTGACAGGCGGCGATGACCGGCTGGTGCCCAGCCCGATCCTGGCCGAGGTCGACTACTGGCTCAGCAAGCTCGGCAGCCTCCGTGCTTGGGCGGACTTCGCAGCCGACATCAATGGCGGTGCATACCGCCTGATCCACCCTTCCGAAGCTGACTTGATCCGGGCCGCGGAGCTGGAGCTCGTCTACGCCGACCTGCGGCTCGGCTTCGTCGACGCCTCGATCATCGCTCTCGCCGAGCGCCTCAACGAGACCAGGATCGCCACCCTCGACCGCCGTCATTTCTCGGTGGTCCGCCCTCGCCACTGTCCCCATCTCACCCTGCTGCCGGAATGACCGGCGCTCGGCGAGAGCGTCGGACGCATCCCCCCCTCGCCTGCGGACCAAGCCCGCCCCGTCAGTCATAGCGGCGGGACCAGTGCCACTCGCCGGTCTCCAGGTCGCGGTAGAGCTCGACGCATTCGTCCGTGGGGTCTTGCCGGTCCGCCGTCCCGGGCCCCGTGGCTCGGCGGCCACCTCTCCGGCTCGCGAGGAGCAGGCGGACGTAGTGGCGCCGCACCGGGGTGCGCCACCAATCGGTCTCGACCAGCCACTGGTTGGCGACCCGGTTGACCGTGGACCAGCCGCCGGCCAGGCGCACGGCACGAATGGCACCCGAGGCGTCCTGCCGGACGTCGGCGATCCCGTCGAGAAGCTCGGTCATCGGCGTAGCAGCGGCATCGCCGCCACCGGGATCCCGGACGCCGGCGCCGCCTGCCGATGCTCCGGTGCCCTACCTCTGCTCCCCTCGGAGGTGCCCCCTGCCGATGTGAGCCTCGTGGGTACACCCGGCGCCCGGGAGCCGCGCCCCTCTCTCCCGGCATCCGCGACCACCGGGTCTGTCCAGCGAAAGCGCCTTTCAGGAAGGTCCCCGGGATCGACGGTCAACTCTGCCCGCCGCACCGCCGTCCGGCCGAAGCGGGCGCGCAGCCGCGAGGCGGCTCCGCCGATCTCCTCGCCGGCGGCATCCCCCCCCCGCCAGAGATCGACCTGGCGTCCGGCCCCCGGCTGCAGTCCCTCGACCTCCAGGCGAACCGCCGTGACCGGCGCCCTCAGAGCCAGGTCGGCGAGCAGCTCCAGGGCCACCGGCCAGAGCTCGGCGCCGCTTCCCGGCTGCTGAAGCGGGGTGATCCGCAGCCCCGACGGCTCGGCATCCTCCAGCTCGCAGACCAGGGTGACCGCCGCCGCCCGGCAGCCGTGGCGGCGCAACCGGTCGCCCAGGTCCAGAGCGGAGCGGTGGACGGCGAAGCGCAGTGCCTCCAGGTCTCCGGTGCCACCCTCGAGGACCATCCGCTCCCCCAGCTGCCGGAGCGGATCCGGGATGCCGAGCCCATGCCCCGGACGCCACTCCTCCCTTCCATCCCCACCCCGCGTCTGATGCCAGAGGTCCATCCCCATCGGTCCGAACTGGCGCTGCAGGTCGGCGGCGGAGAGGTTGGCCACCGCCCCGACGCAGTCGAGGCCGAGGGCGGCGAGCCGGGTGGCGACCACCGGGTCCAGAGGCAGGACGCTGAGCGGGAGCGGGGCGAGGAAGGCGGCCTCCTCCCCGGGAGCGACCCGGCGGATGTGGCGAGACCCCGCCTGCCGGGCGGCGATCTCGGCCACCTGGCGCGAGGAGGCGACCCCGACGGCGATGTCGTCGTCATCGAGCAGCTCCTGGATGCAGCGGGCGACCGCGACCGCCCAGCCGGTGCTGTCGGGGTGGGCGGCATGCCGGCCGGTGAGGTCGCACCAGGCGGCCTCATCACCCACCTCGACGAGGGGGGCGAGCCGGTTGAGACGAGAGAGCAGCTCCTCGCGCAGATGCGCCACCGCCGCCTCGTCGGCGACGACGAAGGCGGCTCCCGGACAGCGCTGCTGGGCCTCGCGCAGCGGCTGGCCGGGCCGGACCCCGGAGGCCCGCGCCGCTGCCGAGGCGGCGATGACGGGCAGGCGAAGCTCTGGCGCACCGCCGACGATCACGGGCTCGGAGCGCAGCTCGGGATGGCAGCCCCAGGCGGCGACCAGGGCGAGGTGGGGAAAGCGGGCACAGAGGATGCGGGAAGCACTCACCCCGCCACCCCACGCGGCAGGCCGCTTGGGGGCCCCCCGGTTCTCACAGGGGCTCGCCGCCCCTCGGCGCCGCGGCAAAGCCGCGCGCGCCTCACCCCGCCACCGCCGGGATATCGGATGCCACCGCCGTGACCTCGAGGACCTTCCTGGTCGCGGTCAGGTCGACCACCACCGGCCGGCCCACCGCCTCGGCGGCGGCGAAGGGACGGGGATAGCGGAGCAGCAGAGCCGCCGTCTCCCCTGGCGTGCTCACCTTGCTCTTGACCACGGTGAGGTGGGTGCGCAGGCCGAGCACGTCGCCGTGAGCCTCCTCCCAGCCGTCCGCGACACATTCCAGGGTCAGGGAGGAGGCGTACCCCAGGGCCAGTGGCAGGGGTGAGGCGGCGGAGACCAGGCAGACGGCCCGGCGTGCGGCGACCGATTCGACCAGGGTGGAGAGGCGGTGCTCCCACCCGGCATTGGAGCGCGAGTCCAGCGCGACGGCCAGCCAGGGCGCGCCGGCCGCCACCAGGCTCCGAGCCATGGAGAACCCCTCCCCCCAGCGCCCCGAGGGCGGCCGGAGCACCAGCAGGGCGCTGAGGTCAGCCCCGAGGTCGGCGAGAAACCCGGGATCGAGGCTGCCCACCAGGTCGAGGTAGACGGCGGTCCGCTCCCGGCTGGCGACGGCGACCAGGGCCTGGAGCAGGGTGAGCCGTCCGCTCGCTCCCGAAGCGGCGGCCAGGATGCTGACCCGACCCACCGGCAGCCCTCCCGGGGTGAGCCGGTGATCCAGGACCGGGAGCCCGGTCGGCCAAGCCTCTATACCGCCCAGGGCGTCGCCGGACCGGATCACGGCTTCGCCGTGGCGCCGTCGCAGCGTCGCCAGAGCCTCGGACAGCGGGGTGGGCATCGCTCCTTCGCCTTCGTGAGCCCCGGCCCAAGGGGGATGACGGGACGGGAGCGAGGCCGGGAGTCCGAGTATAGCGAACCCATGTTTGGATTACGTACATCTGTTCGCCACACTCCCGGCGTGTGTGCTGGCGCCGACGAGACCACATCCGGGGTGGGTCACGACAGCCGGATCAGGCCCCTGGTGATGCCGAAACCGGCCATGACGCGCCCGGTCACCGCGCCTGGCGGAGGCGGACCTCGATGAGCTTCTCCACGAGCGGCCGCGGCAGGGGTTGATCGACGGGGAAGTGGAGCGCGCCCGGGGTGCTCACGTAACCGGCGAGGTCATCCGCCAGCTCGGAGATCACGGAGCCGCTGTGGGGGAGGTAGCTCAGGTGGTTGGTGAAGGCGGCGAACCCGGCAACCACCTTGCCGTGCAGCCGGAAAGCCGGCATCCGGTACGAGATGCACTGCTCCGCGTCGGGGATGACCTCGAGGATGGTCTGGCGCAGCTGGCGCAGAGTGCTCCGCTTGGGCTCCTCGAGCTGCGCCAGGTAGGCGTCGATCTCCTGCTCCGACATGTGACCGATTCTGAAAAGCGGGCCGCCGGCCGTCAAGACGGGGTGTAGACCGGCCTCTTCGACACCCGGCCGAGGCCGGCAGCCTGCCCGCGATCGCCTTACGGCTGACCGACCCAGATCGTCTTGATGTTGACGAACTCGCGGATGCCGAAGGAGTAGAGCTCGCGCCCGTAGCCGCTCCGCTTGACCCCGCCGAACGGAAGGCGAGGATCCGAGTGGGTCATGCCGTTGACGAAGACCCCTCCGGTCTCCAGGCTGCGGGCGAATCTCACCCCGCGCTCCACGTCCCGGGTCCAGACATTGCCGCCCAGACCGAAATCGGAGTGGTTGGCGAGGCGCCGCGCCTCGTCCTCACCCGAGACCCTGGTCACCGCGGCCAGCGGCCCGAATGTCTCCTCGTCGAAGGCCGGCATCCCGGTTGTGCAGCCGGTGAGCACGGTCGGTTCGTAGAACCAGCCTCGACGGTCGGGGCGCCGCCCGCCGGTGAGCAGGCGCGCCCCACGGTCCAGAGACCCCTGGAGCTGGCGCTCCAGGTCGTCGCGAAGATCGTCGCGCGCCAGCGGTCCCATCGTGGTCCCCGGGTCGGTGGGGTCGCCGACCCGGAGACGCCGGACGGCGGCGACGAACGCCTCCTCGAAATGCTCGGCGACCGCATCCACCACGATGAAGCGCTTGGCGGCGATGCAGCTCTGCCCGCAGTTCTGGAAGCGCGCCCTCACGGCGGTGGTCGCCGCAGCCTCGATGTCGGCGTCCTCGAGGACCACGAAAGCGTCCGAGCCGCCGAGCTCCAGGACCGTCTTCTTGAGGCAGCGGCCGGCGATGGCGGCGGTCTGGGCGCCGGCCTCCTCGCTGCCGGTGAGGGTCACCGCGGCGACGCGGGGATCCTCGACCACGGCGCCG
>PLAK01000048.1 GCA_003134115.1 Candidatus Changshengia sp.
CGGCGAGCATGGAGGAGCTGGCGCGCACCTCGACCCAGATCGCCGAGACGGTCGACCAGGTGGCGCTGCAGGCGGTGGAGACGCGGGAGAGCCTGGAGCATGCCCAGCAGGACATCCGCGCCAGCAGCGACCGGACCCTGGCCCTGGCCAAGCGCGTCCAGGAGATCACCTCCATCCTGACGCTCATCAATGACATCGCCGACCAGTCGAGCCTCCTCGCCCTCAACGCCGCCATCGAGGCGGCCCGGGCCGGGGACATGGGCCGCGGGTTCTCCGTGGTCGCCGACGAGGTTCGCCGCCTCGCCGAGCGGACCAAGGGACTGGCCGGTGACATCGCCGGGATCACCCGGGAGACCAGGGCGGAGACCAGCGCCACGGTGATGGCGATGGACAAGGGCGTGGCCGAGCTCCAGAGCGGGCTTCAGCTCATGGAGAAGGTCGCCGAGGCAAGCTCCCAGGTGCAGCTGGCCACTCGCGAGCAGCGCAGCGCCTCGGCCCAGGTGGTCGACGCCATGGAGCAGGTGAGCGTCGCCAGCCGGCAGGTGTCAACCACAGCCCGCGAGATCGCGGTGGCGGCCGGCGGTCAGGCGACCATGGCCTCTGACCTTCGGCGGGGTGCCACCGTGTCGGGGGACCGCAGCGACCGGGAGAGGGTTGCGTTCGGTGCCGGGATCAGGCCTTCGCCGAGTGGGGATCCACCGCCTGGTCGGCGAGAGCCCTGAGGCTGGCCAGGGCCTCGTCACCGGTGCCGTCGGGGAGGGAGCACCCGGGTGCGACCACGAACCGCGTCCCGAACTCCTCCACGAGGGCGGCGACGTGGGCCTTGGTCGCCGCGTCCGCCGGGCCGGCGCGATCCTCCCGGATGCCGCCCATGACGAACTTGCCCGCCAGCACCCGGGCCCCCGCGCTCAGGGTCACCGAGCTCTCCACCTCGCTCCAGCCGACGGCCTGGACCGGGTATCTGACGTACCGTTCCAGGCCGCCGTCGACCGCGCCGTGAAGGTGGAGGAGGCGGAACTCCGCCCCGGTCGCTCCGCGAAGACCGGCCAGGTCATAGGGGACACCGAGCTCGGCGTATTGATCCGAGCTGAGCACATCCTGCCCCCAGCACGAGTAGTAGACGCCGTCGGCACCGGCCGCGCAGCACGCCGCGGCCAGCTCGTTTACCACGCCGGCGAGGGCCCAGAGCACCGCGTGGGCCACGGAGCGCTCTCCCTCCGCCAGCTCGCGCAGCCCCACCGGGCCGCACCAGAGGCCGATCAGGGCAAGGGGCGAGAAGAGTGTGACCAGCACGACCTCGTCGCTGTCCAGCTCCCGCCTCACCAGCTCCACGGTGCGCACATACTCGGCGGCGCGGCCGACCGTCTCGATCGGGCCGAACCGTCGGAGCTGGGCGAGCTGCGACCAGGACGACAGCGCTCCATCCGCGAAGAGCAGCGGAATGTCGGGCATCAGCTTGGCCGCCGCCAGCCGGTGGGCGCGGTAGAAGCGCACCGTCCGGCGCGCCAGCTCGTACGGCTCGTCGATCCGGAAATGCTTCCAGAGCAGGATCGGAGGGCGGTCCAGCGGCTCCGACCGGATCAGCGCGCGCAGCGGGCTCGGGGTGTGGCCGTTCGGGACGTTCATGCCTCGAATGCTAGCCAGGCTGCGGCTCGGGCGCGACGGGGAGGATCCTGGCGCGATCGGCGCGCTGCACTGTTGCTGCGGTCGTTGCGGCCCCTTCGACACAGTGGGCATCACCCGGCGCCACAGGTTCAGAGGGCCTCGGGGTCGTGTGACCCAAAGGAGGGACTTCCGTGACCGATGTACAGGTGCAGAACCGGGTCGCCAGCGACGGGCAGAGCCCGCAGGCCATCGCCGCCACAACGCCGATGACGGCGGATCCTCCGCGAGCAGCGACCACGCGCACCGCGTGGGCGTGGTCCGGGCGGTCGGTGATCCGGATTATCGAGCTGGCCGCCGTGGTCGCGCTGGCCTTCCTCATGCTGGACTTCGTGTTCCACGCCATCGGAGCGCTCAACGTTGGACTCGCGGCGCTCACCTTCACGGTCGGCTCCTTCCTCGCCTCCCCGTTCGTCGGCATCCTCAAGACCACCTCTGCGACACAGGGGAACCTCTTCGTCTGGGCGGATGTCCTGGCCATGGCTGCTTACGCCGTGGTGGCCATCCTGGTCGCAGGCGTGGTGGCAAGGGTGACCCGCGGCGCGGCCCACCGGACCGCCTAGATCGCGCGGCTGCCCAGGGTGGGCAGTGGGCTATTCGGTGTTCCGGAACGTCAGGGAGTAGCCGCGACCCGGCCGGTTGATCAGATCGCAGGGGATGCCCAGCCGAGCCAGGATCCTGCGCACCCTGGTGACGTAGTTGCGGACCTCCTCGGGCAGCAGGGCCGCGTCCGACCACGCGTAGCTCGCGATCTGCGCCGTGGAATAGAAGCGGTGAGGGTGCTCCAGCAGGAACTGCAGCAGCTCGAACTCGCGGGTGGTGAGCGCCGCCTCCTGACCCGTGTGGCGCACCACCCGGCCGTCCGGATCGAGCCAGAGACCCTGGAGCTGCCACACGCGCCGGTACCAGAGGTCGAGCCGCGCGTGGTAGCCGGCCATCTGGGCCTCGATGAAGGCGACATCGACGTCGGCGGCCCGCTGGGCCACGGGGTGCAGCTTGGGCAGCTCCCGCCTCACACGCTCGAGGAGCCCGACCTTGAAGCGGATCAGGTCGTCGTAGATGCTCATCCAGTGGCGCGCGTCTTCCCAGTGCTCGGTCCCGAGGTCCTCGCCCTCGAGGGCGCCTCGGTCTGGCGTGTGTGATTCGCTTGCCACCATGGTGTGGCCATAGCCTACAACCGGAGGGAGCCCACGAATCGGAGGCCGGCGGGGTGACCCTCCGGGGGCGGATGCGGTCAGTTGCTGAACTTCTTGCGCCCCCGGGTGTATCTCATGACCATGGACGCCAGCCAGGCAGATCAGGACCGTCCCGACATGGTCGCGGCGTTGCGCGGTGGAGACGTCTCCATCCGCATGGAGGGTGAACCCGACCCGGCCACCGCCTCCCTGGAGCTTGCCCTCTTCTGGCGGAAGGTCTACACCGAGATCCTCACCATGGAGGAGGCCGTCCTAGCGCGCATCCGCGCGCAGAAGGCCGACCAGTCGTCCGA
>PLAK01000167.1:0-261 GCA_003134115.1 Candidatus Changshengia sp.
AGGCTGATCGCCCCCTGCATGGTCGGGTTGGCCCAGCCGCGGGTCTCGCCGAAGGGGTTGTAGAGGCTGCGGTTGGATCCGCCGCCCATGCCGCTGTTCATGTTGAACATCTCAGATCTCTGGCTCCAGGTGGGGAGATCGGGTCGTCATCAGGTTACGGTACCCCGCCTGTCCACCGGGTTACACATGCGGCGTGGCCCACCCCGCGGCAGCCGGCCACAGGGTGGGCCCACAGTCCGCCGCAGAGCTGGGCGGAAATGG
>PLAK01000167.1:278-2643 GCA_003134115.1 Candidatus Changshengia sp.
GCGGTGCGGACCGCCTCCCTGAGGTCGCCGGCACCCGACGAGGCCCCGCCCGAGTTGATCAGCCCGGCCCTGCCCATGTAGCAGTTGACCACCTGGTAGCGGGTGAGGTCGATGGGGTGGGGGGTGGTCAGCTTCTCGTAGACGAGCTTGCTGGTCTTGCCGTACTTGAGNNGTTGCGCAGGTAGCACCAGAGAACGGTGGCCATGCCCAGCTCATGCGCCTCGGCGAAGGCCACCGCGACCTCCTGGAGCTGGCGGGTCGACTCCTCGGAGCCGAAGTAGATGGTGGCGCCCACCGCGACCGCGCCCAGGTCCCACGCCTGCTGCACGGTGCCGTACATCACCTGGTCGAACTTGTTGGGGTAGGTCAGCAGCTCGTTGTGGTTGAGCTTGACGATGAAGGGGATCTTGTGCGCCCACTTACGCGACACCGAACCGAGGACGCCGAAGGTGGAGGCCACCGCGTTGCAGCCGCCCTCGACGGCCAGCTCGACGATCTTCTCGCCGTCGAAGTAGATCGGGTTGGGCGCGAACGAGGCGCCCGCGGAGTGCTCGATGCCCTGATCCACGGGAAGGATCGAGACGTAGCCCGTCCCGCTCAGGCGGCCGTGACCGAAGAGCGATTGGAGGCTGCGCAGGACGCGCGGGTTGCGGTCGCTGATCGACCAGACGCGATCGACGAAGTCGGGGCCGGGCAGGTGGAGCTGGTCGCTGGCGACCGTCTGGCAGCGGTGCTGCAGCAGGTCCTGCGCGTCCTCGCCGAGGATCTCTTCTACGTTGCTCAGGGGGGTTGCCGTCGCCGTTGCCATGGTGTCCTCCGGGAAAGGGCTGCGGGCGAATTCTCCCTTATCCGGCCCGCGCGGTGACTTCCGACCAGAATGACGCGGTAGAGGCGATCCGGGGGAGGCCCGATTCCGCTGCCCCGCGGTCATGTACCGTAGTCGCGATGGACCTGCTCCGCATCACCGGCGGTGGCCGGCTCACCGGGGAGGTCGCGATCTCCGGCAGCAAGAACGCGGCCCTTCCGGTCATGGCGGCGGCTCTCCTCACCGACGAGCCGCTGGAGTTGACCAACGTCCCCGACATCGAGGACATCGGGACCATGGCGGCCATGCTCGCCCATCTCGGGGTCGCCGTGGAGAAGGTCGCCGACGGTCGCTGGCGGCTCGACGCCGGGCGGGTCGAGGCGGCCTCGGTGGGCGCCGACCTGACCCGCCGGCTGCGGGGCTCCTTCCTCCTCCTGGGGGCGCTCGTCGGCCGGACCGGCCAGGCGGAGATCGCCAAGCCGGGCGGGGACGACATCGGCATGCGCCGGGTCGAGCAGCACCTGGAGGGCCTGCGGCTGATGGGGGCGGAGGTGGCCGAGACCGCCACCAGCTTCGTGGCTCGCGCAAAGCGGCTCCGGGGCGCCCACATCTATCTCGACATGCCGACCGTCACCGGGACCGAGAACCTGATGATGGCCGCGGTTCTGGCCGACGGCATCACCGTGATCAGCAACGCCGCTCGCGAGCCCCACGTCTATGACCTGGCCCGCTGCCTGGTCGGGATGGGAGCCCGGATCAGCGGCGCCGGCAGCGAGCTGATCGTGGTCGAGGGCCAGAGCAACCTGCTGCACGGCACGCATCACCGGGTGATCACCGACTACATCGAGGCCGGCACCTACATGACGGCCGCGGCCGCGACCGGTGGCGATGTCGCCGTCCACGGGATGCGTCCCGGCGACCTCCGTTCCCTGAGCAACAAGCTGCAGGCTGCGGGCTGCACCGTCGTCGAGGGAGGCGACCACGTGCGGGTGACCGGCGGCAAGCTTCGCGCTGTCGATGTCACCACCTGGCCCCACCCCGGATTCGCCACCGATCTCCAGCCGCAGTTCGGGGCTCTGATGACCCAGGCGGAGGGGATCAGCATCATCAGCGAGGCCCTCTACGAGAACCGTTTCCGCCACGTCGCCGAGCTGGCCAAGATGGGCGCTCGCATCGCCGTCGAAGGGCGGAGCGCGAGCATCACCGGCCCGACCGCGCTGCACGGCACCGCCGTGTCGATCCCGGACATCCGGAGCGGGGCTGCGCTGGTCATCGCCGCACTCTGCGCTGACGGCACGACGGAGCTGGAGAACGTCTTTCACCTCGACCGCGGCTACGACAGCCTGGAGGCCAAGCTCCGGTCGCTGGGCGTGACCCTAGAACGGGTCCGTCCCGGGCCGGGAGAGTCGTCGGCCCGCGACCTCTCGGGCGTCATCGGGGATTGATCGGAGGACCGCTGGGGATGCTCGGCAAGAGGCTGGGGATCGATCTGGGTGCCGGCAATGTGCGGGCGGTGGTGCGGGGCGAGGGGCTGATGATCACCGAACCGTCGGTGGTGGC
>PLAK01000066.1 GCA_003134115.1 Candidatus Changshengia sp.
CCTGCCAGAGCGGGAAGTTCCAGGGCATGATCGCGAGCACCGTCCCGAGCGGCTCGAACGCCACGAAGCTGGAGGAGCCGTCGGAGGGGGCCGGCTGATCAGCCAGGTACTCCTCGGCATGGACCGCGAAGTGGTCGCAGGTGCCGGCGCATTTCTCGACCTCGGCGCGGGCCTCGGCGTCCAGCTTGCCCATCTCGGCGGTGACCAGCTGGGCCAGCTCGCCGGCGCGGCGCCGGAGCACACCGGCGGCGGCGTGCATCAGCTCGGCGCGCCGGCCGATGGGTACCGCGCGCCAACCGGGGCCGCTGGTCCGAACCTCATCGAGGACGGCGCCGACCTCGTCCTCGGTCATCACGGGGTAGCGCTGGAGCTCCGCCTCGGTGGCGGGGTTGACGGTGACGATCTCGTCCACGATGCCGGACATGATGAACGACTCTAGGCTGCGGCCGTGGGCGGGCTTATGGCCGGAATCACGGCCTCGTCGGGCCCAGGGTGGCCGTCGAGCGGCTGAGCACCTTGCCCTGGAAGAAGGGCGGGCGGGCGAGCCACCAGGCCACCATGATGACGAGACCGAGAACCGCCGAGACCAGTGCGATCAGGAACACGCCGCCGATCACCCAGCGCGGCCCGAAGGGCAGGGTCCATGACGTGTAGCTCACTCCGCTCGCGAAGTTGAAATCGGACCCGATGCTCCACACCAGGGCGAAGTAGAGCATCAGGCCGCCGAGCAACGGGATGAGGCCGCGCATCAAGAAATTGCGGGCACTGCTCAGCAGGGTCTTGCGGTAGTACCAGGCGCAGGTGAAGCCGGTGAGCCCGTAGTAGAAGGCGATCCAGACCCCGATGGCGGTGACCGCGTCGGCGATCACCAACCCTTGGGACAAGTAGTTCATCAAGACGTACACCGCGGCAGAAACACCCCCCATCACCAGCGTCGCGACGCTGGGGGTGAAGTAGCGCGGGTGCATGCGGGCGAAGGAGTCGGGAAGCGCCCTATGGACCGACATGGAGAGCATGGTCCGCGCGGTGGGCAGGATGGTGGTCTGGGCCGAGGCGGCCGCCGAGGAGAGAACCATCAGGAGGAGCAGGTGATAGAAGAGCTGGCCGAACCACGAGGTGCCGAAGACCGCCGTGCCGAGGACGGATATGACGTCACCCACGTTGTTGGGGTTGGCCAGCCCGGTGCCGGTCGTCCCGACCCCTGCGAAGGCCTGGACGCCCAGGGTGACCACGAAGTACATCACCAGCAGAAGAACGGTGGCGATGATCGCCGCTCGCCCCGGGTTGCGGGTTCGGTCGGCGGTCTCCTCGTTGATGGAGACCGACGTGTCCCAGCCCCAGTAGATGAAGAGCATGAGCAGGAGCCCGCTGATCAGGCTCGAGAAGGACACCGATGCGGGGTTGAACCAGTTGATGCTCGGAGTGACGTGGCCGGCGGGGGCGTTACCGGTGAGCACCCGGATCAGCGCCACCAGGCCGAAAACCATGAGGATGATGACCTCGACCGAGAGCAGCACGCGCTGCAGCCGCGCCGAGATCTCGATGCCGCGATAGCAGACCCAGGTCATCACGGCGAGGAAGGTCAGGCCGAGGAGCAGGACCCAGCCACCGGTGGCGTCGTTGGCGATGCTGTCGGCGTTGAACAGATGGAAGGTGTAGACCGACGCGACCTGTGACAGGCTGGCCATGACCAGGATGTCCGACGCGAGGATGCCCCAGCCGCCCATCCAGCCGGTGCGCGGACCGAACGCCCGGGTCGCCCAGGTGAAGGTGGTGCCGCAATCGGGATCGGCCTTGTTCAGCTCGCTGTACCCGATCGAGATGAAGAGCATGGGAACGAAGGCGATCAGCACCACCAGCGGCGAGATCAGGCCGCAGAAGGCGGCGATGGCACCCAGAGTGGCCGCGAGGCTGTAGGCCGGGGCGGTGGATGCGACCCCGATGACGATGCTGGAGACCAGCGAGAGCGCCCCCGGCTTCAGGCCCTTGTCCACCTGGGTCTCGGTGATGGTGCTGGCCGTCATCGGTTGCCTCCGCGCCCGCACTCCCCGGTCCTGCCTTGAGCCTCGCTCGCGCTCGCAACGTCCCTGCTCATGACGCCGCCACCGCCTCCTCGAGGATCCCCAACCCCTCCTCGAGGAGCTGACCCGAGATGACGAGTGGCGGGAGGAGCCGGATCACGTTGCCGTAGGTCCCCGCTGTGAGCACCAGCAGCCCGGCTTGGTGGCACCTGCGCAGCACCCGGCCGGTGACCTCCCGGTCGGGCGTGATCCCATCGTCCCGGACGAACTCGATGCCCACCATCGCGCCCCGGCCGCGCACCTCCCCGACCGCGGGGACGGTGGCCGAGAGCTTGCGTAGCCGCGGCAGTATCGTCTCGCCGATGACCCGGGCTCGCTCGACCAGCCCCTCGCTCTCGATGGTGCGAATGGCCGCCAGCGAGGCGGCGCAGGAGACTGGGTTGCCCCCGAAGGTGCCGCCCACCCCCCCGGGATGGACCGAGTCCATCACCTCGGCGCGGCCCGTGACTCCGCCGATGGGCAGCCCGCCCCCCAGGCTCTTGGCCGTCGCCAGCAGGTCGGGCACGACCCCCTCGTACTCGCAGGCGAACCAGTCGCCGGTGCGCCCGAAGCCGGTCTGGACCTCGTCGGCGATGACCAGGACGCCGTGGTCCCGGCACCAGCGGGCCAGACCGGCAAGCCAGCCCGCCTCCGGGACGATGAACCCGCCCTCGCCGGCGATCGGCTCGACGAGAACGGCGGCGATGCTCTCCGCCCCGACGCTCGTCTCCAGCATGGTGATGGTGTCGGAGAGCCGCCCCGTCCCTCGGAAGGGGTACGAGTAGGGGGCGCGGTAAACCTCCGGAGCGAAGGGGCCGAATCCACGCTTGTAGGGCATGGCCTTGCCGGTCAGCGTCATGGTGAGCAGGGTTCGCCCGTGGAATCCGTGGTCGAAGGCCACGATCCCCGGTCGCCCGGTCGCGTAGCGCGCCACCTTGACCACGTTCTCGATCGCCTCGGCGCCGGAGTTGACCAGGAACGAACGCTTCTCGTGGTCTCCCGGGGTCAGCTGATTGAGACGCTCACAGACCTCGACGTAGCCTTCGTAGGGGGTAACCATGAAGCAGGTGTGGGTGAAGAGGGCGGCCTGCTCCTGAATGGCGTCGACCACCAGGGGGGCGCTGTTGCCGACGTTGGTCGTCGAGATGCCCGAGCCGAAGTCGATCAGCCGGTTGCCGTCGACATCCTCGAGTATCCCGGGGCCGGCCCGGACCACGAAGACGGGCAGGGTCGTGCTCACACCCTTGGGGATGGCGCGCTCCCGGCGCGCCTCCAGCTCCCGCGAGTGCGGTCCGGGGATCTCGGTGAGAAGCCGGCGTTGCTGCGGAATCTCGTCGGGCGCGTCCATCACCATCGTCCTCTCCCGGCTCAGACGTCCAGCGCCGTCATGACGTGCTTGATCCTGGTGTAGTCCTCGAAGCCGTACAGCGAGAGATCCTTGCCGTACCCGGAGTGCCGGAAGCCGCCGTGGGGCATCTCGGCGACCAGCGGGATGTGCGTGTTGATCCAGACGCATCCGAAATCGAGACGCTTGCTCATGCGCATCGCGCGGCCGTGGTCGCGGGTCCAGACCGACGATGCCAGCCCGAACTCGACCTCATTGGCCCAGGCCACGGCCTGGTCCTCATCGGAGAAGCGCTGCACCGTGATTACCGGGCCGAACACCTCCTCCTGGACGATCTCGTCGGACTGCTCGACCCCGGTGACCACGGTGGGCTCGTAGAAGAAGCCCCGGTCGCCGATGCGATGGCCGCCGACGCGCACCTCGGCGTGCGAGGGCAGCCGGTCCACGTAGCCACTCACGACCTTGAGCTGGTTTGAGCTGTTGACCGGACCGAGGTCCACATCCGCATCGTCCGGAGCGCCGACCACCTGGCTCCTGGCCCGCTCCGCCAGCGCATCGACCAGATCTGCGTAAACCCGCGGAGCGGCGAGCACGCGCGTGGCGGCCGTGCAGTCCTGGCCCGCGTTGAAGAAGCCGGCCATGGCGATGCCCGCCGCCGCCTTGGCCACGTCGACGTCGTCGAACACGACCACGGGCGCCTTGCCTCCCAGCTCGAGGTGCACCCGCTTGAGATCGACAGCCGCGGTCTGGGCCACCTCGCGACCGGCTCGCACGCTGCCGGTGATCGAGACCATGCGGGGAATCGGGTGGCCGATGAGGGCAGCACCCATGTCACGGTTGCTCCCGCAGAGCACGTTCAGCACCCCGGGCGGGAGGCACTCGGCGGCGATCTCGGCCAGCAGCAGGGTGCTGAGCGGGGTGGTGTGAGCCGGCTTGAGCACAACGGTGTTGCCCGCGGCGATGGCCGGGGCGAACTTCCACACCGCCATCATCATCGGGTAGTTCCAGGGTGTCACCTGGGCGCAGACGCCCACTGGCTCCCGGCGCACGAAGGAGGTGTACCCGCGCATGTACTCGGCGGCCGCGCGTCCTTCGAGAAGCCGGCACGCGCCGGCAAAGAAGCGGATCTGGTCGAGAACCGGCGGCAGCTCCTCCGAGGTCGTCAGGGCACGCGGCTTGCCGGTGTTGCGGCACTCGAGGTCCACCAGCTCTGCACCGCGCTTCTCGACCGCGTCGGCGAAGCGCAGCAAGGCGAGGCTCCGCTCCGAGGGAGTGGTCTCGCGCCATTCCTCGAACGCCGCCTGCGCAACGCCGTAGGCGTGCTCGACGTCGGCGGGTTTTGAGAGGGGCACCGCGGCAAACGCCTCGCCGGTCACGGGATCGATGAGCTGACCGAATGCACCATCCATGGGGTCGACGTAGCGGCCCCCCACGAAGTTTCCCCATCTGCCGTCTTGAGCGCCCATGGCCGCCTCCCACCAACCCGTCCACGCCAGATGCCGGACCCCGGCCACAAGGCCAATGGCCGGCAAGTATAATCCGCCGCCGGAGGGTTTTCTGCATGCGTGTACTCGTGGTCGGAGCAGGGGGAGTCGGGACCGCGATCGCCCGGACGGCGTCGCGCTGGAACCTCTTCGAGGGGGTGGTGGTCGCCGACCACGACGCCGTCAGGGCGGAGCGCGCCATCTCCGGAGCGGGGGCGCGGTTCAAGGCCGTGAGCCTGGACGCCAGCGACGAGAAGGCCGTATCCCAACTCCTGGAGGCCGAGAGGTGCGACGTGCTCCTCAACGCGGTGGACCCGAGGTTCGTCATGCCCCTCTTCCGCTCCGCCCTGGCCTCCGGGGTCAACTACCTGGACATGGCCATGTCACTCTCCAAGCCCCACCCTGACGACCCCTTCGCCACGCCGGGCGTCAAGCTGGGTGACGAGCAGTTCGCCCTGGCCGGTGAATGGGAGAGCCGGGGGCTCCTCGCCCTGGTGGGGATGGGCGTGGAGCCCGGCCTCTCCGACGTCTTCGCCCGGTACGCCGCCGATCACCTCTTCTCCTCCATCGATGAGGTGGGGGTGCGCGACGGAGCCAACCTGGTTGTCGAGGGCTATGAGTTCGCCCCCACCTTCTCGATCTGGACGACGATCGAGGAATGCCTCAACCCGCCGATCATCTACGAGCGCGGTCGGGGCTGGTACACGACGCCACCCTTCAGCGAGCCCGAGGTCTTCGACTTCCCCGCGGGGATCGGCCCGGTCGAGTGCGTGAACGTCGAGCACGAGGAGGTGCTGCTGGTGCCGCGCTGGGTCGACTGCGGCCGGGTCACCTTCAAGTACGGCCTGGGCGACGAGTTCATCGGCGTCCTCAAGACGCTGCACAAGCTTGGCCTGGACCAGACCACCCCGGTGGCGGTCGGCGACGCGCGGATCTCCCCACGCGACGTGGTGGCCGCGTGCCTGCCCGACCCTGCCGGCCTCGGTGAACGCATGTCCGGTCTGACCTGCGCGGGCACCCTGGTGCGCGGCACCGGGAAGGACGGCAAGCCGCGCGAGGTGTACCTCTACCACGTGGTCGACAACGCCACCTCGATGGTCGAGTACGGCTCGCAGGCGGTGGTGTGGCAGACGGCGATCAACCCGCTGGCAGCTCTCGAGCTGATCGAGTCCAAGGTCTGGTCGGGCGCCGGTGTCCTCGGTCCGGAGGCGTTCCCGGCGGACCCCTTCCTGGACCTGCTCACGGCTCACAGCACTCCGTGGGGATACGAAGAGCGCACTCCGAACGATCTCTGAGACCTGGCGTCACGGATGCATCGCGCCCACCTGGCCAGGGGTGGATGGCACCGCCGCGTCGCCACCTCCCGGGCCGGCGACGGTGAAGGTGAGCCTGCTCCTCACCCGGGCGAGGGCGGACAGCACGGGTAGCCCGAGCACCATCACGGCCAGAGCGTCACCGGCGGCACGAAAGCTGTCCCACACCGCCGACGTGGCCAGGTAGAAGCGCCCGAAGCGCTGCAGGAGCACCGCCGTCCCGGCGCCCGGAAGGAAGCCGAACGAGGGACTGTCCCGGTAGAAGGTGGTCCAATCCCAGACGTCGAGGAGCGCTCCGTAGGCGTAGCCGGCAATCACGCTGACGATGGCGAGGACGGCGACGTCCCCGAAGCCCGGCGTCGAGGAGCGTCGCAGCCCGGCGATCCCCGCCGCCGCCCCGGTCCAACCGCAGCCGAACATCTCGTAGGGAAGCCAGGGCCCGATGCCCCCGGTGGCCACCGCCGAAGCGAGCAGCGACGTGGCCCCGCAGAGGAAGCCGAATGAGGGCCCGTAGACATAGCCGGTGGCGAGGATCAGGAAGAAGATGGGGCTGAACCCTCCGGCGCCCGTCACCAGGACAAGCCGCAGCGCGGCGTCGATGCCGGCGATGGCGGCAAGGAGGGCGAAGCGCCGCGCGTCGAGACGGCGCATCGCCGTCTCCACCGCGGCGAGGGCGGCCACGGTCCCCAGGGCCAGGGAGAGCGCGACCACCGGAGCGGGGACGCTGGAGACGGCGAACGGCCACAGGAAGAGCGCCGCCCCGAGGACCGACACGACCACGAGCGTCGCCGGCACCGCACCCCGAGCCCATCGGGACGCGGCTGCCACGGTCATCGCACCGCCTCCACGAGCGGCCGCCGCACCCGCGCGACGCCGTCGCCGAGGTCGACCACCCGGGTGGCCGCGGCGGCCACCAGCTGCGGATCGTGGGTGGCCAGCACCGCACTCCCGCCGCGCTCGGCGACGCGCGCCAGGGCTGCGGTGAGCGCGGTCCGCGCGGCGTCATCCATGCCCCGCGTCGGCTCGTCCAGGAGCACCAGCGACGGGTCGCCGGCGAGCACCGCAGCGAGCGCCACCCGCTGCCGCTGACCGCTGCTGAGGTCCCGGGGATCGCGCTCGGCCACGGCGGCGAGCCCCATCTCCTCCAGCATCGCGTCCGCCCGGCCCGCGGCGTGCGTGCGCCGGAGCGTCCAGTCGATCTCGGTGCGCACCGTCGCCCGATGCAAGAGCGCCGACGGGTTCTGGGGCAGGTAGGCGATCCGGCCGGGGCGACGCTCCACGCTGCCCGCCAGCGGGGGAAGCAGTCCAGCGATGGTGCGCAGCAGGGTGGTCTTGCCGCTGCCATTGGCACCGGTGAGGGCCACCACCTCGCCGGTGCCGCCCGCCAGGTCCAGGTCGTGCAGCACCGCCACTCCCGCGGGGCCGGCGGTCACCTGATGGAGACGCCAGCTCAACTCCGACGAGGCCGGAGCATCCTGGCTCGCCCGGGCAGGGGCGGGCTGGACCGGTCCGTCCGGGGCGCACGGGGTGACCCTCCCCCCGGCCATGAGCAGGCACCGGTCGGCACGCTCGAGTACCAGGTGATGGCGGTGCTCGGCCACCAGTGCCATGGTGCCTCCCTGGACGGCGGCATGGAGCGCGCCGAGCAGCGCCGCCGACCCCTCCGGGTCCAGCTGCGACAGCGGTTCGTCGAGGACGAGCAGGCGGGGCCGCATCGCCAGCACCCCGGCCAGGGCGAGCCGCTGCCGCTCGCCGCCGGAGAGGGTGCCGACCGCACGGCTCCGGAGGTGGACGATGCCGCACATCTCCAGAGCGTCGCCGACCCGGCGGAGCATCTCGCCGCGAGCGACGCCGAGGTTCTCCAGCCCAAAGGCGACGTCGCGCTCGACGGACGGGTAGACGGCCTGCAGCTCGGGGTCCTGAAAGACGAATCCGACATCGCGAGCGAGCTCGCGGGTCGGGGTGCGGATCACATCGCGATCGAGGACACGTGCGCTGCCCCCGATCACGCCGCCGTGGAAGTGCGGGATGAGCCCGTTGCAAACCCGCAGCAGGGTGGACTTGCCGCTCCCCGACGCGCCGGTGAGGAGCGTCAGGCCGAAGTCGATCTCCAGGTCCACCCCGTCGAGGGCGCGGGACGCGGCCTCCGGATACGTGTAATGGAGTCGGGCGAAGGAGAGGGTGGGCATCTAGTGCCACACCCGGAGTGACGGCACCACCAGCAGCGCGCAGCAGAGCAGGGCGGGGACGCTGATCGCCGGCGCGGAGAGCGCCGGGAACGGGAACCAGCCGGGCGCCCCGCCGGTCGCGACGAGGGCCAGGAAGCCGGCGACGCCGAGCAGGGCGGTGACGGACACCAGGGTGTCGTACGGAGCCCAGCGCTGGATGCTGAAATGGGTGCGGGCGCTGGTGCCGTAGGCGCGCGATTCCATCGCCTCGGCCAGGGTCATCGACCCCTCGATGGCGGTGAGGACCACCGGCACCGCCACCGCCGGCCAGTCGGCGACGCGCCGCGCTCGCCAGCCCCGCATGCGCTGGGCCTCCCGGATCTCGGCGGCGCTGCGCAGGGTGCCGGGAATGAGGTTGAGAGCCGCGCCCAGCGCGGCGCCGGTGCGGGCAAGTGGCGAGGGCAGCGCGTCGACCAGCTCGTGCGGCTGGCTGACCAGCGTGAGTGGAGCCACCGCGAGCAGCGCCGCCGCGATGCCCAGCCCGGTGGCCAGGCCGAACGCGAGCGCCTCCAGGGTCAGCGGCCCGCCGATCGCCGGGATACCGGCGGGGAGCCGCACCAGAACGTGTCTCCCGGTGTGGCTCAGCAGCAGCGTCAGCAGGGTGGCGATCAGGCCTGCGATCCCGATGCCCGTGAGGAGGATGCGGGCACCGGATCCCCGGCGCCCCCGGGCCAGGAGGAGATTGAGCGCGCAGAGGAGGACGACAACTCGATATGCCGGATTGCTGGTCGAGAGCGCGATGACCAGCCCCGACGCCGACCACACCGCCAGCGAGCGCGTGCTCATGCGCGCCTGCGGCGCAGCAGCAGCTGGACCACGGCCAGCCCGGCCAGGGCGCCGAGGATCATCGGGAACATCGCCAT
>PLAK01000078.1 GCA_003134115.1 Candidatus Changshengia sp.
GCCCATCTGCTCCCGAACTTCGACGAGCTGACCGTGGCGTACCGCGATCGCTCCGCCGCTGACCATCCCGAGGGGCGGTTCGACCCCGACCTCTTCGCCTTCGGCAGCATCCTCAGCAACGTGCTGGTCATCGGAGGCAGGGTCCGGGGTGCTTGGCACCGGGTGGTGCGCCCCCGGTCGGCGCGCGTGCAGGTGCGCCTGCTCGACCCGCTGCGCCCCGCTGAGCGGGCCGCCGTGGACCGCGCCGCCGACCGGATGAGCCGGTTTCTCGAGCGGCCCGTCGAGATCGAGTGGGAGGGGCCGCGGGCGGGTTGGTGACCGATGAAGCGGCGCCGGCGAGCGGGTCCCGCGCCGGGAGCGGTGGCGCCGGCACCCGGCCGCGCGCGTGCGTTCACTCGCCCGTCGGTCTTGTCCTCGGCACGGACCATCGTCCGGAGAACTGGCACCCCTCCCCCGCACCGAAGCGCGGGGGGGGATGCGGCCACCAGTATCGCACAACCCCCCGGGCTTTGCAAGGGCTCGGACCGACAAATGGTGGTTCTTTGAACAGGGTTGCCGGGAACCACTTCAGAGTGGTGGTGAAGACCTCCAATGTTATCCGGGTGATTACCTAACTACTTTCCGGACCATTGGGCGCACCGCCCAAATGCCTGTGGTCCGGCGACCTCCAAACCCGGCCCCGACTGGCACCGATCATCACGGCGAGGTTCGTGGGCGGGGGCTGCTTGGTGCGCGGGAGCGCGGCTGAGGCACGGCCCCTCGGAGAAGGCAAAGGGCCGGAGATCCTCCGCGTGGGGAACCTCCGGCCCTTCTCAGTCGGCCCGCGGTGTGCGGGCCCCGTGCTCAGTGCTTTCGAGTCAGCTCGCGACCCTTGCCGCTCCGGGTGCGGCGACGGCCTCCGCCTCCGAGACCTCCTTGGGGATGCTGCGGAAGGAGAGGACCCAGTAGATGACCCCGGCCACGACCATGCCGAGAAGCCAGCTGAGGTCACCGCCCCCGGTGGCGTTGGAGATCGGACCCTGGTACGACGGGAAGTAGTAGAGGGCGTCGGTCCACATCATGGCTGCGAACATGCCCACGACCAGCGCGACGATCGCCTTCCAGTTGATGCCGCCGCTGCGCCAGTAGAGCCCGCCGATCTTCTGTGCAAGGCTCGCGCCGTCGTAGCGTCCCCTGCGCAGGAAGTAATCCACCATGAGAATGGCGAACCACGCGCCCAGCCAGACCAGGATGTAGTCGAGGAAGCCCGAGAGGTCGGTGTAAAGGTTCCCCTTGAAGACGACCAGGCCCGTGACCACACCGCTCACCACCGTGTCGACGAGGATGCAGCCCCAGCGCTTCAGCGGGATGCCGATGGCCTGCAGGGTCACTCCCGACGAGTACATGTCGATGGTGTTGATCGAGAAGAGCTGCAGGATGGCGACGATCATGAAGGGCCAGAAGAACCAGTCCGCGTATGCCGTGAACGCCGACGGGATGCCGACCACCTCGCCTCCCGACGCGACGTGCGTGGTGACCATGTAGGCGCACACCCCGAGCAGCTCGAGGAGGATCGAGGGGATGGCCGCGCCCAGGCTCGCCGACCAGAAGACCTTGGCCTTGCTGGTGTCCTTGGGCAGGTACCGGGAGTAGTCGGCCGCGTTCTCGGTCCAGCCGAGCCCGCCGGTGGAGACGATGAGCACGACGGCGGTCGTCCAGAGCCACCACGACACGCCGCCCTGGAGGCTGGCCCAGTGCACGTGGGGGAGGACCAGGATGGCCATCACGGCGAAGAGGACGATGAAGACGTAGGAGAGGTAGCGCAGCACCGTCTTGATGGTGGCGTGACCCAGGAAGGGCATCACGAACTGCACCACCACGGCGAGGATGATGATGAGCACCTGAACGGCGTTGCTCACGCTGGCGACGCCGGCCTTGTTGAGGATCGCGTCGACGACGAAGACCACGAGGACCAGGCCGAGGATCTCGAAGCCGACCTGGGTGATCCAGTTGAAGACGGAGGGGAGCCGGTTGCCGTTGCGCCCGAAGGGGGCCCGGCTGACCATGAAGGCGGTGGTCCCGGCCAGCGGGCCCGGCAGGCTGGCGAAGCCGAGGAACATGTAGGCGAGGTTCCCGATCAGGATGGCCAGGATGGCCTGCGGGAAGGAGAGCCCGAAGGTACAGATGAGGACGCCGTAGAAGAGGAACTCGACGTTCCACACGGCTCCCGACCAGAGCCAGAAGAGTCCCATCGGGCGCATCTTCCGGTCGGACTCGGGGATCAGGTCGATGCCGCGCTGCTCCAGCTGGAACGCCTCGTACCCCTCCGAGGCCTCCAGCGGCGTGGCTGCCGCGCTCATGATCGGGTCACCGGTGCGAAGGGTGCGGCGAGTTGGATGGCCACTGGCTGAGCCTCCCCGTGAGATGTTTGACGCGTACTGCGGAGCCGTGATGACGCGCGCGGAGAGGGCCTCCAACCTCCTGTCCTCCCTGCTTGCGCGGAAGTGTGACGCGAGCGAGTGCCCTCCCGCTAGGGGCTGTCGTCAGTACCCTGTTAGGGGCGTCAGGCGACGACGTTCGGGGGTCGCACGGGGCGCCCGCTTTCTCTCACGGAACCCGTTCCGGGACGGCGGCGGCGCAGTCCCAGGCCGTTGTCGACCACGGTCGCCGGGCTGCAGGCCATGCCCGGCGCAGCCGGCGGGGGAGGGATGACTGCGAGCATGGCGAGGATGACGCGCCCGGAGGGGCCCAGCAACGCTCGAAGAGACGAGATCGCAGCCTGTACACGCGCTCAAAGGAGGACGACATGATCGAGGTGCTCGGCGTCGACAACCTGCTGCACACCGTGGACGACCTGGAGCGGGCCAGGGACTTCTACGGAGGCTTCCTGGGCCTGACCAAGAAGTTCGAGGTTGCGGAGGCCGGCATGATCCTCTACCGGCTCGGCGCTGAGGAGCCGGGCCTCGTGATCGCACGCCAGGAGTGGGTGGCCCCCCGCGTCTGGCTCGAGGTGCCCGACGCCCGCGAGGCGGCCCGCCATCTCGGTGCCCCGGCCCGGGAGATCACCACCGGGTGGGTGGTCGAGACCCCGGATCCCTGGGGAAACGTCCTCGGCTTCACCGACTACGTCAACGCGCCTCAACTGGCGCGGAAACGCTGACCGAACCGGCCTCTGCCTCACGCATCGCCACGAGGGGAATCGGCCGCGCGGTCTTGGCCCGGTAGAGGTCGTAGCGGTTGCGGTTGACGGCGTTCATCACCGCCAGCAGGCGAGGGTAGTCGGCGTCGCCCGGCAGGACGATCCGTGCCTCCGCCTCCAGGTGCCGGCGGGCGACCTGCAGCCGCACCCGGGCATCCGCCCGGATGTTGCCGAGCCAGATCGGGTCGTGATCGCCGCCGTAGTTGGACGCGGCCACCACGTAGGCGCTGCCGTCACGCCCGTAGACGAGCGCGGCGGTGCGGCGCACACCGCTGCGACGCCCGGTGGTGTGGAGGAGCAGGGCGGGCACGCCGATGATCCCGTGACCCAGCCGCCCGGCGGTGCGCTGGTACAGCCAGCGGTGCATCCGGGGGACGAACGCCGGGCCGCTGCTCGTCCCCATCCATCCGTTGAGCGTCCGGGCGATCCTGGGAATGCCCGGGTCTGCCTCCTCCGTCACAGCCGACTACGTTACCCGCCTGCGGGTGGCAGGCCGACCTCGGGGGCGGCTCCGCTCGTCTGCTTGCGGTGACCGTCAGCGCCGGCCGTGATGGTCGCGCTCGGTGCAGCTGCGGCTCGTGGCTGGGCCTCTGGCATGGGCAGGGCACAAAGTCCCGCCGGGGGGTGGGTTGAGGGTCCCAAGCGTCTTGTGTTACAATCCTACATGGCAACAACTCCGGGAAGGAGGGAGACAACATGACAACGAACATCTTCGGTGAGCCCCAAGGGGCTCCCTGGGCCGTCAGCTCTGGGCGCGCATGCCGGGCATGTGGCTCGATCATCCAGGTGCGCGACGGATTCGGCCTCAGTGAGGGGGTCTGCCCCGTCTGCCGCGGCGACCAGGCCGTGGAACTGACCGGGCGGCCGCTCGCCGTCCGTGCCGTCGCCGCTCTGGGAGAGAGGGCCATGCGCTCGATCGCGGCTATCCGCCGGGCGGCGTAGGGACCAGACCCCATCGGGACGGCTCGCAGGCGCCGCCGCCCGCGGGCATCGCCGCACCCCATCGCGAGAGAGGGCGGCAGCTCCGATCACGACTCTGGTCGGGGTTGCTCCTCGCTCGGGGGAGTGCCGTGGCTGACCAGCCAGGCGGTGGCGGTCTCCAGGTGCCGTCGGATCAGCGCCTCGGCGGCGCCCGCTTCCCCGGACTCGACCGCTCGGAGCACCTCGGCGTGCTCGGACGTGAGGTCCTCCACGGTCGCGTATTCGGTCTCCATCAGCTGGGCGAGGGAGAGCCGGATCTCCGCGGCGATGTCGCGATGCACGGCGGAGAGCCGGCCGTTGCCGGCGCCGTCCACGATGGCCCGGTGAAAGGCGAGGTCGGCCTCAACCAGGTCACGCCGGGCGGAATCGCCGGTCAGCCGCCGCTGCGCCGCCAGCGCGTTCCGAGCCTCCTCGGGGACCGAGCGCCGGGCTGCCAGGCAGCGACCCGCCTGGATCTCGATCGCCGACCTCAGCTCGTAGACCTCGACCAGGTCCCGCGAGGTGAGCACCCGGACAAAGACGCCGCGGTTGCGAGACTTGACCAGCAGCCCCCGCCGAGCCAGCCCGTCGAAGGCTGCCCGCAGGGTGTTGCGCCCGACGTCGTATTGCCGGGCCAGCTCGACCTCGCGCAGATGCTCACCCGGCTGGAACTCGCCGTCCAGCGTGCGTCGCTCCAGGTCCTCCTCGAGGGCCTGGACGGTCGAAACCGTCCCCAAGCGGCGGAGCACCGTGGCCATGGTGTTGCATTGTGGTACAATCGCCGCCCTTCTGCAAGGGTGGTGCGACTCTTCTCCCGGCGGCGGTGCGGCCTGCCTCGCCGCCGGGAGCCGCGCAGCCGATGCCCCGCTCTCCAGGGTCCTCACCAGCAGCGGGCTCGGCCCGATCGTCCCCGTGTCTCGCCGGACCGACCTAGTAGCATCGCTGCGCCGGAGCATGCCCAGGGATGCGCGGACTGAGCAGGTGATGGGACGTCCTCGCATCGCGCTGAAGGAGCGGGAGGTGGCACCGCTGCGGCGGCGGGGCGGATCGCTGGATGCCGCCTGGGGGCGGGGATCGAGCGGATGAGCGGCAGCGATCGGAGGGCGCGGCCCACGCGCCTCCAGCGGTCGTCCCCTGCGTGGAGGCGGCGCCGGGTGGCCCGCGAGGTGGAGCGAGGCGGAGCTCCTCGACTGCGTCTGCTCGCGCTGCTGGTCGTCATCGCCGTGGTGACCTGGCTGGTGCTTCCCGTGCCGGCGCTGACCGCCGTCATCCCCGCTGCCGGCTCCCGGCCGGCGGCGCAGCCGGGTCTGCCCTGGCTGTCCACGGCGGACAGCCGGATGGTCGACCAATCGGGGCGCAGCGTGCTCCTCCATGGATTCGACGACGACGCGCTCCTCGAGCAGACCCTGGACCCCGCCCCGCTGGACTCCACCGACGCGTCGCTCATGGAGGAATCCGGTTTTGACGTGGTGCGGCTGCCGATCGCCTGGTCGCTGCTCGAGCCGGAGCGCGGCCATTTCAGCACCGCCTACCTGGATCGGATCGTGAGTGCCGTCGCCCTGCTCAACGCGCACCACCTCTATGTCGTGCTGGACATGCACTTCCTGGGCTGGAGCCCGGCGTATGGAGGTTCGGGGGCCCCGGCATGGGCAACGCTCCCCCTGGTGCCCGACATCCAATGGGGCCCGATGCCGTCGTTGACGCGCCTGCTGTCGCCCGCCATCAACGCCTCGACGGCCTACTTCTGGCTGTCCTCCGACTGGCAGACGCAGTACCTGCGCACCTGGCAGTTCGTGGCCGCGCGCTTCCGCGACGACAGCGGGGTCGCCGGCTACGACATCATCAACGAGCCGCACGCGTTCCCGCTGCCGCCGCTCCGCTTCGACAAGGACGACCTCTTCCCCTTCTACGCCCGCGCCATCACGGCCATCGGGCACGTCGATCCCGACCATCTCTTTCTGCTCGACAACGACGCTCTGGGTGACCTCCCGACCAGCGTCGTCCCCATCTCCGCACCCGATCTCGTCTACGCGCCACACGTCTACACCGGCGTCCTCTTCCCGCCCTCCTTCACCGGTGATCCGCAGAGCCTGGACACCCATGTCGGCGAGCTGGCCAGGGAGGCGAGCCAGGTCCCGGCGGCAATGTGGGTGGGCGAGTTCGGCATCAACACCGACGCTCCCCATTCGAGCCAGTGGATCGCCGACGCCCTGGACGCCTTCGCCGCCCACGACTCCGGCTGGGCGTGGTGGCAGTGGAGGGCGACAGGGACCTGGAGCGTGCGCTCTCCGGACGGCAGCAGCCTCAACACGACCCTGCTCCGCGAGCTGGCCCAGCCCTACCTCGCAGCCGCCCCGGCGGGGTACGCCGCAGACCAGGCGGACGGACGGCTGCGGGTCACCGTGGCCGCTGGTCACGGCCCGGCCGCGGCCGAGGTCGCCTGGTCCGACTACACGCTGGGGAGCCCTCAGGTGAGCGACAGCTGCGGAGCGCAGTGGAGCTGGGATCCGTCCTCGTCCCGCCTCTCTCTTGCCGTCCCCGCCGGGGTGGCATGCCAGGTCGAGCTGACCAGGGGATGAGCCCCGAGACCCGGGCGACTCGCGCGCTAGAGTAGGCCCATGGTGAGCGCCGTTCATGAGGTGGGTCAGGGCGTCGCCGATCGGCGCATCGAGGAGATGCGGCTGGCGGCGGCCCTCCGTCGCGGCTTCCGTCACGCCCAGCTGCTGATGGCACATTCGCTCGCCGAATACGACCTCAGCGCACTCTCGTACCACCTGCTCCTGGAGGTCGGTGCCGCCGGGACCGATGGGCTGGTCCAGGGCGACCTTGCCGACCTGCTCCAGTGCCCTGACGCCCGTGCCTCGACGCTGGTGCGCGACATGGGCGAGCGAGGCCTGATCAGGACGGTCCGGTCGACATCGGACCGGCGCGTCGTTCGCATCCACTCGACGCCGCGCGGCACGCGCCTGACCGGGGAGGCGCTGCATCGCCAGCGGGAGGCGCTGATGAGCCTCTCGGAGTACGCCGGGCTGCCCAGTGTCACCTCCCTGCTCCAGGCGGCGCTGCGCCTCTATCTGGGCGTCGACGTCTCGCTGGAGGGGGTGGTCAAGAGGGTCGTGGTTGCGTCAAGGGGCCCCGAGGGGGGTTGAGGGTCCCCAGCGGCAGCCGGTTCCCGGCTCCGGACGGACTCGTGCACATATTCGGGCCAGGCGAGCGCCACCGCTCACTGCGCTCCGACGAGCCCGACTACGGGCAGAGATAGAGGGTCGACCTCACGGAACCTCGGGGCTCCGGGCGCCCGGTTGCGCGGCTTCACTCGCCAGTCCCGCGGCCAGGCAGCGCGCCGCCAGCCGTGCATATCGTGGCGCCAGCGCCGCCAGCCAGATCGCCTCGCGCCAGCGCCGCGGGTCGACGGCGGCGCGCCCCGGCGTGACCCAGTGCTCGGAGACCTCCGCGGCCGGGGCGTCGATGATGACCCGCAGGCTCGCGAGTGGCGCCCCGGTGGGGATGAGCAGGGCGGTCTCCATCTCCGCGGCCACGAAGCCCTTCCCCGCCCACGCTCCACGGGCAGCGCCGACCACCAGCCGGCGCGCCGTCAGCATTGGGCCGACGACCGGCTCGTGGCCGCAGGCGCGGGCCCCGGCGACCAGCGCCGCCACCCACCCCGGATCGCAGGCCACCGGCTCACCGTCCTCCATCGCCACCGAGCCGGCCACGACGACGGTGCCGGGCAGCAGATCCGAGTGCAGGCCGCCGGCCAGCCCGCAGGTGATGAACGCCGGCCGTGGCGAGGGCGGTGGCGTCCAGTGCCGCAGGCCGATGCCGCAGCGTGCCACCTGAGCCGGGCTCCCGGAGGCCGAGAGAGCGTGACGGATCGCGCGCCACTCCATCCCCAAGGCCGCCAGCACCACCACGTCCTGGCCGGGGGACTCAGCCATGGCCGTTATGCGTAGCCGTGGTCGCGGTACCACGCAACCGCCCGGCCGGCCGCCTCCTCCACCGAGGTGGGTCGGTAGCCCAGCTCCTCCTTCGCCTTGTCGATGCGGACCATCATCCGCAGCCGCCCCATCCGCACCCCCTCCAGGGGCACACGCGGCTGCGCACCGGGCCAGAGCCGGCAGCGGGCCTCGTCCACGACCCCGGCGGCGAACGCCACCGGGTAGGGCATCCGCCAGGCGGGCGGCCGCGTCCCGGCGTGGCGGGCAAGGAGTTCCAGCACCTCCCCGAGGCTCAGGTTCGTGCCTCCCACCAGGTAGCGCTCCCCGGGACGTCCGCGCTCCAGGGCAAGCACGTGCGCCCGCCCGACGTCCTCGACGGCCACCAGATTCATCCCCCCGTCGAGGTACGCGGGGATGCGGTTGCGCATGACGTCGATGACCATCTGGCCGGTCGGGGTCGGACGCGCGTCGCGCGGGCCGATGGGGGCGGTCGGCAGCACCGTCACCACCGGGAGATTGGCGCGGAGGGCGGCGCGCTCCTGGCGCACCTTGGAGGAGTGATAGCCGGGACCGGCGTG
>PLAK01000046.1 GCA_003134115.1 Candidatus Changshengia sp.
TGGAGAGCGGGGTGACGCCGCGGCGCTTGTACCAGGTGGTCTTTCCGGAGCCAGGAAGGCCAATGGTAAGAACGACATAGCCGCGAGGCTCCTTGGGCGAGACGCTGAGCTGCTCGGCGGGCGGGGTGGAGAGCGAATCGGGCTGGGTCTCGAACACCATTTGCTTTTCCGGCGGGGGAGGAGCAGCCGGAGCGGCGGCCTTTGGCGAGCGGGCGGCCAGCGTTGTCGCGGGCGGCGGCGCCAGTGGTTCAGGATAGGAAGGTCTTAAGGGGGCGGGTTGATTGGAGGGCAGTTCCTGCCCGCTCTTGCCCGTGGATTCCGATTCGTTCGGACCACGTCTGGAACGTCTTCTCATGAGGTCGCTTATCCATCCGCGCATATTGCGCATAGGTCGTTTGTAACAGAGCGCGGAGGCTGCGGCAAATGGCGCGCATCCGCCGCGACACCTTCCGCACGCGATGGTGCATTTCCGCGCGGCAATTTGCGGCGAAGAGAGGTGTGTGATTCCGGTCACATTGCACCGCTCCCACCCGGGTGCTAGCATCGAAGTGACGACTAAAACAGGAAAATCCCTCAATTAAACAGGACTGAGAGCTCGAATCCCGTCCGGGAAAAGACCTCGAAATCCCCACCGAGCAACACATACAGGAGCAGGCAAGATTATGGCAGTGAAGGTAGGCATCAACGGCTTCGGCCGCATCGGACGCAACATCCTGCGCGCGGCTCGTCAGCAGGGCGCGGACATCGAGATCGTCGCCGTCAACGACATCACAACTCCGGCGACACTCGCTCATCTGCTCAAGTACGACACCATCCTCGGGCCCTTCCCCGGAACCGTGTCGGTGGACGGCGACATCCTCACCGTCGACGGCCGGAAGATCAAGGTGCTCGCCGAGCGCGATCCCGGCAAGCTCCCGTGGGGCGACCTGGGCGTTGACATCGTCGTCGAGTCGACGGGCCTGTTCACCGACGCCGAGAAGGCCAAGGCGCACATCGCCGCCGGCGCGCGCAAGGTCATCATCTCCGCGCCCGCCAAGAACGAGGACCTCACCGTCGTGATCGGGGTCAACGAGAAGTCGTACGACCCGGCCAAGCACAACATCCTCTCCAACGCCTCGTGCACCACCAACTGCCTGGCCCCGGTGGCCAAGGTCCTCAACGATTCCTTCGGCATCGAGACCGGTTTGATGACCACGGTGCACGCGTTCACCAACGACCAGGTGGTTCTCGACGGTCCCCACAAGGACCTGCGCCGGGCGCGTGCCGCGTCACAGGCGATCATCCCCACCACCACCGGTGCCGCCAAGGCGGTGGCCCTGGTCCTGCCCGAGCTCAAGGGCAAGTTCCACGGCATGGCGCTGCGCGTGCCGGTGCCCGACGTGTCGCTGGTCGACCTCACCGTCAACCTCTCCAAGGGGACCACTGTCGAGGCCATCAACGCGGCCATGCGCGCTGCCGCCGACGGCCCGCTCAAGGGCATCCTCGGGGTGAGCGACGAGCCGCTCGTCTCCGCCGACTACCTGCACGACTCGCGCTCCTCCATCTTCGACGCGCTGTCGACCATGGGCGTGGGCGACAAGTTCTTCAAGGTGCTGGCCTGGTACGACAACGAGTGGGGCTACAGCTGCCGCGTCGTCGACCTGGTCGAGTACATCACGAAGTCCCTCTAGCACGCTGCGCGTGCTGCAGAAGTTCTGGGTCAGTTCAGGGGACCGCGTATGAAGGCGACCATCGACGACGTCGACGTCCACGGCAAGCGGGTGCTGGTGAGGGTCGACTTCAACGTCCCCATGAAAGAGGGCCGGATCGTCGACGACCGGCGCATCCGGGCCGCGCTGCCCACCCTCCGTGCACTCCGTGAGCGGGGTGCCCGGATCATCGTCGTCACCCATCTCGGACGTCCCAAGGGAAAGGTCAATCCCGCTCTGACCACCGCGCCCCTGGCGGCTCGCCTCGCCGAGCTGCTGGGGACGGCGGTGGAGCAGCTGCCGGCGGTGGTCGGCCCCGAGGTCGAGGCCGCCGTCAACCGTCTCGCCGACGGTGAGGTGGCCATGCTGGAGAACGTCCGCTGGGAGCCGGGCGAGGAGGCCAACGACGAGGCGTTCGTCGAGAAGCTGACCCGTCTCGCCGATCTCTACGTCAATGACGCCTTCGGCACCGCCCACCGCGCCCACGCCTCCACCGAGGGCATCGCCCACCACCTCCCCGCGGTGGCCGGCTACCTGATGGCGCGCGAGCTCGAGGCGCTGAGCGGGGTGCTGGAGAACCCGCGGCGGCCGCTGGTGGCGATCATCGGCGGCGCCAAGATCTCGACCAAGATCGCGGTGGTCGAGAACCTCCTCACCAGGGTCGACACCCTCTGGATCGGTGGCGCGATGGCGTGCACCTTCTACCGGGCCCTCGGCAAGGAGGTGGGGAAGTCCCTGGTGGAGGAGGAGTGGGTCGAGACCGCCTCCAAGCTGCTCGCCGCCCAGGGGGAGGGGAAGGGCATGATCAAGCTTCCCGTCGATGTCGTGGTCGCCTCCGAGCCGGTCGCCGGGTCGCCGACCACGGTCGTCGCCTGGACCGCGATCCCCGCCGACCAGATGGTGGTGGACGCGGGCCCGGAGACCTGCGAGCAGATCGCCGAGGAATGCCGGACCGCGGGCACCGTGGTCTGGAACGGCCCGCTCGGCATCTACGAGATCGAGGATTTCGCCCGCGGCACCCGCCGTGTCGCCGAGGCCCTGGGTGCCTCCTCCGCCACCAGCGTGGTGGGCGGAGGGGACCTCGCCGCTGCCCTCGACCAGGCCGGGGTCGCCGACAGGATCAGTCATGTCTCGACCGGTGGTGGCGCCACTCTCGAATACCTCGAGGGGAAGGAGCTGCCCGGGGTCGCCGCACTCCAGGAAAAGGTGGCGCTGTGAGCTCCCGACGTCCGACCCGGCTGGTCGCCGGCAACTGGAAGATGAACACCTCCGTCGCTGACGGGCTGGATCTGGCCCGCGCCCTGCGGGCCGGGCTGGACGGCAGCGGGGTGGAGGTGGAGGTGCTGCCGCCCTTCACCCACCTGGTCGGCGTCCGGGACGTGCTCCGGGGGAGCTCGCTCCGCCTCGGTGCTCAGAACTGCTACGCCGAGGACAAGGGCGCCTTCACCGGCGAGATCTCGCCGCTGATGCTCGCCGATATCTGCGACGACGTTCTCCTCGGGCACTCGGAGCGCCGCCACGTCCTGGGGGAGAGCGACGAGCTGATCG
Source organism: Candidatus Changshengia sp. (assembly GCA_003134115.1). GTDB lineage: Bacteria > Chloroflexota > Dormibacteria > Aeolococcales > Aeolococcaceae > Changshengia. The sequence continues at coordinate 3,237 of PLAK01000046.1, forward strand.
CCCGCAAGCTGGTCGCCGCCCGGCGCCACGGCCTCCGGGTCATCCTCGCGGTCGGCGAGACCGAGTCGGAGCGTCTCGAGGACACCACCATGGCGGTCATCGACCGCCAGCTCCGGAGCGCCCTCGAGAAGCTTGACGAGGTCTCCGACGGCGAGCTGGTCCTTGCCTACGAACCCGTCTGGGCGATCGGCACCGGCCGGACCGCCACCCCGGCCCAGGCCGAGGAGGTCTGCGTCCACATCGTCACCCGCCTCGACCAGCTCCTCGGCGAGGTGGCCAGCAGCGTCCCCGTCCTCTACGGGGGGAGCGTGACCGCCGATAACGCCGCCGAGCTCTTCGGCCAGCCGCACATCCACGGCGCCCTGGTGGGCGGCGCGAGCCTCAAGGTCGACGCCTTCACCGCCATCGTCCGTGCTGCCGAGGTGGCCACTGCCGCCGCGGAGCAGCGGTGACGTCCGGGCCACGGCCCCTCGTCCTGGTCGTCATCGACGGCTGGGGATACACCACCAACGAGTTCGGCAACGCCATCGCGGCCGCCCGGACCCCGTACTGGGATGAGATGTGGGCGACGTCGCCCCACACCCTGGCCGCCGCCAGCGGCGAGGCCGTGGGCCTGCCTCCCGGCCAGCAGGGAAACTCCGAGGTGGGCCACCTCACCATCGGCGCCGGCAGGGTGGTCTACCAGCCGCTGACGAGGATCAATCGCGCGGTCTCCGATCGCAGCTTCCTGGAGAACCCGGCCCTGGTCGAGGCGGTCGACGCCGCGCGCACCCGGGGCACCGGCCTCCACCTCCTCGGCCTGGTCTCGCCGGGCGGCGTCCACAGCCACCAGGACCACGCCGTCGCCATCTGCGAGCTGGCCAAGCGCCGGGGCCTCGACCGCGTCTACATCCACGCCTTCACTGACGGACGCGACGAGCTGCCCGACAGCGGCGCCGGCTTCATGGAGAAGTTCGTCGCCGACCTCCGGCGTGTCGGGGTGGGCCGGGTCGTCTCCGTGGCCGGCCGCTACTACGCCATGGACCGCGACAAGCGCTGGGACCGCATCCAGCGTGCCTACGAGATCGTCGCCGGCACCGGCGAGGCGCGCGCCGCCGATCCCGTCGCCTACATCCGCTCGCAGTACGAGATCGGGATCACCGACGAGTTCCTGCCACCGGTCAGCATCTGCGCGGAGGGCGAGCAGCCGGTGCGGATCGCCGACGGGGACGCCGTGATCTTCTTCAACTTCCGGCCCGACCGGGCCCGCCAGCTCACCCACGCCCTCCTCGACAAGGACTTCCCGCAGTTCGAGCGGAGCCGCGTCCCCCACGGTCTGACCTACGTCACCATGACCGAATACGAGAGCGGGCTGCCGGTGCGGATCGCCTACCCGCCCGAGGAGATCCGCAACTGCCTCGCCGAGGTGGTGAGCAAGAGCGGCGGGCACCAGTTCCACGTCGCCGAGACCGAGAAGTACGCCCACGTGACCTACTTCATCAACGGCGGCCAGGAGCCCCCCTTCGAGGGCGAGGATCGGAAGCTGATCCAGTCGCCCAAGACCGCCACCTACGACACCGTGCCCGCGATGAGCGCGGTCGCAGTCACCGACGAGGTGGTGGAGCGGATCGAGGCGGGCCAGGAGACGCTCATCATCGTCAACTACGCCAACCCCGACATGGTCGGACACACCGGCGACTTCGTGGCGACGGTGCAGGCCTGCGAGACGGTCGACGTCTGCCTCCATCGGGTGGTCACCGCGGCGCTCGAGGCGGGCGGGGCGGTGCTGATCACCGCCGACCACGGCAACGCCGAGCACAAGATCGACCCCGTCACCAACGATCCGCTCACCGCTCACACCACCAACCCGGTGCCGGTGGTGCTCATCGGGTCCTCGGCGACCGCTCTCCGCGACGGGGGCGGGCTCTGCGACGTGGCTCCCACCGTGCTCCAGGTGCTCGGCTTCCCCCAGCCCCCGGAGATGACCGGGCACAGCCTGATCAGCGCCTGACGGCAGGGCCGCCGCGGCTCAGCTGTGCGAGCGGACCACGGTGAAGTTTGCGCAGGCCTCGCAGACGGTGGTGGGGATGATCCCCACCCGCATCAGGATGTTGAAGACCTGGCATCCGAGGCAGAGGGCAAACACGGATTCGAGGGTGGCCGCCACGCCGATGAAGGCGACCAGGATGAGGGCGGGGAGCTCGAGCCCCAAGCCGAACCAGAGGATGGTCGCCGCCGCCGTGAAGACCGCTCCGATCCCCTGGGCAAACCGCTTGGGGGGTCCTGGGATGAGCTTGGCCTTGAACGGAAGGCGGGGGACGAGCACGCGGGTGACGATCTGACCCCACGGGCTGAGGGTGGGACCGCTCGCCAGGCGCGCGATGAATCCGTATGTGAGGAAGGGGAGGAGCCACGGCCACTGGGTGCCCACGGTGATCCAGGCCCCCACGGCCGCGCCTCCGGCGACCAGCCGGGCGGAGACCTCGTTGACGGGGTTCGGGAAGCTGAAGACGTCGCTCAGGGCCATGGCGAAAGTATATCGAGTTAGTCGGGTTTGGCGGCGGGGCTCCGCTCCCGAGCAAGCCGTATACTGGCGGCCGGTCAATCTCGGAGGCGCGTTTGCGTGCTAAAGCCCGTTCTCATCGGCGCACAGGTGGTGCTGGCGATCCTCGTGATCCTTGGCATCTTGCTCCAGACCCCGAAGGCGACAGGCCTGGGCGGCGTCATCGGTGGTGGTGGCGACTCGGGCGGCGGGTACCGCCGACGGCGGGGGCTGGAAGCTGGGCTCCTGCGCATGAGCGCCGTCTTCATTGGCCTCTTCGTGATCGTCGCCGCGATCAACGTCTGGATCAACAACAGCTGATCCGCCGGCCGGTTCGCCGGCTGGAGATCGGCGCGGCCCTGGCCCTGCTGGCGGTGGCTCTCTCGGTCACCGGGGTGGCCGTGGTCGGACACTTCCGGACCGCGGCGGCCGAGGCGATCCCCTCCGCGGACTACCGGGCCGCGGTGCTCACCGACCACCTCCCCCTCTCGCTCAACCCCCTGATCGACTCGGAGGACCCGGCGGTCGCGGCGGTCACCCCGCTCCTCTATCGCAGCCTGCTCCGGCTCGACGCCACCGCCTACCCCACACCCGATCTCGCCTCCCAGCTCACCATCAGCCCGAGCGGGCTCACCTACACGTTGCCGCTGCGCCCCGACCTCCACTGGTCGGACGGGAGTCCGATCACGGCCCAGGACGCCCTGGCCACGATCCGATGGGTCCAATCCGCCGCCTTCCCGGACGCCGCGGTCGCGAGCGCCTGGACCGGGGTGACAGCCGGGATCTCGGGCCAGGCGCTGGTGCTCACGCTCGGCTCAGCGCGAGCGTCGTTCGCCGTCACCCTGACCGAGCTCCCGATCCTCCCCCTCGGGGGCATGCCGTCCGCCGCCCTCGCCGGCCTGGCCGGCCGTTCGGCGTCGCCGCTGCCCACCTCGGGACCGTATGAGGTGGCGTCCCAGAGATCCGGCGTCCTCACCCTGAGCGCCAATCCCCGGGCCCAGGTGGCGCCCCGCCTGAGGCGGGTCCAGATCCAGGCGGTCACCACCTTCGCGGCGGCGGCGCAGGCCTTTGCGGCGGGCTCGGTGCAGGCGGTCCTGGCCACCACCCCCGCCCAGCAGGCGGAGCTGATGAAGCGGCATGGGGCCGTGGCCCGCGACGTCCTCACCTTCGGGTTCGTCGATCTCCTCTTCAACGAGACGGATCCCGGCCTGACCGACCCTGTGGTCCGCCAGGCGGTCGCCGACACGATCGACCGCGACGCCCTCGTGAGCGGGCCGCTGAACGGGTTGGGGGCGGGTCAATACGGTCCGGTCCCGGAGGGCATCGGGTGGCTGCAGGGCCAGGAGCCGGCCGTGGCCCCCGATCCCAGCGGCGCCGCCGCCGGGCTCGACGACGCCGGATGGCTGGCCACCCCGGCGGGCTTCCGCTCCCAGGGTGGCGTGGCGCTCCACTTCACGCTGAGCGTCCCCGACGCGTCGCCCCTCCCCGCCGTGGCCAGGATGGTGGCCGGCCAGCTTGGCGCGCTGGGGATCGCGGTCACCGTCTCGGTGGACCCGAGCGCGACCTTCCTGACGCACGTGCTGGACACGGGAGACTTCCAGCTCGCCATCGCCTCCTGGGACGCCGGTGCCGACCCCGACCTGACCTCCTTCTGGGGCTCCACCTCGACCCCACCGCGCGGTTACTACGTCTCGGGTGGCACCGCCGATCCGTTCCTGGACCAGGACCTGGCCACGCTCGCCACCGTGACCGACCAGGACCAGAGCATGGCCGCCGCCACCCTGGTGATCCAGCAGATGGAGAAGGACGCGCCCGCCGTCTTCCTCTACGCGCCCGCCGCGGGTCTGGTGGTCGACAGCAAGTCGCTCTCCAACGTCGTGGTCCCCNNCGTGCCGGGGTGGTGGAACTGGTAGACACGCAGCGTTCAGGGCGCTGTGAGCGTCAGCTCGTAAGGGTTCGATTCCCTTTCCCGGCACCAGAATCCGAAGACAACGCAGGCCCCGCCCCGGCGGTTTGACCCCGCGCTGACCCCTACCGGGTGATGGGTCGAGGCGGTAGCGGAATCCACTCCTGCCCCGTCCACCAGTAGTTGGTGTCCGGCGAGCGGAGGGCGCTCTCGGGGGTGGCGTCTGCCACGTTTGTCCATGCTTCCCCGTCCCACCACCAGGCCCCGTCGCTCGAGACCGTGAAGGAGGGGGCTCGGCCGTGGAGGATGGCCTGCTTGACCGCACGGAGCGAGCAGACGCGGGCGAGGATCAGGCAGATGGCGAACGCGACCGGTCCAAACAGCCCGACGTAGGAGATCAGCGGAGAGCTCGCAAGCGGCGAGGAGAGCTGGCCGGCTGCGTGGAGGGTCCAGCCCGCCACGAAGGATCCGGCGAGGGGAAGGATGTAGGCCAGGCCCAGCCACACCTTGGCGGCTGGGCTGTCGCCCAGTCCCCAGTCGCGCATCACCAGCCTCATCCGAGGCAGGCGGGCGGTGGCGATGATCACCAGCCCGTACCCAACCCCGACGGCGCAGATGACGAGGGGCGGCAGGGCGGCAGCCCACGGGATGCCCGGTGCCAATGCCAGCATTGCCCCGGCCAGCGAGTAGACGTAGAGCGAGACCAGGACGCCGAGCATGGCGAGGCTACGCCCAGAGCTCGCGTGACGTCCCTCCGGCGCCGACCGCGGCGGCCTGCGCCACACTGCCGCTCGCGCGGTCGAGGGCGGAAGGTCGGCCCCCACCACCGTCATGCCCGCAGCATAGCCGCCGCGGCCGGCCGCGTCCATGACGCTCGGGGGAGTTGAGGGCGCCTCGGTGCTGACCTCGATCACACCCGGGACGAGGTCAACCGGTGAGAGCCTCCTCAAGGACGGCGAGCGCTTCTGGGAGGTTGGCCCGGCCGAAACCGACCCGGACGTGATCGGGTTGGTCGTATACGGACCCCGGAAGGAGCAGGACCCCGGCCGCGGCGAGGCGCTCGCAGAACTCGTCGACGTCGCCGACGCCGCTCGTCCGCGGGAATCCGATCGGGCCTGCCGTCGGGCGCACCCAGTCGAACGTATCCGCATGCCGGCCCAGGAACTCGTCGAGCAGGCCGAGGTTGCGGCGGACGATCCCGCCGTTGCGAGCGAGCAGCTCGGGCCCGTGTCGCAGGGCCAGGGCGGAGAGCTCCTCGCTCGGGGCGCTGGCACAGATCGTCGTGTAGTGCTTGAGGTCGATCACCTTCCGTCGCAGCGTCTCGTCGTGGGAGGCGATCCAACCGATCCGCAGTCCCGGAAGCCCGTAGCTCTTCGACACGCTCCCGAGCGAGACGGCGTGCTGGTCGCGGTCGCAAGCGGCGGGGAGCCGGTTGGCCGGGTCGTGCTCGAGACCCCGGTAGACCTCGTCGGAGAAGAGCGTGAGCCGCAGCTCCTGGGCGAGCCCAACAACCCGGTCGAAGGTCGACCGGGACATCAGCGTCCCGGTTGGGTTGTGGGGCTGGTTGATGTAGAGGACGCGCGTGCCGGGCTGGAGCAGGTGGCCGAGGGCGTCGAGGTCGTGCGCCCAACCATCCGCTTGAACGCGGTGCCACTCCTTCACCGCGGCGCCGGTGCTCCGGGCCAGCTGCAGGGCCGACTCGTAGCAGGGCGTCTCGATCACGGCATGGTCGCCCGGACTGAGGAGAGCGTGGTAGACGAGGAAGATCGCCTCCTCGGCGCAGGTCGTGACGACGACCTCATCGGCGTCGATGGTCTGGTAGGTGGCCGCGATCGCCCGGCGCAGCTCGGGTGCCCCGCGTGACTCGGTGTAGCCGCACCGGATGGCCAGGAAGCGGTCCAAGGCGTCCGGCTCGAGGCTCAACAGCTGCTGGAGCGTCCACGACTCGCAGTCGCTGCTCGAGACCATGTAGCGGGTCGTGAACTCGTGCCTCTCGTAGTACTGCTCGATGCGGAAGGGCGGGAGGTTCATGCATGGCTCCTCTCGTGGCGAACGGCGCCGGTCCGGGGTCACAGCGGTGGGTATGGGGGTGAGAGCTGGGGACGCAGCCCGGTCCAGCTGTGGCCCCCATCGTCTGTCTCCAGCAGGTAGCTCACGCTCTCGGAAGACGGACCCTCGTCGTTGGTGGATGCCCACCCGATCCCGGCGCTGAGGAAGTCGAGGTCCACCCCGACGCAGCCGATGGAGGGGAAGGCGTACAGCATCGACCAGCCTGCTCCCCCGTCGCCGGTGAAGTAGAGGTCGGGAGTCGAGGCATCGTCCGCAGAGCAGGCGGCCAGCCAGCCGTGCTCGGCGTCGACGAAGTCGGAGCCGAACGGGGTGGCAGCCGTGGCGTAGCGGAGCGCCCACGTCTGCCCACCGTTGGTGGTGGCGAAGAGCCCGGCACTCAGAGGCGTTGCGCCAACATCCTCGGTGACCAGGGTGCCGTCCTGCGCCGAGGTGAAGCTCGGGGGGGAGGACGTCTCACCGTAGAGGCCGCCGGGGATGGGCGTGAGTGGCTGGACCGTCCAGGTGACACCTCAGTCGCGGCTGACATAGAGAGGCGGCGGGCCCATCGAGCAGGTCCCGGTCAGCCAGCCGGTGGTGCTGCTGATGAAGGCCGCTGTGAGCTGGACACAGCCGGTGGGGGCCGGCGTGATCTGCCCGGCGGCTCGCGGGCCGGCCGTGCCCACCACTGCGACCTTGCTCCAGCGGGCGCCGCCGTCCACGGTCCGGTAGAGCGCCGTCCCGGTGACCCCGGGGTCGTCCTGGAGCTCGGAGAACCAGCCGTGAAGCGGGTCCACGAAGTCGAGCGTCCCGATCAGGGTGGGGGAGAAGCCGAGCACGGCGAAGCCGCCCTGGGCGCTCCAGGTCGCTCCACCGTCGCCCGTCGTCCACGACTGGACCGTGGTCTGTCCCTCGGCGCCGGCGGGTACGGTCAGCGCCCGCGCCGTCTCGGCGCCGACGTAGGAGACGGCGATGACCGTCTCGGGTGTTGAGGGCGAGGCAACGGTCCAGCGAAGCACCCCCTGGGTGGTGTGGAGGACGGCCCCGTCGCTGAGGCGCTGCGCCCAACCGGTGGTCAGCGTGAACATGCGCAGGTCCCCGATGGCGTCGGCGGGGGCCTGGGCCGGGATGGTGGTGGGCGCCACAGACGTCGAGTCGGTGGGCAGCGGGGAGGCTGCCGGCGGCTGNNGGCCAGACGCAGGCGGGATCGGCGCTTCAGCGGGGGGTCGTCGCCCGCGAACGCGGTTGGCGATGGGGCAGTCTGGAGTGAGACCCGGCCCCCGTCCGGCGGTCCCGTCCGGCCGCTCCGCTCCCGCCGCAAACGCCGGACCGGGTGCAGCGCGTCGTCGGGGCGGGCCGTCTGGTCGCGCTCCATCGCACCACATTAGCTGAGTGGTGTGCGGCTCACCGCCGCGCTTTGCCGGCGCGGGCGTGCCAGCCGTGATGCATCGCCATAGGGGCCCGGTGGGTCAGTTTGGATCGGGAGGTCGAGGAGCCTCACGGTGGGCCCTCAGGGCGATGGGAATCGAAAGAAGAACCCCCAGCATTGCCCAGAAGACCAGAAAGAACCCAAGACCGTCGAGGAGGCTTCGGACACCGGTCCCTGGAACGGGTGGCAGATTGCCGACCACCAAGAGCACAAAGCCGCCCGCGAGGACCCACCACCGGCGCTTGACCACCCAAGGCATGCTCCGAGTATCCCATCGATCGCGGCGACCCAAGCAGGGCCGTCGCTGCTGAAAGCCCGCCCGCGCCGCCGCGCGTCTCCCCGGGATAGGATCGTCGTCGTGCTCGCCTGGATGGACCTCGAGATGACCGGGCTCGATCCCGCCCGCCACGTGATCGTCGAGATCGCCACGCTCATCACCGACGACGACCTCGCCGTGGTGGCAGAGGGCCCGGATCTGGTCGTCCACGCGGACCGCGACCAGCTGGGCGAGATGGACCACCACGTCCGGACCATGCACACCCGGTCGGGGTTGCTCGAGCAGATCAAGGCCTCGCCGATCTCCCTCCAGGAGGCGGGCAGGCAAACCCTCGAGTTCCTGCGCGAGCACATCCCCGAGGCCCGGACGGTGCCCCTCTGCGGCAACTCCATCGGGACGGACCGGCGCTTCCTCTCGACACAACTGCCCGAGATCGAGGGCTTCCTCCATTACCGGTCGATCGACGTCTCCAGCATCAAGGAGCTCTGCCGGCGCTGGTANNGAGTCGATCGCCGAGCTGGCCTACTACCGCTCGACCATCTTCGTGACAGGCCCCCGCTGATGCCCGACCCCACCAGCCGGACGGTTCGCATCGCGGCCGCCCAGTACGAGCCACGCATCGGTGACCTGGATGGCAACCGCGCCGCCGCGGTGGCCCAGGTCGAGGCGGCGGCGGAGCGGGGCGCCCAGCTGGTCGTCCTCCCCGAGCTGGCCTCCTCGGGCTACGTCTTCGCCGGGGAGGAGGAGGCCGGCCACCTGGCCGAGGACGCCGATGGCGGTGAGAGCGTGGCGGCCCTGGTCGATGCCTGCCACCGCCTCGGCGTCTACGTGGTCGGAGGCCTCGCCGAAGCCGGCCACGGATGCCGCTACAACAGCGCCGTCGTTCTCGGCCCCGAGGGCCGGCTGGCGACCTACCGCAAGCTCCACCTCTTCTACGACGAGCAGTCCTGGTTCCAGCCCGGGAGTGAGCTGGTGGTCGTCGACCTTCCCTTCGCCCGGGTGGGGCTCGCCATCTGCTACGACCTCTGGTTCCCCGAGGTCGCGCGCGCCCTCGCCCTCCGCGGCGCCGAGGTGATCGCCGTCCCGACCAATTGGGTCGGCTCCTTCCGGCGCCGTCTCCACGACGAGCACGGGTACTGCCAGGGGGACATCATGGCCATGGCCGCCGCCGCCGCCAACGGCACCGCGGTCGCCTGCGCCGACCGGGTGGGGGAGGAGCGGGGCGTCACCTTCCTCGGCGCCTCGATCATCGTGGGCCCCGACGGCTGGCCCCTCGCCGGGCCGGCCAGCCCCGATGGCGACGAGCTGCTGGTCGCCGACGTGGACCTGGCCGGGGTGGAGCTGGCTCGCTGGCGCACTCCCCGCAATCACCTCCTCCGCGACCGCCGGCCCGCCCTCTACGCGAGCGAGCCCCCGCCCGCGGTCGTACACCCTGATCGATAACCGACGCCGATAATCGGCTCACCGGGTCCGAGGGTTTCGAGGTCGTGGAGGCGCTCGCCGGCAACGCCGTGTGCCATGACCGGGACGGTGCGCATCACCCGAGAAGATCGACGCGATGCGGTGTGGACGGCGGGGGTCGGTTAAGGCGGAAGCCGGTCTCGCGAAATCACTGCACCGTGTGCCGTGTTACGCGCAGAGTGGAGATCTGAGCCACACGCCAACGCCCGCACGGACCCCCGCTCAGGGCCAGGCCCTCGCTCAGCCTGCATGGCATAATCGCCCGGTGAAGGGTCTCGCCAGCGTTGGCGAGGCCTCCAGTCTGTCGCACCGGCGAGGCGACCGGCAAGCCGGGAGGAGCTGCCGTGGAGTACCGACAGCTGGGGCGCGATGACCTCCGAGTGTCCGTGCTCGCTCTGGGGACGGAGATCATCCAGGGTCGGCGAGACGACGTCTTGCTGGCGACGAAGGCGCGTTTCACTGTGGGTGCCGGTCTAAGCCCTGGCAATTTGACTCCTCTCGGCGGCCGCCGCCCATAAAGGCGCATGGCCCCAGCGCGGGCCCTGCTGAGGAGCGGCCGCCAGTGGGCAGGTCCGCCACGCCGGCCCGGCCTTGGCGCCCTCTGGCCCTGTTGGTTGCCAGCGCTTTCTTCATGGAAAACCTCGACGGGACGATCGTGGTGACTGCGACCCAGCGGATGGCCCAATCGTTCCGCGTGCCGGCCGCCGACCTTAACGTCACCATCGCCGCCTACCTGCTGACTCTCGGGATTTTCATCCCGATCAGTGGTTGGGTGGCGGACCGCTTCGGGGCTCGCAGGACCTTCGCCACCGCCATTGCCGTGTTCACCGTGTCTTCGGCGCTGTGCGCGGCCACCTCCAATCTCGACCAGCTCACCGCCATGCGAGTGGCCCAGGGTCTGGGAGGGGCGATGATGGTTCCGGTCGGCCGGCTGGTGGTGCTGCGGGCCACGATAAAGAGCGACCTCATAGATGCCATTGCCTACCTGACATGGCCGGCTCTCGCAGCGCCGATCATTGCTCCCGCGATCGGTGGGGCCTTGACCACCTACGCCTCATGGCGCTGGATATTCATCGTCAACATCCCACTTGGAGTAGTCGCTTTCGCGGTCGCCCTACGAATTGTCCCCGACCTGAGGGCAACCGAACGAGTGGCGCTCGACTGGGCGGGCTTCGTCTTGACGGCGACCGGCCTCGCCGCCTTTGTCGGTGGGCTGGAGCTGATCACCTATGGCGGCACCGCGTGGGTGGTGATCGCCGTGACCCTCTGTGGGGGCGCTGTGCTCCTGGGGGGGGCCGCGTTCCACATGGGCCGGAGCGCACACCCGCTGCTCGACCTGCGGCTCTTCAGGATCCCGACGTTCCGGGTGACCAACTCGGGTGGCTCCTGTTTCCGCATGGCCATCAGCGCTGCGCCCTTCCTGCTCCCGCTGCTGTTTCAGGAGGTCTTTGGCTGGACTCCGTTCGAGGCCGGCCTGATAGTGGGCCCGATCTTCGTCGGCAACATCGGGGTCAAGCCCTTCACCAGCTGGCTCCTGCGCCGGTTCGGGTTCCGGACGGTCCTTGTCACGGCGGGCAGCGCTGTCGCCCTCACGTTGGGCCTCTGTGCGGCTTTCAGGCCCGGGTTCCCGCTCGCGATCGCGGTGGTCGTGTTGTTCGCCAGCGGTGTGTCCCGCTCGGTCGGCTTCACTGCCTACAACACCATTGTCTTTGCCGATGTCCCGGCTGACGAAGTCGGCAATGCGAACACGCTCACGAGCACCATCCAGCAGCTCTCAATCGGTCTCGGCGTGACTGCCGGCGCTCTGGCGCTCCACGCCGGTGCTCCCATAGGGCGTCTTCTGGGTGCCTCAGGGCGGGGCGCCGAGCCCTTCACGGTGGCCTTCGTGCTCATCGCCTTGCTGGCACTGGTCGCGGCGGTCGAATCGGCGCGGCTTCCCGGTCACGCCGGCCTCGTCCTCACCGGTCCCCGACCGGGCAGCGATGACGGGAGCTGATGGTCGTCTGCGGAAGTTCCTTGACGCAGGCTGGCGGCGCCTACTGCCCTTCCACTATATTCGCCACATGACCGACTCCCCGAGCCGGATCATCCGTTGGCAACGGGGCTGAGGTGATGGCCACGCAGTGCGCCGGGATCGTGCTCGCTGCCGGCTCGTCGCTGCGGATGGGCCGGCCCAAGCAGCTCCTCTCCCTCGGGGGCCGGCCCCTGCTGGAGCGCGTCGTGGCCGCAGCCTGCGGCTCGCAGCTCGATGACGTGGTGGTGATTCTTGGCGCCGATCACGAGCTGATCGAGCAGCGAGTTCGTTGGGGCAGGGCCCGAATCCTGGTCAACCCCGACCATGCCTCGGGGATGAGCACCTCGCTGCGGGTCGGGCTTGCCGATCTCGGTTCCGACGTCGAGCGTGCCGTGGTCATCATGGGGGATCAGCTCGGGGTCAGCTCGCGGCTGCTCGATCGCCTGCTCGAGGTGCACGCCGTCTCCCTCCAGCCGGCCGCGGCGCTCAGCGTGGGCGGTCTCCTCCAACCTCCGGTGGTCCTGCGCCGGGACCTGTGGGATGAGGTCATGGCCCTGTCGGGGGATGTCGGCGCACGGCGTCTGATCCGCACCCGTCCTGAGCTGGTCGCACCTCTCGTTCTCGGCTCGGATGTCGAGCACCCTGTCGACATCGACACACCGGACGACTGGCGGCGCTACCGCTCCTCCACCTCGACCTGACGGTCGTAGGCCGGAATTCGCCAACTCCCCTCGGACTGGAGGAGGCCCCCATGCCCGAGGCCGGCGAGGAACTCGGCATCCAGCGGCTCCCCTGCAAAGCAGCGCATGAGGAGCAGATCGAGGGCGCTGCGCCGTGAGAACATGCCGCACGAGGCCACCCCGATGACGGGCACGCCCTGGACGGTGACCAACCAGTAGCTGCTGCCTGGATGCACCGGCAAGCCCCGGCGGATCACCTCGGCTCCGGCATCGAGCAGACCGCGCCATGTGCTCTCCAACGGGTCCACGGTCGCTACGCCGACGACGATGACCAGATCGGCTGTGGCTGCGGCGCTGAGGAGGGAGCCATCGGCGGCGGTGTGGTCCTCCGGATACTCGATCGACACCACCACGCCGCCGAACCAGTCCACGCGCTGCCGCAGCGAAGCTTCGAACCTCTGTCGAGCGGCCGGGTCGATCCGCTGGCGGACCACGGCGCTGACGCGTAGCGGGAGGAAGCGTCGCACCGTCACCGTGGAGCCGCGCGGAGCTGATGTGGCGATCAGCTCGGCCGCCTCCAGGGTGCTGCCCGGGATGCCGAAGGCGGTGATCTTGACACCGGCCAGGGTCCTGTCCGCCTCGACCGGAGCACCGTCGGCAATGGTGAACACGGTGATGCCCTCGACTCCGTTGACGGCCGCCAGGGTCGCCGAGTCCACCCGGGCAACTCCCCGCCAGGCTGCGGTCAGCCGGGCCTGCGACTCGGTGGGGGGATGGATCTCGACCCCCGGGCCTGCTACCGCGTGGGCCAGCCGTGTCGCCGCGGTGTTCTCGTCGACATCGTCCTCCCCCAGCCAGAGGAGATGCAGCTCCTCGGGGGCGACTCGGGAAAGGGTCGGGGCATCGGCGAGATCGAGGCGGTGGCCCTTCCGCAGTACGGGCCGGCCATCGGCGCCCGGGATGTCGTGGCAGAGCACCGATCCCACCCACCCCCCGCTGGGGATCGCGGTGCCGGGGACGATCTCCAGTCTCACGGCCGCGCCGCCGGAGCGGCGGGGGAGAGGGCACCCCCCGATCGCCCCCGGCGGGTCGCCACCACCTCGGCGAGGATGGCGAGCGCTATCTCCTGAGGGGTGGCAGCGCCCAGGTCCAGCCCGACTGGGCTGTGGATTTGCGAGACGGCCAGCGCGCTGAGACCCTCCTGCTGCAGGCGGGTGACACGCTTCGCATGGGTGCTCCGGCTGCCGATTGCGCCCACGTAGCCGACCCGGCTCCGAAGCAGGACGCCCAGGGCCGGATCCTCGAACTTGGGGTCGTGGGCGAGGCAGACGGCAGCGTCGCGCGGCCCCAGGACCAGGCCGGGCAGGGCCTCGTCGGGCCATTGAGGGATGAGCAGGTCCGCGTCCGGGATGCGCTCCTCGGTGAGGAAGGTGCGCCGCGGATCGATGACCACGACCCGGTACTCGGCAGTCTTGGCCAGCCGTGCGAGGTGGATCGCGATCTCCACCGCGCCGATGATGACCAGCTGCGGTGCGGCGTCGATGGGATCGATGAAGAGGGAGATCCCGGAGACGTTCTCGATCCCCGGCAGTCCGGAGGTCAGACGGCCTGCGGCAGCGGTGAGCGCCGCCAACTCGGTGGCTCCGTCGCCCAGGCTCCCGACCAGGCGAGCCTCCTCATCAGCGGTGGCCCTGGCGCCAGTGTGCTCCCCGGCCACCACGGTCAGCAGTGCCACCGGGCGGCGGACGCGGACAGCCTCTCGGACGGCGACCAGCGCCGGATCCGATCCATCCCAACACAGCGTTTCCACGAAGATGTCCACGCTTCCCCCGCAGGCGAGCCCCACCTCCCAGCCCAGGTCGTCGCTGATCCCGTAGTGGAGGATTCGAGGAGGAGCCTCACCCGCGAGGGTGGCCTGCGCCTCCTCGATGACCGCGGACTCCAGACAGCCGCCGCTGACGGACCCAGCCACCCGCCCGTCGCGGCTGACCAGGAGCCGGGCTCCCGGCGA
>PLAK01000016.1 GCA_003134115.1 Candidatus Changshengia sp.
CGGTCAGGAAGCGGAGCATCGGCGGGACTTCAGCGCAGACCGGAGCGGCGCTCGCCGGGTCTGTCGCGGGGACGTCATCAAGGGGGAAATCTCACTCGTGTGAAGGCGCGATCGGGGTCGCTGGTTGCGCCAGCGATTCTACGGGTCAGCGAGCCCGAGCTCGTCGCGCCACGATACGCCCTCACCCGGAGAAGCAATCCCCTCCGCGGTCACGCCACCCTGTGGCCGTCGCGCACGTAGACCCACAGATCGCCGGACCGCACCAGGCGGAAGTCCCCGCCGACCAGGGCCTGCAGCGGCGTGTACGGACCGGTCAGCCAGCCGGCGACGCTGCTGGTCAGCACCAGGTAGTCCGCGTGAGATACCGCGGTCCGGAGGTCGGCGACTCCGGCGTCCGGATCGCCGGCGAAGCTCAACATGGTGCCGAAGGCATCGACCATCTCGGTGCAGCCCGGCGCGGTCGAGACGAAGCGGTCGCTGGGGACGAGCACCCGGGGCCCGTTGGAGAGGGTGCAGGCCCCCGGAGGGACGACCGCTTGGACGGCGGCGGCGGGGTCGCTGACCGAGGAGAACTCCACGGCGACGACCTGCCCGGCCAGGGCCATCAGAAGCATGGCCGTCACCGCAGCGGGGACCAGCGCCGGCCGCCTGATGGCGGCGGAGAGACGGTCGACGGCGGTGGCCAGGCTCATCGCCAGGAAGGGCGCGAGCAGCGCGGCGTACTGTGGGTAGTACTGAGACGGTAAGAACTGGACCGCGCCGACGAGCAGCGCGCAGGCGATGGCGAACCACTCGCTCGCATCCCTCCGCCGGCCGCGGACCGCAAGCCCCAACACCGTCACCGCGAGCACCGCCAGCGTGAGGGCCACCGCCGGGTTGCTACCTCGTCCCACCGTCATCCCGGCGAGCCGGATCAGTGCCGATCCGCGACTCCCGCCGGGCACGCGGCCGAGCTGGCTGACCACCACGTCACGGATGAACGACCCCGGCGCGGCGGCGAAGAAGGCAGCCGACGGCAGGGCGAAGCCGGCGACCACCCCGCCCGCAAACGGCACCAGGCGGCGCCGCAGGTCGGGAAGGCAGACAGCGCCGAGGACCAGCGCGGGTACCACCGCGGGGAGCTTGACGGCGATGCCGAAGCCGACCGACGCGCCACCGATCACCCACCGCCGCCAGGAGGTCGATGGCGCACCGCGGTCAAAGACGATCGCCGCTCCGAGCAGGCAGAACAGATCCACCAGGGGCTCGAGCAGCCCGGCGTTGAGCGCGTAGACCTCCGCGGGGAGGACCGCCATCACCCCGCAGGCGACCAGGGTCTGAAGCCGTCCGTGGTGCCGGACCAGCCCTCCCACCAGAAGGACGTTCGCGGCCGCCACCAGGATGGTCCCGAGCCGGAGGGCGCCGAGGGCCCAGCGGGTGCCCACCAGCTCCGAGAGGAGGGCGGCCGGGCTGAGCAGGAGCGTGCTTCCCGGAGGCTGCACCAGCACGAAGTCGCGGTAGGGAAGGGCCCCGTGGACCAGCCTGATCGCGGTCCCCAGGTAGACGCTGATGTCCGGGGTGCCGCCCAGCAGGTACCCGGGACGGCTGAGTTGGAGGGCGTCCAGCGCTGCCGCGATCACGGCGCACAGGGCGACGACGGTCGCGTTCTGGCGGCGGCCGAGGAAACCCCTTGACCAGATCCGCTGCCGGCCACCTTGCGGAGGCGCCGACAGGGGTACCGCCACAGCGTGCCCCTCCCCTCCCGTGCCGCCGATGGCGCCGCTCATCGGCTATCCTCCGTCACCTCGGGCGCCAACCCACGGCCCCGGCCGCCCCGGCGCCGGTCAGACCCCGCCCGCGCTCCCCTGGGGGGCGGGCGAAGCGGCGCGGCCCCCCTGCTCNNGCGCCCGGATAGGCCATCACCCGGTAGTTCTCGATGGCCTGGAGGATCTGAGTGTAGAAGCGATCGGGCTTGGGGACGAGGCGCAGGACCTCGGTGCCGTCGCGGCCCGCGGACTGGATCTCGAGTGACCCCGCCCCGATCAGCCGGTCGGCAAGGGGGCGACGAACCACGGTGTCCTGGATCCGGTCGAGGGCGATCGACTCGGTGACCCGCGAGATCACCCCGCTGGAGAGGACGATCCGGTGGGTGGTCAGGGTGTAGGTGTGGAAGTGCCAGCGCAAGACGCGGAGCAGGTACCACGCCACCACCACCACCGCCACCACCGCGTCGGCGATCGCCTTGGCCCCGCTGACGTTGGTGCCGCTCACCTGGTTGGGCACCAGCTGGATCAGGATCAGCGGCAGGCCGAGGCAGATCACGGCGACCAGGGTCACCGGTACCAGCACCAGGACGTGCTGCCGCTCGGTGGTCACCACGGACTCGCCGCTCAGGAGGTGGAGCGTCATAACGCCGCAATGATGCGGCATGCGGGCCGCCCTCAGGTGAGGGGGAGACTCTGGAAGAGGCCCCACGCGGCAGGCCGCGCGGGGACCCCGCGCCTGTCAGGGGGCGTGCCGCCCCCTCGCCCCGGTGACAGAGCCACCCCGGGGCTCACCCCTTGGCTCGGCGCGACTCCGCGCCGGTTGCGCTGCGCGCTCCGCGACACGAGAAGGATCCCAAACTCAGGTGAGGGGGAGACTCTGGAAGAGCACCAGCACGGCGCCGGCGCAGAGGAAGGGCCCATACGGGATCGGATCCTTGAGGCTCCGCACCCGGGTCACCAGGAGGAGCAGCGCGACGGCGCCCCCGAGGAAGACGCCGCCCGTCACCGCGTAGATCGCCTCCAGGTGCCCGGGGCTGTCCAGACCGAGCCCGGTCACGGCGCCGATGAGGGCACCGAGCTTGGCGTCGCCCAGCCCGATGCCGCGGCGCGAGATGAGGTGGAAGAGCAGGAAGAAGCCGCCGATCACCAGGGCGCCGGTGAGCGACCTGGTGAACGACAGCCCGGGAGTGACGGCGGAGAGCCCCACGGCCACCACGATGGCCGGGTAGGTGATCTTGTCCAGGATCAGCCGGTGCTTGAGGTCGAAGAGGACGATCTGGACGAACACGGCCATCCAGAGGAAGGTCTCGAGGGCCGACCAGGTGAGCGTCTGACGCCCCGCGAAGAGGCCGAAGGCAAGGGCGCCCAGCACCGGGCCGAGGCCCCACTCCAGCCAGGTCCACCCGTACTTCTCGGGCAACCACGGAGCGGCCGCCTCGGGCTGCTCACCCCGTTCCCGGGCCGCATCCGCCTCCTTGACAACCTCCGCCTCGTACTCGGCGCGCTCCTCGTCCTCCTCCTGGCGGAGCTTCTCCACCCGCTCCAGGACGACGTTGAGCCACCCGGTGCCCAGCCCGACCACGGCGCCCGCCGCCCCCGAGGCGAGCGTGAAGGCGATGTTCATCGTCCGGTCGTGGCGGCGCGGAGCGCCGCTGGCCCGGTCATCCGGCGAGTGCCTGCTCGAGCGCGGCACGGGCGGCGTGCCACGGGGGATCGACGCCGGTCCAGCGCTGGAAGCTGAGCATCCCCTGGAAGAGGAGCATCTCCACGCCGTCGGCGGCCCGGAGGCCGCGTGCCAGAGCAGCGGCCACGAGGTCGACGGGACGGGGGCTATAGCGGAGGTCGGCAACGATGCAGCCGGCGGGCAGCAGATCCACCGGCACGGGGATGCCGGAGACCCCGGTCGACGAGGCATTGACGACGATATCGGCCTCGCGGGCGGCGGCCCGGACCGCCTCGGTCTCCTTCCAATCGACGGCTCGCGCGTCGGGCGAGATCCGCAGGCAGAGCTCCTCCGCCTGCTCCGGGCGCCGCGCCACCACCACCACCTCGTCCACCCGCATCCGGCAGAGAGCGAGCACGCAGGCGGCCGCCCCACCGCCCGCTCCCAGCACGATGGCCCGGGCCCCCGGATCGGGCCGGAGGCGCTGGTAGCTGAGCGAGAGCTCGAAGCCGCGGGCGTCGGTGTTGTCTCCGATCAGCTCCCCGTCCTGGATCAGCAGGGTGTTGACGGCCTGGCAGACCGCGGCATCGCCCTCCAGCCGGTCGCAGGCCGCCGCCAGCGCCACCTTGTAGGGGACGGTGACGTTGCAGCCGCTGAACTCTCCGCGGCGGAGCTGCAGGAGCAGCCCGGGAAGCTCGGCGGGGCTGACGTCCAGGGTGGTGTAGTCGCCCTGAAGATCACGGGCGTGAAGCGCGGCGCGATGCATCGCGGGACTCGGCGAGTGCCCGATCCCCGATCCGATCAATCCGAGCTGGAGCCACTTCGGCGGCGCTACCGGCATCCTCGGTCCGCCCTAGCGATCAACACGAGCTCCCATATTGGGAAACCTGCTGCTCGTGGACGGCCTCGGTGACCGAATAGTGGTTGTGTCCGCACGGGTCGGTCACGTAGAAGAGGTACGTGGTCGAGGCCGGGGCGAGTGCGCCCCCAAGGGTCGCCAGACCGGGAGAGTCGATCGGGGTGGGCGGCAGGCCCGGATTGTGGTAGCTGTTGTACGGCGTGGGGATGGCCTCGTCGGCGGTGGACATCGGCTGCCCCGACATGTGCAGCCCGTACATCACGATGGCATCGATCTGGAGATCCATCGGAGCCGCCAGCCGGTTGTTCACCACCGAGGCGACCAGCGGGAAGTCGGCGGCGAAGCGGGCCTCGGCCTGGATGATGGAGGCGGTGATGAGATCGTCGTAGGCCTCGGTCGGCGACGCCGGGAGCTTGGGCACCACGTTCTGAGCAAAGGCGGTGAGCTGATCCTGGACCACCTGATGGGCGGTTGCGCAGTCCGGCACCGAGTAGGTCGCCGGGAAGAGGAATCCCTCGAGGGAGGTGTCGCCCGCCGGACGGATTCCGAGGAAGGGCGCCGTGTAGCCGCCCTGGGCGAGGGCGGCGAGGTATTCCGTCCGGGTGATGTCCAACCCCTTGGTCGTGGCGATGCGCTCGGCGACCTGTTCGATGGTGAAGCCCTCGGGGATCACGAATTTCACCTGCGGGCAGTACTGCGGGCCGTCGAGGACGTTGATGATCTCGCTCGCCGCCATCGCCGAATCCACCTGGAAGAGACCGGCGTGGAGCTGAACGCCACGGATCCGGGCGTAAGCCGAGAAGAAGAGGGCACTCTTGATCAGCCCCTGGCTCTCGAGGCTGTTGGCCAGCTGGTCGAGACTCTCGCCCGGCTTCACGGTGACGACCGTCGCAGCTTCGCTCCCGGTATCCGCCGCCTCGAGCTGGATGCGCCCGTAGACGAAGACGGCCCCGGCCAGCAGGGCCACGACCACGACCACCCCGACGAGTGCAAAGAGCACACCGAGCCGGCCCCTCTGGCCGTTCTTCACGGCGAAGGCCTCCGGGGGTGGGCGTCGAGGTAGCTCTGCAGGATCAGGGTGGCGGCCACCGCGTCCACCGTACTCTTCCGCTGCATCCGGCGGACACCTCCGTCGATGAGGGCGCGCTCCGCCTGGGCGGTGGTCAACCACTCATCCCACATGGTCACCTCCAGCCCCAGCCGGCGCCCGGCGTCGGCGGCGAAGCGACGTGCGGTGACGGCGGCGTCGCCCTCACTGCCGTCGAGCCGGCGGGGCAGGCCGATCACCAGCAGGCGGCAGCCGCGCTCGACACAGGCCTGCTCCAGCGCGGACCAGAACTTGGGATGGCGGCGCTCCAGGGTGGTCAGGGGGGTGGCGATGGTGCCGGTGGGATCGGCCCCGGCGAGGCCCACGCGGCGATCGCCCAGGTCGACGCCGATGGCGGCGCAGGTCGCGCTCACGCTGCAGTTCCCGGCCGTGGGCTCAGCCGCTCGCACTCGACCCGGAGCCGCTGGAGGTCACGAAGGTCTCCACGATGTGGATGCTGGAGCTGGAGAAGGGCATGAAGAGGAACTGGATCGGGGTCTCGTCGACGGTCACGCTCTGGACGTTCGGGATCGCCTGCTGGACGATCCCCTGCACGCTGCCGGGGCTGCGCCCGCTGAGCTGGCTCCCCAACTGGCTCAGATCGACCTTGCCGTGGTAGTAGTCGACGCCGGAGACCGACAGGGCGAAGCTGCCGTCGCTCCCGGCCTGGATGATCTGGAGGTTGTTGAGGTGAAGCTGGCTGGGCACCAGGCTGTCCCCGGCGGGGAGGTTGGCGGAGGCCTGAAGGTCCTTGAGCACCACCGCGTTGAGATCGGCCGGGTTGTAGAGGGTCTCCTGGGCGGTCATGGTCACCGTCACCGTCGTGGCGGTCATCACCGTGCCCGCGGTGGCGGGCGGGAACGTGGAGGGGGTGACCACATAGGTGATGCTCCTGCCCCCGCCGTTGGGGTCGATGGCGACCTTCTCCTGACCGGCCTTGGCGATCAGGTCCGAGGCGGCCTTCTGGCCGAGCTGGTTCTCGACCTGGCCGAGCTGCTCCTGCCAGTTGGTGATGTCGGCGGAGCTGGCCACGGCCTCCGTCGAGGCATTCACCCCGCCGGTGGTCGGGGCCACATTCGTGATCTGCCAGGACTGGCACCAGGGTTCGATGGCGGGGCACGTGTCGATCGCACCTGGGGGGACGTTGCCGCTGGTACCGGCACTGCTGGCCGTCACGTTCACCGGCGGGAAGCTCGTTGAGCCCGAGGCGGCGCAGATGGCTTGCGCCTGGCCTGTCAGTGAGAAGACCACCGGCGTGCTCCCTGATGTCTCGAACAGACTTCCGGGGTAGACGGTGAGGTCGTTGCCCGGAACGCAGCCACCCGCGCTGGCGGGCACCGTGAACTGGATCTGACCGGTGGCAGCCACTCCGGGCACCGTCTGGGTACCCGTGGGCGACGCCTGGAAGGTCTGGCTCGCGGTGTCCGTGATCTGCTTGCTCAGGATGTAGTTGGACTGGCTCGCCTGGGCCGTCGACGTCGTCCCCTGGATGGTCGGGTTGACGGTCAGCGGCTGCTCGGCCACGGTGATAGTGACCGTGGCCGAGGTGCCGAGGAGCAGGAAGAGGATGACCCCGAGCGCCAGGAGACCCACGACCGCTCCGTAGATGACCCGGCGGGAGGGCAGGCGGAGACGTCCCGCAGTGGACGCCCGGGGCGGGGTCGGCGGCGGGCGATGGCTCGAGAGGCCCGTCCCCGACGGTGGGGGCGCGGTCACCGCCGGCGGCGCGAACGGAGCGGGCGGTGCGCCGATCATGCCGGCGGTGGCGCCCGCCGCAAACGCCGATCCCGTCCCGGTCCAGGGCGAGACCGGACCATCTCCGTCGTCCGGGATGTCGGAGAGGGCGGTCCACCGGCTCCCCGGTCGGGCCGGCACCCCTCCGGGCGACGCCGGGAGGAACGGGGCACGCGGCTGCGCGGCCGGCAGTGCGTGGTCGAGCGGAGCCGGTGGCCAGGGAGGAACGATCGGTGCGCCCCAGGGCCCGGTGCGGGGAGGCGGGACGGCTCCGGGCACGTCCGCCGCCAGCGGCACCGAGCCGGCCGCCGGCGATGACGCGGGCAGCTCGGCGCCAGCGGTCTCCGCCGGGGAGATGGGTCGGGGCACGTACTCGAACGGCGGCGCTGCCGCCACCCCTGCCACCCCCGGCGTCGCCGCCGTCACCTCGGGCCGATCGGGCAGGAAGGGAGCATGGGGATGGGGCGACGATTCCGCGGGACGGAAGCCGGGACGGGGCGCCTCGACGGGTATCCCACCCTCGAACGCGGCCACGGAGCTGTAGGCGATCAGCCCGGCGCGCTGAGCCGCCTCCTGGATGCGGGGATCCGGACTCACGATCGTCGTGCTCAGGCCGCGTTTCATGGCGACAGAGCGCAGCAGCCGAACGTTGAGCGCGGTCTGGAAGGCCTGGG
>PLAK01000070.1 GCA_003134115.1 Candidatus Changshengia sp.
AACCGTCGAAGTGGCCAAAGGTGCCCGAGGCGATGCTGAAGGCCTCGACCTCCTGCTTGGCGGCGTCGGCGACGTAGAGCACGCCGTCAGTCCGATCGATGCCGATTCCCCGGGTGTTGGCACTCAGCTCGTTCTTGTTCCCGAAGGAGGTGATGAAGGTCCCGCTGCCCGTGAACTCCTGGATGCAATGGTTGCTGACGTCGTTGACGTACACGTTGCCTTCGGCGTCGAGGTCGATGCCTCGGATCAGGCCGAACTGGCCGGCCGCGCAGGCCTTGGTCGTGTTGGTGCCGGTGTCATTGGTGCCGAACTGCCCCAGCGAGTTGCCGCTGCTGTCGAACATGAAGACGACGTTGGGCGCCGACTTTGCGAGCCCGGTGGACTGGACCAGGTAGACGTCCCCGGTGGTCGGGCTGATGGCGATGAAGGGCGAGTACCAGGCCAACCCACCGGGTACCGTCACGGTGCGGATCCAGGTCCCAGACGGCGTGAACNNCCATGTAGCCGTAGCCGTCGAAGGCGAAGGCGACCACGAAGTCACCATTGCTGGGGTCGACCGCCACCCCGGAGGGCTGCTCCGAGAGCTGACCCGGCCCCGTGCCCTTGGAACTGTAGGTGGCCAGCCAGGTGCCGTCGGCTGCGAAGCGCTTGATGTCGTAGTTGTTGTAGTCGTCGACGAGGAGCGTCCCGTCGTACTCGGTCGAGCCCTGGGTGTAGGTGGTGGGATCCCAGGCCTCCCCGAAGGGATAGACGAAGGCGCTGCCCGGCCCCCCGATGGTGGTGTCATATGCCGGCTTCTGAAATGCCGCGGACACCGGGGTGTCCGACGCCAGTCCGGTCAAGGCTGCCGTGGCCGCGAGCAGCCCCGATCCGACGATGATCCGTAGCCGCGACCAGCGCCGGACCCCGGCCTGGTGACGCCTCATCACTTCCATGGTGCGATCTCCCGTCACGTTGTCGCGAGGACGAGCACCCGGTTGTTCCAGGTGTCGCTGAGGTAGAGGGTTCCACCGCCACCGAAGGCGATCGCAAACGGATAGATCGTGCCGCCCGGGATGCCCATCTGGGCTCCCGTGGCGCTGAAGTTCAGGGCGCCCGCCGCGCTCATGGAGACGATCCGGTTGTTGCCCGTATCCGAGACCCAGATGCTGCCGTCCGGAGCAACCGTCACGCCCCACGGAATGTTGAAGGAGGTCTGCTTGCTGGTCGAGGTGGGGGTGTGGAACGCGGTCCACACTCCGGAAGGCGACATGCTCTGGACGCGGTTGTTGAGGGTGTCGGCGACCCAGAGGGTGCCGTCGGGGGCGAAGGCGATCCCGGTCGGCTGGTTGAGCTCGCCCGCCGGCGCACCGGAGCCATTGCCCGCGGTCCCGTAGCTGGCCAGCCAGGTCAGGCCGCTGCTCCCGGTGACGGAGAACTCCTGAATCCGGTTGTTGCCGCTGTCGCTGACGTAGAGGTTCCCGTTGGGGGCGAAGGCGATGCCCTGGGGGAAGCTGAAGCTCCCGTTGGCGCTGCCGTTCTTGCCGTCGATGGCGAGTGTGGTTCCGCTGGGGCTGAACACCTCCACCTGGTTGCTCTCCCGGTTGGCCACGAAGACGTTCCCCGTCCCTGGCTGGATCGCGATGCTCCAGGCGAAGTTGATGGTGCCGGTGACATCCGGGTCACCGCGGGTGCCGAACGCCTGCGCAGCCTGGATCTGCCCGTTGGCGCCGAGGGTGCCGTACTCGACCCGCTGGTTCCAGTAGTCCATGACGTAGATCTCGCCGCTGGCCGCCACCTGAAGGCCCCGTGGAGCGTTGACCCCCGGGACCGGGGGGGCACTCGGGGTGCTGTTCCAGGTTGAGGCGTAGGTCGTGGTGCCCGGCGTGAAGTCGTATTCGTGGAGGTTGTAGCCCCATTCGTCGGTGAGGAGCAGGTGGTTGTCGGCCGTCACGGTCAGCCCGCGGGGCCCGACGTAGGCCGCGCTGCCGGTTCCCGAGGGGATGGTGTAGGACCAGGTGGCGCCGGTGTAGTGGCCGCCGGCCTGGGTGAGGCTGAAGGCCTCGATCCGCTTTCCCCCGGAATCGGTGACGAAGGCCAGGGTGCCGTCGAAGCTCACCGCCACCCCGCGGGGGTCGTCGGTGAACTGGCCGTTGGCCTTCCCCGAGGTCCCGAAGCCGAACTCCAGCGTTGCCGAGGTGCTGGTGGCCCGATAGACGTAGCACTCGCTCTCGGTCTTGTTCTGGGGCCGGTTCATCACGAGGACGTCGCCGTTGGGGGCGACCGCGACCTGGCGCGGCGCGTGCAGGGTCCCCGTCCCGAAAGAGCCCAGATACGCGAACGTGGGCGGGCTGCCAGCGCCGATGGAGAACTTCTCGACCCGGCCGGCCCCGTCGACGACGTAGACCCACCGGCTGGCACTGTCGACGGCGACCCCGTAGGCCTCGCTGAACTCGCCGTCCCCTGTGCCCTTGCTGCCGAACTGGGTCAGGTAGCTGAAGCCGGCAGTGGGGGAGAAGGAGAAGACCAGGACCCGGTTGTTGGCGGTGTCGGCGACGTAGACATCACCGGTCGCCGGGTCGTACCCCACCGCCCGGGCATCGCTGAGCTGGACCGGCAGGCTGCCCGACGAGCTCCCCGCCAGGGGGTCGTTGCCCTGCTGGCCGCCGATCTGCCAGTCGATGGTGTGGCTGACACGGTTGACCGCCAGCAGCCGGTAGTTGCCGGCGTCGAGGACGAAGTAGTAGCAGCCGGAGGCGGCCGAGGTGCAACTCTGGGAGTTGGTCGAGTTGGAGTCGACGTCGACCGGATACATGTCTGCCTGCCCGGGTCCGATGAGGGTGCTCGCATACGCCGGTGAGGGGAGCGTGGGGGGTGCAGCGGTCGCCGTCCCGGTGGCGAGGGCGCCTGCTCCGAGAACGGCGGTCAGCATGGCCAAAAGCCTGGTGCGCTTGCGGCGCATTGCCCCCTCCACAGACGTCCTCCAAGGCAGGCTTTATCGGCCATCGCCTCTGTCTCACCGATCTTATGCAGGATCGAAGCGATCGGAAAGCCGCGTCTTTGGGGGAGGCACCCCACCTGTTTTGGGGATCGCGCATGTCGCCGTGGCTCGGCTAACGTCCGATGCGGCGGGCGGCGAACCACATCTCACGGATGCCCGCTGCGAGGGGTTCGGGATGCGGCGGGCCAGGTGCGGCCCGTCTGAGGTGGTGCTCGGAGGGGAGGACAGGTGACAGAGCGAACTCACAGGCGCCGGCTGCGTCCGAGCGCGCACCCCTCCCGACTGACATTCAGCGCGGTGCTGGCGGGGCTCCTCCTGCTGGTCGCCTCCTCGGTAGCTCTGGCCGGTGGTGCGGTGACCGCCTCGTATGTAGCCACCCTGGGCGGACCTGGCCATGCCGGCATGTATCCCTCCGGCATGGAGATCGTCCCCACCGATGCGACGACCACCTCGGCCGGCACGGCGGGGGACGTGGTGGTTGCCGACACCGGCAACGACCGGATTGCCGAGTACACGCCGGGCGGCGTGCTCGTGTGGCAGACCAACCCCTCGGACGTGGCCAACGAGGGTAACTCGGCACCGTGTGGCTCGACCCCGGGCTTCCCCCAGTTCGAGCAGCCGCGCGACGTGGGCGTCGACTCCTCGGGCAACGTCTACGTTGCCGACAACGGCAACAGCCGTATCGTCGTGCTCAACGCCACCACGGGGAAGTGCCTGGTGAAGCCATTCAAGCTGAATGGCGGTGGGGCGCCGATCGGGGTCACGGGCAGCACGACCATGTCCGGGCAGCTGGTGTTCGTCGCCAATGGCACCAAGAGCCAGGTGCAGGTCTTCACGACCGCGGGCGCCTTCCAGAGGTCGATCGTCTCGCAGGGCTCGTGCACCATCAACCGTGCACGGGACGCCGCGGCCGACGCCTCGGGCAACGTCTACGTCGCCAATTACGAGAGCAACGACATCCTCGAGTTCAGCTCCACCGGCACCTGCATCACCTCGTGGGGAACCCATGGCAAGAAGAAGACCGGCGGCGTCTGCAACGGCAACGGGGACGGCACCTTCGCCAACCCGTACGGCGTCGCGGTCGGTACAGACCCCTTCATCGACGCGGGCAAGCCCGGTGAGGCGATCTACGTCGCCGACTCCAACGATGACTGCCTCCAGGAATTCACGCCGAGCGGTACCTGGGTCGCCCAGGTGGGCTCGCCGGGAGCGAACACGCTGACCGGCACCTTCACCCAGCTGCGCCGCGTGGCGGTGGACGCCAGTGGGAACATCTGGGGCGCCGACCTCTGGGGCAACCGGGTCGAGGAGTTCACCCGGTCTCCGTCGGGGTACAGCTACGCCGAGACAATTCCGAACCCGGTCGTCTCCCCCGGAGACACCAGCACGTCGATCTACAACCAGGTGCGGGGCATCTCCTTCGACAGCTCGGGTGACGTGGTGTCCATGGACACCGTCAACCAGCGGGTGGTGGTGATGAGCTCGAGCGGCGCCCTGATCGGCACCTGCGGTCAACGCGGCTTCACCAGCACCGGCGACTTCAACTGGCCCCGCGGCGTCGCTGTGGACCCGGTCACCGGTGACTACTGGATCGCCGACACCAAGCAGAGCGACCTGCAGATCCTCGAGCCGCTGAGCGATGACTGCACCGGCGTGGCCGAGTTCGTCAAGGAGGGGACGGCGGCCGGTGACCTCGACTACCCCTACTCGATCGCCATCGGCGGCGGCTACGCGTGGGTCGCCGACACCAAGAACAAGCGGATCGAGTCCTGGAACGTGGCCACCTGCACCGCGGACGCCGGCACCTGCAGCGTGACGAGCGCGTACGGCACCAAGGGCAGCGGCACCGGACAATTCTCCACCCCGGCCGGCATCGCCGTCGATCCGACCACCGGCAACGTCTTCGTCGCCGATAGCGCCAACGGGCGGGTGGTCGAGCTGAGCGTCCACTCCGGCAGCGTGACCGGGGTTGTCCAGACCTTCACAGGACTCACCGTTCCCTATGGAGTGGCTGCCAGCGGCACCTACATCGCCGTGGCGGAGCGTTCCGATCCCGGCCAGGTGGTGCTGCTCAACGAGCCGAGCGGCATCGCGGGCGTCACGATCACCGGCAGCGATGTGCCCGGGGGTGGCCCAACCACGCTCAACAACCCCGAGAACGTCGCCTTCGGGCCCAACGGTGACCTTTACATCGCCGACACCTACAACGACAGGATCCTGGCGTACTCGCTCTCCTCCTGAGCAGGGGAGTTGATGGGCTGCACAGAGAGGATGCACAGATGCGAGAGATGAGGTTGCGCACGCCGCTGCGCGGTGTGCGCCCTGCCCTGATGGCACTGGCCACCGCGGCAGTCTGCGTGGTCCCGGCGATGACGTCGGCCACCAGCGCGGGGGCCGCATGGCAGGCACCCGGCTACGAACGCACGATCGGTGGCACCGGCACGGCCGGGGTCTACGCCTGGGGCATCGCCTACGATGCCGCCGCCAACCAGCTCGAGGTCGGCGACTACTGGAACTTCTTCGTGCGCAGCTACTCGCTGACCGGCCAGCAGACCAACTCCTTCTATCAGTCGGCCTCGACCCGTCAGGGCCAGCCCGAGTCGATCGCGGTCGATCCCCGCAACGGCGACATCTGGGTGGCCGAGAACGGCACGCAGAAGACGGCGGGCTACATCGCCGAGTTCAGTGACACCGGGACCTACCTGGGCGAGGTGGACACCCGCTCCGAGTACACGGCCTGGATCGCCATGGACGGCTCCGGGGATCTGTACGTGGTCAACGGACATCTCTCGGGGAACCCGGGCAACCCCAACCGGGTGCAGGTCTACAACACCAACCAGTCCGGGGATCCGGAGACCTGCTCGTGGGGGACCTACGGAAGCGGGCCCGGCGATTTCATCCAGGCCATGGGCATCGCCGTCTCGCCCTCCGGGGACGTCTACGTCGCCGACGCATCCAACCTCCGCGTCAGCGAGTTCGACCCCAATCTCAGCACCTGCGCGAGCACCCAGAACTACAACGGCGGATGGGTCCAGGACTTCGGTGCCGGGCACTTCACCGGCGACCTCCGGGGGGCGGCGATCGACCCCGTCAACGACCTGCTCTACGTCGTCGACGCCCAGGCCGGCCGGGTCGAGGAGTTCAACCTCAACGGTACCTGGATCACCCAGTTCGGTTCCCTGGGCACGGGCCCCGGGCAGTTCCAGGACGGAGGGCGCCAGGTCACCGTGGACGGTCAGGGCAACGTCTGGGTGGCCGACTACAGCGACTACCGCTTCGAGGAGTTCACCTCGGCGGGCGTCTTCGAAGCCGTCTACCCACAGCCCTCGGAGCCGCCCGCGCCAGGGTTCCTCTCCGAGGCCCGCGGCGTGGCCGTCAATCCCAATGACGGCACCGTCTGGGTTGCGGATGCCTGGAATGACCGCTTCCAGGAGTTCGCGAGCGACGGCGCCTTCGACGCCACCTACGGGCATCGCGGGAGCACTGCACCCTACGGCCTGGACTACCCCCGCGGTATCGGCGTGGATCCCGTGACCGGGAACGTCTGGGTGGCCGACACCCGTGACTACTACATCCGCATCTACGCCGAGAACGGCACCTACCTCACCAGCCTCGGGAGCGGTACGGACTCCAATGCTCCAGGGAGCTTCGAGGCGCCGGAGGGCGTCGCCTTCCACGAGACCGACGGCACCGATTACGCGTACATCTCGGATTACTGGTCGTGCACCGTCACGGTCTGGAACGCATCGGACAACCCGCCCCAGTATGCCGGCCAGATCAGCAACCTCTGCAACAACTTCGGGGTCGCGGTCGACCCGGCGACCGGCGACGTCTACGTGACCCAGCAGGGGGGGGGATTCGGCTCGCCGGTGACTGTGTGGAGCCCCTTCAATCCGAGCAGCCCAACCAGCTTCTCGGAGATCGGCCACCTGGGCAGCTTCGGCACCGGCACCGGCCAGCTGGAGACGCCGTGGGGTGTGGACGTGGTCAATGGCGACGTCTACGTTTCAGACACCAAGCTCGACCAGGTTCAGGTGTTCCAGACCAACGGCACGTATCTCGGCCACATCGGCGCCAAGGGCAATGCGGCCGGCCAGTTCAACGAGCCGTCGGAGATCGGGAACGACTCCTCGGGGGACATCTACGTCGCCGACGCCAACGTCGGACGGGTGCAGGAGTTTTCGTACAGCGTCATTCCGCCCGCGCCTGGCAGCGACACCATCCCACCCACGGTGACGCTCACCTCACCCACCTCCAAGCAGTTGATGCCGGCGTCCCAGGTCACCATCACCGGGAGCGCAGCGGACAACGTGGCGCTGGGTGACCTGGAGGTGGCTGTCCACAATGCCACCACCAATCTCTGGTGGAACGGCAGCCTCTCCAACTGGTCGTCGACCAAGGAGTGGAACGTTGCGGCCCCGGTCTGCACCACGATCACCTCGTGCACCTTCAGCTTCGGCTTCGTCGGCGAGGTGTACGGCGGCACCTACACGGCCACGGCGCGGGCCGTCGACACCAGTGGCAACTCGGGGAGCACGCCGCTGGTCAGGTTCACGGTGGCCAGCTCGTAGGAGACCGGCCTCATACGCCGCCGAGCGAGGTCAGCGTTCGGCGGAGTATCCGTGAGCGTCAAGGCGGCCGGCGAGGAGGCGGGTGAGACGGTCCACCTCGGGGCCCGGGAGGTCGCGGCGGAAGGCGTCGGCGCGCCCACGCTCGAAGCGGTGGCGCCGGAAGCCGCGCTCGAAGCCCCCGTCCCAGGGGAGATCAC
The DNA here is from genome assembly GCA_003134115.1 of Candidatus Changshengia sp. GTDB lineage: Bacteria > Chloroflexota > Dormibacteria > Aeolococcales > Aeolococcaceae > Changshengia. The sequence goes on from PLAK01000070.1 coordinate 7,749, forward strand.
AGAACTCGAGCATGGCCTCGAACGCCTGGCGCGGACGTGCGGTGACGTCCTCGTAGCGGACCTCGAGCCAACGTCCCTTTGGGAGTGGCGAGGCCGCCGCATCGAAAGCGTCGACGAGGAGTGCCCAGAGCAGCCCGGCCAGGACGGCGAAGGAATGGCCCGACTGCTCCCATTCGGCGGCCAGCTCCGGGCCAAGGGGTCCCCATTGCCAGCGCTCGGGGCCGCCGTAGCCGAGCCACCAGGGCATCTGGAGCCACGAGTTGGCCACGGCCCGGCCATCGCGGATGACATGGATGAACCGCGCCTCGGGGAAGATCTGGTCGAGAAAGCCGATCCGCGGCCAGCCGGTCAGCTTGTGGATGAAGGTGTCCACCTGCTGCGCGGACGCCCGCGAGAGGAAGAACTCGCGGAGGCGCCGATCCAGCCAGGGGGTGACGTCCGAGGCGAGCAGGTCGCGAGCCGATGTGCTGAGCACTGGCGAGAGCTCGCGATCCAGAGCCCGATAGGCCTCCGAGGGGGCGTAACGGAGGCGCCCCTTCTGGGTTGCCCTGGCCGGCAGTCCGCGGTACAGGCGCCCATTCCAGCGTGACGCTGCCGGGGGCAGCGGGTAACGGTCCTCCAGGTTGGAGACAAATCCCACGCTCGGGTGGCGGCAGAGGATCTCCTCCACCAGTGTCGATCCGCAGCGCCCCGTACCGAGGACGAAGATCATGCGCGGACGGCCGTCGACTGGAGACACGCGGTCCCCCTCCGTTGTCTGGTCGCGGGTTGCTCCGCGACCTCCGATGAACTCTCGCAGCAATTGTCCCATGGTCCCGGCCTGGCGATCCAATCGGGAGGATCGAACCCCCCATTCTGGTTGCTGACAGAGGCAATGAGGCGAGGTTACCCTGTTCTTCACTAGCTTCACTTCGTGAAGGCGAAGCCCGGGGAAAGGGCGAAGCCGGAGCGGGGTGCGGGAGGACAGCCGCAACTCGGCTCGCTGTTCAGGAGAGGGGGTCTCGGAGAGTCCACATGAGTATCTCGATTGCGCTCGCCGGCCTCATCGTCGGCTTCGTGGTGGGAATGACCGGGATGGGAGGCGGCGCCCTGATGACCCCCGTCCTCATCCTGGTCTTCGGCGTGTCGGCGCCGGCCGCGGTCTCGAGCGACCTGGTCGCCTCCGTGATCATGAGGCCGGTGGGAGCGGCGGTCCACCTCCGCCGGGGCACGGTGCAGGGCGGTCTGGTTCTCTGGCTCTCGATCGGCTCGGTGCCGATGGCATTCGTCGGAGTCCTGCTCATCAAGGTGCTGGCCCACGGCCCGCAGGTGCAGAACATCGTCGAGCTCGCCCTTGGAGCCGCGCTGCTCGTCTCCGCCGGAGCGATGGTTCTCAAGGCCCTGATCAATCTGCGCCAGCGTGCTCGCGGCGAGCACCTCAAGGAGGCGGACAACGGGCGGGTCCCCGTCCGCCGGGTTCCCACCCTGCTCATCGGAGCTCTCGGGGGTCTGGTGGTGGGCATGACGTCGGTCGGTTCGGGGTCCCTGATCATTGCCTGCCTGCTCTTCCTCTACCCCCGTCTCAAGGCGTCCCAGCTGGTGGGCACCGACCTTGTCCAGGCGATGCCGCTGGTGGCCTCGGCCGCGCTTGGGCACCTCATCTTCGGCGACGTCCAGTTCGCCCTCACCACCGCACTGGTGATCGGCAGTGTTCCGGGCGTCTTCCTGGGTGCCCTCGTCTCCTCGCACGCGCCGCCTCGCCTGGTCCGGCGGGCGCTGGCCATGGTTCTGACGGCATCGGGCCTCAAGCTGGTCGGAGTCCCAGCCCTGGCCCTCGGGATCGTCCTCGTGGCCGTGCTCATCGTCGGCCCCCTCGTCTGGTCTCTGGTCCGTCGCGCCGACGGCTTCGCCAGCTGGGCGCGAGACCGCCAGGCCGAGGCACACGGTCTCGGAGGCGACGGTGGCGCGGCCGCGCCGCAGGCAGCTTCGGGAGGCTGACGAGCACCCCTCGAGCAAGCCGTGCACATGGGTCGATAGGAACGCTATCGGGAGCCGCCGCTCCGCCGGTACGCGCGAATCTGACGCCAGCAGATTCTGGCGCCGATCAGGAGTCCTGGCGCCAGAGGATTCCCGCGCCGATCAGGGCCACAACCGCCACGATTCCGGCCACGAGGGCATGCTTCGGCTGGTGGCCGTAGTGACTTGCGAGGAAGGTCGACTTGACCGCCAGCCAGTAGATGGTCAGCGCCACGCAGGCCACGGCGACGACGATCAGGCCGACCGCCATCGCCCGAAACGGGGTGCGGTTGTTGGTGGGAACGGACATCGATGAATCTCCCCTCAATGGCGACCGGCTTCCCGGTCCAGGCTCAGTTTGCATGGTACATGCCGACTGCGGCGCACCGCGTCAGCAGCGGGCACCCCCCCCTGTTTTTGGGGGTCAACCGGCTGTCAAGGCTCAGGGCGCGACGTCGATGGTTGCAACGTTGGTCGTGGTGTTGAGGGTCACGGAGCCGAACTGGAAGCTTCGGCTGTAGACGCCGCCACTCAGGGTGAAGCCCCCGTCCGGAGCGCCCAGCGCCGAGCGCTCGTTGGGATAGAAGATGGTGGTGCGGTCGGAGTTGAACGGCGAATCGAAAGTGTAGAAGTCGCTCACCCCATTGTCGACGAGCAGGTAGGCCGCGAGACTGTAGGTGTCCCATGCCGATTCCTGTGCCGGGGTCGCGGTGGTCCACACCTTGGTCCACGCGTAGAAGGCCTTGCCCTCGGCGTTGAGTGACTGCACCATGGCCAGGTCCGCGGCCAACAGGGAAGCACTCGGCCATTGCGTCAACGAGCCGTTCGCGACCCGCATCCACGAATCGGTCTGCACCCCGTTGGCGGTGGAGTCGGAGAGGTAGTGGGTGTCCTGCGTGTAGGCGACCCCATTGACCAGACCGGTGGAGAAGAGGTACTTGGATCCGATCGCCGCTTTGATGACGTCGAGGGCCTGGCCTCCCGCGGCCATCCACTCGGCCTTCGTATAGGCTTGCCCGGTGGACGGGTCCATCGGTACGCCGGTGGTGGTTCCCGAGAACACCCCCGGTCCCATCGAGTCGATGTAGGCGCCATCGAAGCCGTACTTGGCAACGTTGGTGGCGACCCGGTGAGCCTCCCACGCCTGCCAGCCCGGGTTGCCTTCGTCCATCAGCGTGTTCTCGGCGAAACCTGGCGAGCCGCTGGCCGCCTGCACCGTGATGAGGTTGCCCGCCGCATCACGGGCAAAGTAGTCGGGGTGCTCAGTCATCAGGGTCTCGTACTCGGAGCTTCCGGCCTGCGTGTAGGGCCCGAGATCGTAGACGAGCACCTTGAGCTCGGGGTTCCAGGCGTGCAACTGGGAGATCATGTCCCCGTAGACCGGCCCCGGGGTACCGACCAAGACCTGGTGGGTGACGGCGGCCTCCTGCCATGCGGCGGTGGTGCGGGTGCTCGGGTAACTGTTCCAATCCTGAGCGTAGAGAAGGATGGGAGTCGACGCTGGCGCCTCGACTGACGTGGGCGCCTCGGTCGCTCCGGCGGCCGTGGCCGTTGACACCTCGGCAGAGGCGTTCACCCCACCGAGCAATGCCAGAGAGACGTTGGGACGTTGAGTGGTGAGGCCAGCGACAGACGTCAAGGACGCCGTGAGCCGCGTTGTTGCAGGGCGTGCGGGAAGCTGGGTCGGCGCGCACGCCGTCACCGCGATTGCCGCGGCCATCGCGAGGGTGGCGCCGAGGACCCGCCTCGATATCTGACCGTTCATCTTGTCTCTCCAGCGATTGCATACGATGCGTTTCACTTTGGCATCCGCGTCGTGACGTCCCGGCGATAAAGACGTCACCGATGGCCGATATCGGGGGCCGATGCGTGACGGAACTGTGATGGCCGCTTGCCGGCGAGGCGGCTGCGCGGAATGCGTCGATCCGCGACGAAGCACTGCTGATCCTGTGTTCATGACCCGGTGAACAGGTACGACGGGGTCGGCGGCGCCGCGCCAACAGGCCAGGGTGGCGAGCGGCATACTCAAGATGTCGAGGGGTGTCGGGGTCGCGGTGGGAGTCGGGCTGGGGCACCAAGTCCGCGCTGAGCGGGACCAGCGGCGGGTACACCGCGCTCCCGGTCGAAGAGTCCTCGGTCGCTGGCTGGCTGTCCGGGGAGCAGACCGCCTACATGATCCTGAACACGGCTGGAGCGCAGAGCTATGCCCGGACCTTCTCGGCATCTGAGGTCTGGACCGGGGCACTGGTGACGTTCTCCTGAGGCCTGTCTGCCGTACGCCGGCCTCCTGGGCGTGGTGAATCTCCCACTGCTCGCTCGCGGTGGAGGGGCCGACGCGGCTCCGAGTGGGGCTGTCGCCCGGCCCGGTCCGGTTGTCCCCAGACCTTCGGATCTTCAGCGGCGGGCTAGGTCTGGGCGCCGGTATCGCAAGAGCCATCTCAGGGTTCTCGCTACAATGCCGGCATGAGAGGCAGAGGTCTACCGGCCGTGAGGCAGCTACTGGTCAAAGGGCGTTCGGATGCCGAACGCTCGATCGCCTACGTCGCCTATGGGCTGGCGCTGACGGCAGTCATGCTGGTTGTGGACATCCTGATCCGCCCCCAAAGTCTGCGCGTCAACTACGGCCTCAGCTACCTGGGCGTGAATACGGATACGATCGTGCCCTACGCAGTCGCCCTTTTGGGTGCCGCTCACTGTGTGTGGCGGGCTTCCGAGCTGGTGACCGATCTGGACCACGGCCCGATCATCGGCTGGTCCATGAAGATCATGGCCGTCCAGATGATTGGCCTGCTCCTGACGCCGTACACCCATTTTGGCGGCGCCCATGAGCTCTTCGGGTCAACCCTGTTCCTGGTCCAATTGGGGCTGGCTTGTCTGGCCATCAAATGGCTGGGCGGCGGCGACCGGCACTTCGCTCTTCTCACCGGCATCATGTTCTTGGGCGGCCTGGCGGCGGCCTATTACCTGCCCCATTCGGGGGGCTTCGAGCTGCAGGCGCAGGTGGTCTTCCAGCTGGCTTTCTGGGTCTTGTTCATCAGACTGCTGCGTGGCCTGCAACTGCAGCTGCAGCTGCAGCTGGAGCCGGCTGAGGCCGGCTGAGCGCGCTGGCCAGGGTCTTCGCCGACCGAGCCCGGCCCTGATCCCCCATGACCGCGGGATCACCTCCGGCCGGTCAGTCGCGGTCGATGAGCTCGAAGACCACCGTCATCGCCTCGGACATCTCCACCGGCTCGGGCGCGATCTCCATGACGATGGGGACCGACTCCTCCGGCGGGATGCCCGCGGGTCCCGGCACCCTCATCGCCCTCGACGCCATCAAGCGCGCCCCCTGGACCGTGGCCGGCACGGCGCCAGCTCCTGAGCCGGTCAGCTCTGCCAACGACTCGTCACGGTCGGAGATGACCACCGCCCGGCCGAGCCGGCGGCCAGCCGACTCGGCCAGCGCCGCGGCGCGGGAGCGGGCGTTCTCCACCGCCCTGGCACGGAGATCGTCGCTGATCTCCTCGTCGCGCGAGATCCTGAACCAGGGCCCGTTGCTCGATGCGACGTCCTCCGCGACGAGCAGCTGAGGCACCCTGCCGCTCGCGTCCACGGTCACGTCGACCCCGAGTGTCGCCGTCGCCGCGAAGCAACGCCGCCGCCGTCTTTGCTCGCCGATCGTCTCGCCGATCTGGGCAACAACGCCCTTGGGGAGCCGGGTCCCCTCGAGCTGCCGCGCCACCTCCTCGCGCAGCTCGTTGCTGACCACCCAGTAGTACTCGATCTCCTCCGCGACCGCGATGCGCCCGGCGCTGACGCAGCCTTTCTCGATCGCCTGGAGCCGCTCGACGAGCCCCTCGCGGGCCGAGGCGCAGCGGCGGAACGCTGCATCTCGGTCTTGGTCCTCGGCCCGGACCGTCACCGTCCAGCAGGCCCGGTCGGGGATGACCTTGGTCTCGGCGTGGCCGCTGATGCGCAGGCGGTTCTCGACGTCCATGGGCAGCCCGGATGGTGACCTCAGGCGGTCGCCCCGTCAAGCGGAGAGGCTCCGGCGTCCCGGCCGCCCCCGCCAGCCCGGCCGCCGGCCGGAGGCGCCTCCCCGCGTGGGCCCGGCAAGGGCTGGTGCCCCCGGCCCACCTGGGGAAGAATGGGGGCGGGCGCATCAGGTGCCTCGCCGCTGACGGCCATCGGGTACCATCTCCCGGTCCGGTGACCCGGCCCAAGTGGCTCAGAGGTAGAGCAACGCCTTGGTAAGGCGTAGGTCGTGGGTTCGATTCCCACCTTGGGCTCCAG
>PLAK01000155.1 GCA_003134115.1 Candidatus Changshengia sp.
CCGATCACGTAGTGCGTGTTCTCGACATTGGTGACCCAATCTCGAATGGCCTCGTTGGTGGCGTCCTTCAAGGTCCTGGAGCCACTGTCGACGGGCCTCACCTCGGCTCCGAGAAGGCCCATCTTGTAGACGTTCAGCGCCTGGCGGCGGATGTCCTCGCGGCCCATGTAGACNNTCCGCCGGGCGAGCAGCACCTGACCGAGCGCGTTGTTCAGCTTGTGGGCGCCGGTGTGGACCAGATCCTCACGCTTGAGCCAGATCTCGGCGCCGCCGCAGGCCTCGCTCAGCCGCCGGGCGAGGGTCAGCGGGGTGGGCCTCCCGGCGTAGTCGTAGAGCCAGCCGTCGAGCTCGGCGATGAAGGCGGGATCGGCGAGAGCCTCGTTCATCGCCGCCTCCAGCTCCTCGAGCGCGGGGACGAGCGTCTCGGGCACGAAGGCCCCGCCGTAGATGCCGAACCGTCCGGCGCTGGTCATCGAATCCCTCCTTGGCGGCCGGCGGAATCAGCCCCCGCCCGGATCCGGTGCGCCTCGACCGTGGCAAAGGCCTCCCGCGCCGCCAGCACGAAGTCTCGCACTCGGCCGGGATCCTTGCCGCCCGGGCTCGACTCCAGCCCGCTGCTGGCGTCGACGCCGTGGGGGTGGACCCGCTCGATGGCGCCCCCGACGGTGTCGGGGGTGAGGCCTCCGGCCAGGATGATGCGGCGGTGGGCGGCGACCTCGGCGGCCGTCTCGAGATCAATCGGCAGCCCGGTCCCCCCGGGGAGAGCTCCGCCCCGCCGCGGCGCGCTGTCGAGCAGGAGCAGGCAGTCCGGCCACCAGTCGGTGGTGAAGGCCTCGCCCGGGCCGGCGGGGTTGACGGCGCGGATGACGGTGACGTCGAGGTCGCCCACCACGCCGGGGTCCACCTGCCCATGGAGCTGGAGCGCGTCGAGCCGGTGCCGCCGGGTCAGCTCCCGGCAGCGCTCCACCGGCGGCTCGACCATGACCCCGACCAGGTCGGCCCGCCCGGCCAGCGCTCGCCGGACCGCCTCCACCTCGGCGTCGCCGGCATGCCGTGGGCTGCGGGGCTCGAGCACGACCCCCACCCAGTCGGCCCCGGCGTCGACGGCACACTCGGCGATGGCAGCGGTGCGCACACCACAGACCTTGACGATCACCGCGCCACTCCGGCCGCGGCCGCGGCGGCGATCACCATCTCGGCGCAGAGCGTGGCCGGATCCTGGTGACGCATCAGCGCCTCGCCGACCAGCACCGCGTCCGCCCCCTCCGCCACCAGCCGGCTGACGTCGGCGGCGCTGCGCACCCCCGACTCCGCGACGCACACGACGGGCTCGGGGAGCAGCCGGCGCAGCCGGGAGAAGGTGTCCAGGTCGGTCCGGAGAGTGCGCAGGTCGCGGTTGTTGATGCCCACACAGACCGCGCCCGCGGCCAGGGCACGCTCCAGCTGGGCCTCGTCGTGGACCTCGACCAGGGCGTGGGCACCGGCCCGCCGCACCGCCTCCAGACACTCGTCGAGGGCGCCTCCCTCCAGGACGGCGACGATCAGCAGCACCCAGTCGGCACCGAGGACACGGGACTCCGCGATCTGCACCGGGTCCACCGTGAAGTCCTTGCGCAGCACCGGGATCGAGACGGTGGCGCGCACCGCCTCCAGATCAGCGGGGGAGCCGCCGAAATCCACCCCGTCGGTGAGCACCGAGATGGCGGCGGCGCCCGCCCCGGCATACCCCGCCGCCACCGCGGCCACGTCGAGGTCCGGGCGCAAGGAGCCGCCGCTCGGCGAGCGGCGCTTCAGCTCGGCGATGACCCCGCCCCCACGCAGGACCTCGAAGCCGGGGGCGGGCGGGAGCAGCTCCGCCTTGGCCCAGATGGCGCCGCGACCGCAGTTGATCGTCTCGACCTCGTGCCGCTTCCGTTCCACGATGGGACCGAGGGCCCCGAGGTCACTCATCGCACGCCAACCAGAGGACGATGGGGCACGCCCTCGCAGTGGGGGCTTTCGCAGGCGGCGGTTGCAACGCCGCCGAGAACGAGGCGCGGACAGCGGAGCTGTCCGACGCCGGTCCCCCCTGTGAGGGCGCGCCCCGTCGTCCTCATGCCCGTGCCCCCAGCGGAGCCGCCGTCATCTCGAGGAAATTCTCGAGGATGCGGTAGCCGGCGTCGGTGCCGATCGACTCGGGGTGGAACTGCACGCCCACCACGGGGTGCTCGCGGTGGCGGAGCGCCATGATCACGCCGTCCTCGGTGCGGGCGGTGACCTCCAGGGTGGCGGGCAGGCTGGCCGGCTCGACGACCAGCGAGTGGTACCGGGTGGCCGGGAAGGGGTCGGGCACCCCGGCGAAGAGCCCGGTGCCGACGTGGTGGACCTGGCTGATCTTGCCGTGCATGAGCGACGGCGCGCGCACCACCCGGCCGCCATACGCCTCGCCGATCGCCTGGTGCCCGAGGCACACCCCGAGGATGGGGATGCCGGCGCCAAGGCTGCGGATCAGCTCCACCGAGATCCCCGCCTCGGCGGGCGTCCTGGGACCGGGCGAGATCACCACCGCGGCCGGCCGGCGCGCGCCGATGGCGGCCACCGTGGTGGTGTCATTGCGGACCACGACGCAGCGCGCCCCCAGCTCGCCCAGCCGCTGGACCAGATTGAAAGTGAACGAGTCGTAGTTGTCGACAACGACGACCGAATCTCCCAGATCGCGCTCGGGCAGGAGGAATTCGTCGTTCACGACCGGGGCCCCCCCGCGCCGCTGACCGGGGTGCGAACCGCCTCGACGGCCCGGACCAGGGCGCGCAGCTTGTTATCGATCTCGCGCGCCTCCTCGGCCGGGTCGGAGTCGGCGACGATCCCCGCCGCCGCCTGGAGGTGGAGCCGGCCCTTGCACACCACCGCGGTGCGGAGCGCGATCGCCGTGTCCAGGCTGCCCCGGAAGTCCAGATAGCCGACCGCCCCGGCGTAGACACCCCGGACCTCCGGTTCCAGCTCGGCGATGATCTCCATGGCCCGCACCTTGGGAGCACCGGTCACCGTCCCCGCCGGGAAGCAGGCGCGCAACGCATCGACCGCGGTGAGCCCGGAGCGGAGCCCCCCCTGGATCGAGGTCTCCAGGTGCATGACGTTGGCGTAGCGACGCACCGCCGCGTAGTCGCTCACCTGGACGCTGCCGATCTCACAGACCCGCCCCACATCGTTGCGACCGAGGTCGACGAGCATGAGGTGCTCAGCCTGCTCCTTGCTGCTGCCGCGCAGCTCGGCCTCCATGGTGGCGTCCTCGACGGCCGTCGTCCCGCGCCGCCGGGTGCCCGCGATCGGGTGGTAGTCGACGCGCCCATCTGCGGAGACCCGGACCAGCATCTCCGGAGAGGTGCCGACCAGCGCGCAGTCGTCGGTACGCAGGTAAAAGAGGTACGGGCTCGGGTTGGCCTCCCGGAGCGCGGCGTAGAGGGTGATCGGCGAGACCTCGAACTCCAGGCTGAAGCGGCGCGAGATCTGCACCTGGAAGATGTCCCCGGCGGCGATGTACGCCAGGCACCGCTCCACCGCGGCGAGAAAGGCGTCGCGGCTCAGGTTGGCGGCGGCGTCGGGCAGCGGCGGCGGCGCGGAGGCCGCGACCGCGACCCTGGGAGTCTTGGCGGCCGCCAGGCTCGCGGCCATCGCATCCAGGCGGCGCACCCCCTGGGCATGGGCCTCGGCCAGGTCGGAGTCGGTGGGCATGTGGGTGATGAGGTGGACCAGCCCCTTCTCCCGGTCGAGGACGCTGCAGGAGAGGCAGCGGCCCCACCAGGCGTCGGGCAGGTCGAGGGGATCGCGATCTGGCCGGCCGACCCTCTCGAAGCTGGTGACCGCCTCGTAGGAGAGGTGCCCGACCGAGCCGCCCGTGAAGGGGACGTCCAGGTCGTCGGGGAGCGCAACGCGCGGGCCGGTGGTGAACTCCTGGAGGGCGCGGAGCGGGTCCGCGCAGGGGACGGGCGCGGCCGGCTCCCCCCCGCCGAGACGGGTGAGGCGTCCACGGCGGACCCGGAACCGCTCGGGCCCGGCCAGGCCCGCGAAGGTGAAGCGGGCAAACTCCCCCTCCCCGGTGGCCGACTCGAAGAGGAAGGCTCCGGGACGATCTCCCACGGCGACCAGCATCCGCGGCCCGGTCATCTCATGGGCCGGGATGGTCCGCACCAGGGCGACCAGCTCGTGATCCCGTGCCAGCCGTCGGGCCTCCTCGAGACCCGGACGGACGTCGGCCTGCGGTCCCTCGGTCAGCTCACCACCGCCGCGGCGGAGCGGGCCCGATCCGGAGGCGGCCCGGCGAGCAGGTTGCCGATCCGCTCGATGCCCTTCTCCAAGTTGGTCACGCTGTTGGCGTAGCTGAGGCGCAGGTACCCCCGGCCGTGGCGGCCGAAGGCGGTTCCGGCCAGGAGGGCCACTCCCGCCTCGTTGAGGAGCGCCTGCTGCAGCGCCCGCTCGTCCCACCCGGTCCCCTCGATGTTGGGGAAGACGTAGAAGGCCCCGGCGGGCTTGTGACAGCGGATCCCGGGGATGGCATTGAGCCCGGCGACCACGACGTCGCGCCGCTCGACGAACTCCGCCATCATCGTCGACACCGCGACGTCGGAGGCGGCGCCCTCGAAGGCCTCGACCGCCGCCCACTGGGTGAAGGCGGCGGCGCACGACGAGGTGTTGATCATCAGTGTGTCCATGCGCTCCGCCAGCTGCACCGGCATGGCCCCGAAGCCGAGCCGCCAGCCGCACATGGCCCAGGCCTTGGAGAGCCCGTCCATCAGGATGCACCTCTCGGCCATCCCGTCGATCGAGTAGAGGGAGACGTGCCGGCCCTCGTAGATGAGCCGGGAATAGATCTCGTCGCTCACCACGAAGAGGTCGTGCTCGATGGCGACCGCCGCCAGCGCCTCGCAATCCTCCCGGGTCAGCACTCCACCGGTGGGGTTGGCGGGGCTGTTCACGATGAGCGCCCGGGTGCGAGGCGTGACCAGCGAGCGCAGCTCCTCGACATCGAGGCGGAAGTCGTTCTGCTCGCGGATCGGCACCGGCACCGGAGTGGCGCCGACGAAGTTGACCAGCGAGCGGTAGATGGGGTAGCCGGGATCCGGGAGCAGCACCTCGTCACCCGGCTCAATCAGGGAGAGGAGGGCGAAGTAGAGCAGGTTCTTGCTGCCGGGCACGAGCACGATCTGTTCGGCGGCGGTCGTCACCCCGGTCTGCCGGGTGACGTACCGGGCGGTGGCCTCGCGGACCTCATAGATGCCGCTCGCGGGCGTGTAGTGGGTGGCCCCCTCCCGGAGTGCCCGGATCGCGGCCTCGCTGATGTTGGGCGGGGTGGCGAAGTCGGGCTCCCCGATCTCCATGTGGACCACGTCCCTTCCCTGCGCCTCCAGACGCCGCGCCTGGGCCAGGGTCTCGAAGGCGGACTCGGTGCCGAGCCGCGACATCCGGTCGGCGATGCGCAGCCCGCTCACGCCGTCATCCTCGGGGAGGGAAGGTCGCCCCGCGCCGGCTGCTCCACCACGTCGACGGAGTCCACGCGCGCCGACCGGGGCCCCTCATGGAGTGATTGAATCAAAAGCTCCATCCGGGTGCGCGTCCCCTCGGACACGCACTCGACGGTCCCGTCGGGCCGGTTGGCCACGGTGCAGCGGACGCCGAGCTCGGTGGCCCGGAAGAGGACGAAGGCGCGGAAGCCGACGTTCTGGACACGCCCGCTCACCGTCACGTGGATGCGCAGCTCATCCGTCATCGACCGATTATCCAAGATGTGGCGGCGCCCGAGGCCGCGGGCAAAGGTTACGGGAGAGCGCGCGCGCTCCAACGCTGGGGGCCGCGACCTGGTGCGAGCCGCGATCGGCGCGCTCGGCGCGTCAGACGGCTACGGCCGCCGTCTCCTCCAACGCCCGGATCTGGGTGAGCAGATCGCGCACCGACGAGAGCTTGGTGCCGGCCAGCTCCGACATGAGGGCCAGGATGCGCCGCTGCACCGGGGCCTCGTGGTCACGGCCGGGGAGGTACATGTTGAGCATCCGGCGGATGTAGTGGGGGTCCTCGAGAAGGGACACCACCGAGGGCTCGGTGACCGTGGTCGGATGCTTGGGGTTGTCGTTGGTGGTACGGATCATCCAGAGCGCCATCTTGAGGATCGCCGGAAGCACCTCCGGCTTGTTGCGCACCGCCTTGCGCAGGTACTTGGCGTAGGCGGCGCCGTGGCGCAACTCATCGGCCGCCAAGACCTTGAAGATCTGGCGGAGGACCGGTTCGGGCGCATTGGCGCTGAAGGCGGTGTACCAGTGGGCGAGGCGCTGCTCGCCGCAGAAGTGCATGGTCAGGGTCTCGATGGCGGGGCCCTCGTCGAAGCTGAGCCGGAGCTTGGGAAGCTCGGACTCCTCGATCACCTCGCCCACCCGCTCCAGGTACTTGCGGAGCACCAGGTGGTGCTTCATCTCCTCGTAGAACCAAACCGAGATGAAGCTGCAGAAGTCGATGTCGGCGTAGAAATCGCGGAGGAACATCTCCGTCGCGTAGAGCGCCGAGAGCTCGGTGAGGCAGACCTCGCGCACGTCGAAGATCCATTCCGGGGTCAGCTTGTCGGGCTCGATGGCGTCCCAGTCGATGTCGCGGCTCAGATTCCAGCGGGCACGTTCCAGGTTCACGAAGAGGTCGTCGTATAGCACGATTTCATGCTCCTGGTGCAGAATGGCCAAAACAATCGCCGTCAAGGCGGTCCCCACTATGGCTTTTTGTGTGAGGTGGCTAATTTGGCCATGACATCCAAACCGCGCCCCGCGGGCTTGGTCGAGTCGGCCAACCTTCCCTCCGCCGTCACCGCCCGTCTGCTCGCCGACGCCGACGCCATCGCCGGCAGGATGGCCCGGCGCATCTCCTCGGAGATCGTCTTCCCCGGCCGGCTCAACACCGTCGCCTACCTCCGCTCCATCGTCTCCGCCTGCCGGGACGCCCTCCGGGTGCTGGTCCGGCGCCTCCATGACGGGCGCGGACCCCGCCTCGGCGATCTCGACCGGCTGGCCCAGATGGGCGCCGACCAGGCCGACCTCGAGGTCCCCCTCGACGTGCTCCTCTCGGCCTACCGGGTGGCCGCCAAGGTGGTCTGGGAGGAGGTGGTCGGCACCGTGGCCCGCGAGCACGAGATGCCCCAGACGACCCTCATCGCGCTCGCCGCCCAGGTCATCGACTACCTCGACGAGATCTCGGCGGCCGTCGGCGCCGCCTACCTGGAGCGGCGCGAGCGCCTGCTGCGACGGCGCGACCAGGAGCGCGACCGCGTCCTCCACCGCCTCCTCGCCGGCGACGTCTCCGCCGAGCTGCGCCGCGCCGCCGCGGCCTGCGAGCTCGACCTCACCCCTCCCTACCGGGTCATCGCCTGCGTCTGGCCCGGTGACCAGGACCAGCTCGCCGAGCTGGTGCTGCGACCTCTGCGCGCACTCACGGTGTCGGCGTCCGAGGACACCTGGGTGCTGCTCGTCGATCCCCGCATCGATCACCTGCCGGCCTGCAACGCGGCCATCGACACCAACCCGGGCGTGATCTTTGGCGTCGGCCCGGTGGCGGACCGCCTGGGCGACGTCGGCGACGCGGGGCACCGGGCTCAGCGGGCCCTGGATGTCGGCCAGCGGCTGGTCCCGGAGCGGAGGATCCACGACGACGCGGAGCTGGGTGTCTTCGCCGTCCTCGACAGCGACCCCGAGGCGATGCGGCGCTTCGTCGCGAGCGTCCTGGGACCGCTGGCCGCCCCGGGAGTGGACCGGCACGGCGAGTTGCACGAGACCCTGGAGGCGGTGCTGTCGACCTCCGGCCTGGGCGAGGCGGCCGCCAAGCTCGGCCTTCACCGCCACACCGTGGTGTACCGCCTCCAGCGCATCCGCGAGCGCGGGCTCCCGATCGACGACCCGACCCGGCGTCACCTGCTCTGGCTGGCCCTCAGAGCGCGCCGGCTGTTGCCGGGCTGAGGGCCGGGAGCTTCTCCTCCACGAGGATCGTGGCGTCGGGTGCGAGCAGGCGGTACAGCCCCTGCATCCGGCGGATGTAGTGGCGGTCCTCGCGGAGCGGCGCCGAAGACTGACCGGCGGCCGCGCCCGCGCCGGCAGCCGCGGTCGGCTCGTCCGCGGCGCGCATGGTCCAGAGGGCCAGGCGGAGGGTGCCGGGCAGCGCTGCCGGATGCCGCTCGACCGCGCGGCGCAGGTAGGTGGCGTAAGCGGCGGCGTGGCGTGCCTCACCGGCGGCGAGGATGGTGAAGATCCGGCCCAGCACCCGCTCGGGGACGGTGGTGGCGAGGGCCGCGTAGCGCTGGGCGAGCCGCTGCTCACCGAAGAACCGCAGGGTCAGGGCGTCGATGGCCGGCGCCTCGTCGGGGCTGACCCGAAGCCGCGGCATCTCCGTCTCCTCCAGCGCCTCACCGAGATGCTCCAGGTACTTGCGCAGCACCAGGTGGTGCTCCATCTCCTCGTAGAACCAGACGGAGACGAAGCTGCAGAAGTCGATGTCGGCGCGAAAGCCGCCGAGAAACATCTCGCTGGCACGCAGGGAGGCGAGCTGGAGGGCGCAGACCTCGCGAACGGTGTCGATCCATCGGGGGGTGAGCCGGGCCGGTTCGATGGCGTCGAAGTCGATGTCCCGGCTCAGATCCCAGCGCGCGCTCTCCATGCTGACGAAGAGTTGGTCATAGAGCATGGACCGATCATCGCGACGCAGAGCGGAAAGAGCATCTGCCCGCGGGGCACGCTACCCCGCGGGAATTTGTCTGAGATGGACAACATGGCCGCCGCGGAGAGTCCCGACCCACTCTCTTGGTCGGGACGGCCAGCCCGGCTCAGCCGTCCGCGGGGTGGCGAAGGACGGTGGCGCCCTGCTCCGCCTCCCGGGCGAGCATGAAGAGCAGGTCGCTCAGGCGGTTGAGGTAGCGCAGGACCTCGCGGTTCTCCAGGAGGCCGGCGCGCTGCAGGCTCACCGCGCGCCGCTCGGCCCGCCGGACCAGGGTGCGGGCCAGGTCGATGGCGGCAGCCACCACCGTGCCACCGGGGACGACGAAACCCGGTGGGAGCGGAACCCTCTGCTCCAGCTCGGCCAGCTGGGCGTCGAGCCCCTCGACCATCGCGGCCGTCACGGTCGCGAAGTGTCGCTCCAGGTGGGCCCTCTCTCCGAACCCGGTCGCCAGCTCGGCGCCGACCGTGAAGAGGTCGCGCTGGAGGGCCAGCAGCCGCTCCGCCCGCTCGCGGTCGCCCTCCTGGGCACGGGCAACGCCGAGCGCGGAGACCGCCTCGTCGACCGCTCCGCAGGCTTCCGCATGGGGATCGTCCTTGGCCACGCGACCCCCGTAGAGGAGGCTCGTCTCACCACCGTCGCCCCGGCGGGTGGCGATGCTGGTGACGCGACGAGGCCGGCCCCGGGGCTCGGTCACCGGGCTGCGACGCCCCCCGCCCGGAGGTGCCGGGCGCGCTCCTCCACCCACTTGGTGGCGGCGATGGTGGCGGTGGTCGCATCGCCCACCGCGGTCGTGACCTGGCGGGTCAGCTGGCTGCGGACATCCCCGGCCGCGAAGATGCCCGGAACGCTCGTCTCCATGGTCAGGGGATTGGTCACGTAATAGCCGGCCGCGTCGTGATCGACGTGCGTGTCCACCAGGCCCGTGTTGGGCAGGAAGCCGACAAAGATGAAGACGCCCCCGACGTCGAGGCTCGACTGCTCGCCGGTGGCGACGTTGCGAAGGCGGAGGCGGCTCACCTTCGGGGAGCCCTCGATCGCCTCGACCACCGAGTCGAAGATGAAGTCGACCTTGGGATTCTCCCGGGCCTCCTGCACCAGGATGGGCTGGGCGCGGAGCTCACCGCGGCGGTGGATGATGGTGACCCGGCTGGCGTAGCGGGTCAGGAAGAGGCCCTCCTCCACGGCGGCATCGCCTCCGCCCACCACGGCCAGGTGGGCACCCTGGAAGAAGGCGCCGTCGCATACGGCGCAGTAGGAGACCCCCACCCCGGCCAGCTCGGCCTCTCCGGGGACGCCCAGCTTGCGAGGGTTGCCCCCGGCGGTGATGATCACCGCGGGCGCGCGCAGCACGCCCTGATCCGTCTCCACCACCTTGGTCCCGTCCGGCTCCACCCGGATCCGCTCGACCGAGGCGGCGATCATCTCGGTGCCGAACTGAGCCGCCTGGTCGGTCATGATCTGGGCCAGGTCGGGTCCGAGGATGGACCTCACGCCAGGGTAGTCCTCGATCAGCTCGGTGTTGAGCAGCTGCCCGCCTGCACCCATCAGGACTCCGTCGACGACGGCGCCCTTGGCCTCCAGGAGGACGGCCCGAACCTTGTTGCGGCCGGCGTAGAGGGCGGCGGTGAGGCCCGCCGGGCCACCGCCCACGATGACGATGTCGTACTCACGCTCGGCTTCGCGATCTGCCACGGTTCAGCTCTCCGGATGCGCGCGCCCCGACCCACGGGCGCCACGCGGATATGGATGGGATCGCTGGGAGCATACCCGGAGGCGCGGTACACCACGCAGCAGCTTCGCCACGCCGCAGGCGCCGCGGCAGAGCGGCGCACGGCTCACCCCGCGATGGGAGCTGGGCGGCCTTACTCCGCGTCCAATGCGACCAGCAGGGCGGCGAGGGCCCGGGCCCGGTGGCTCACTCTGGCTCCCCACGCCGCAGGCGGCGCGGGGGCCCCTCCCTCTTCTACAGGGGCTCGCCGCCCCTCG
>PLAK01000142.1 GCA_003134115.1 Candidatus Changshengia sp.
GATGCAACGGGAGCGTCCTCAACATACGGTGGCGTTATGGGGAAAGTCCCACAACCTGTGGTGTTCTGTCAAGGGGAGTGGCGTGGTAGGGCAGATTGCAGCTTTCTAGTGGTCAAGAGTACTGACTAGAGAGATCCCTAAAGAAAGACCTAGAAAGATACCTACGGCCTGCCCTGGTGTATACGGGTGCGTTACGGCTGTGGTCCCAGGTGTGTTGCACGTGGGGTCCCACGAGCGTTAGCCGATGGGTCCCACTGTAATTATGGGGATGGTCCCGGAACCGTTATGAAGAGGGTCCCGCGTTATTGAAGAGGTCCCGGGTGGGGGCATGGGGATGAATTGAGGCCGTTAGGGGGAAGGTCCCACCGCGGGGTGCTGAGGGAGGTCGCGGTGGGAAGGCAGGGCGGACCGGCGCGGCATATTGGGACCTTCCGTATAACGCTGCGTGTAGCGGTCGGTGTAGCCACGCGGCAGCGCGGGGAGGAATTGTCGGATACCTTCCTCCTCATCCGTGGAGCACAAGTATGACTCGGGAGTATAGGCCAAGGCTAGGCCAAGGCAGGCACTAGTCCCGGCGCAGCCTCGGCCCGCATGCTTCGAGCCGTGTCGCCTAGAAACTGGGGATTGGAGCGTCTGGTGATCTCCGTGACGCCGGAGCAGCGAGCATGGCTCGAGGAGGCCGCGCAAGCGCGGCGCGTGTCGGTGGCGCTGATCGTCCGCGAATTGGTGGACGCGGCGCGGCGCAAGGACGCGCACAGCGCAGGGACAGGGGCGTAGCCACAGATCGGCTTGGTCGCATCGTCGCCACGAGCGCGGACGCCGCGGTCGACGAGCTTTGGCGAACGCGCGACCGCCCGCGCTCGAGCCCTTACCTCCGCTGGTATCGACGGCTTGACGGTCGACCCGTCTGGAACGCGCGTGGCGGTGGAGGGCGGTTGAGGAGCGCTCGCACGTTACAGCCCCCCCTCCTCGAGCGCTCGCCGGGCCTCGCCCCGTCTCCTCTCGGTGATCTTGGTGTAGCCGGAGACAGATGCCAGGCCGGTGTGGCCGAGGGTCTCGGCGGTGAGGCGGGCGTCGCCCAGGCGCTCCTGGAGGAGGGTGCCCAGGGTGTGGCGGAGCTGGTGGGGGTGGAAGGGGGCCACCCCCGCCTCCTGGGCGAGCTGGTGGCAGATGTGGCGGGTGCCCTGGGCGCTGAGCCGGTTGCCCGGAAGGCCCCGGGAAGCGGGCTGGAAGGAGATGAAGAGGGCCGGGGAGCGGTCGTCGCGGGCGCATAGGTAGGTGTCGACGGCGCGCCGGGCCCGCTCGGTGATCAGGGCGGGGCGCTCGCGGTCGCCCTTACCCCGCAGGATGAGGCGGTCGCGGGCCCAGTCGCTGCGGTCGAGGCGGAGCAGCTCGCTGATCCGGGCGCCGGTCGAGAGGAGCAGGAGGAGGAGCGCCCGGTCGCGCTTCTCGGGGAGGCTGGAGGCGGTGAGGGAGGCGACCAGGCGCTCACGGGCGGTGTCCTCGAGGGGCTTGGGGAGGCGCTCGGGAAGGCGGGGCAGGTCGATCCCGGAAGCCAGGTCCTGGTCGATCCACTCCTCGCGCCGGCAGAAGCGCAGGAAGGTGCGGAGAGCGATGAGGCGGCGCCGGCGCGTGGCCGGAGCCAGGCGCTGCCGGCCNNCGGTCGAGGGCGCCCACCTCCAGGGGGCCGGAGCGCTCACAGAAGGCCTGGAATCGGCTCAGCTCGCCGCTGTAGGCGGCGACCGTGGTCAGGCTGGCGTGGCGGTCCAGCTCCAGCCACTGGAGGAACTCGACGACCGCCTCGGCGAGAGAGACGGAGGGGGCGGCAGGCTCGGCCATCCCACCATGCTACCCGCTAACTGCGCTAAATTGCAGTTTAGATTAGTTACCCCGCGGGACCGCCAGAGTACGGCCTCTGGGCGTACCCATCCGGGTAGAAGCGGCCATCCGGTGACGGTTGGCGTGGCGGAGCGAGAACGCCGCGAGCGAGGCTGCCCTTGCATTTCGCCCATGGGCGCCGTGGACGGCAGGCTCTGCGCACCTTCTCCGGGGCGCACGGTTTCTCTGCGGGAAAGGGGGGCAACCATCGTCCGATGGGGCCAGCCAGCCTGTCCATGGACCGTCGGGCGCACCGTGCGCCCTGCCTCGCCGTAGGAGGGCGACAAGCGCAGACAAGTCTTTACAGTTGTGGTCTATTTCGCTTGCAGCCTGTGCTGCGTGTAGGGTGGGGCGTTGGCAGCCACGAGGACCCTCCCCAAAGGCGGCCAGGACGCGGGCGGTCCGAGTGCAGGAGCGCTGGCTGGTGGCGGCGAGGTCGGACTGGACGAGGAATGCGTCGACGCGATCCGCCACCACCACCTCGCAGCACTGGTCTACTGGCGAACGATCCGCGACCTCGAGTAACGTCGGACGGCCGCCCTCATCGGCGCTTGACCTAGCAGAATCCCCCGGAGCCTCTCATCACGGCAGGAAGCCGTCTCTGCCGAGCACCCGCGGAGGACCCGAAGCTGTCAGCGGATGAGCAGCGCGATCACAAAGACGGCGAACACGTATAGGAGGTACAGGCTCAGGCTGCCGCCCTGCACCCGGGTGAAGCCACGCGAAACGAGCCGAGCCGCGGCGACCACGGGACGGTAGAGGTAGCGTTCCACGGGTTCGATGACCCGGTGCCGATAGCGCACGTCACGGACAAAGAACGGCGCCTGGTGGTAGTCGGTCTCGATCTCCTTCTGCGAGCTATACACGCCGCCGAAGATGGACCGGAAGGGGTTGGTGAAGCCCGTCGCCGTGTACTGCATGCTCGCGGTCCGCTGCGCCACCGCCCCGGCCCACACCGGGGACTCGCGGCGGCTCTGGCGGCAGAGCAGCCGGAGCCCAGCCGCCGTGAGCAGGATGATGAACGCCAGGCTGAGGAAGATGTAGGTGGGCGAGATGAATGCGAAGTTGGCACTGGTGGGGACGATGACCAGGCCATTGGCGGGGACGATCGGGCTCAGGAAGGTCCCGCCCAGTTTCACCAGGCCGGCGTACTGCCCGGGATGGGTGAAGATCGGCGGCAGCACCGCCGCGAGCAGGTTGGGGGCGTGACTGGCGCTCTGCGCGGCGGAGGCAGCGGCGCCGACGCCGAGCGGGGGTAGCAGGGCCATCGCGACCGCAACCACGACCGGAAACGCCATGCCCACCACCATCGCCCGGGGCGCCTCGTGCGCCTGCTCGGCGGCGCTGCTGCGGGGAGCACCCAGGAAAGCGCCGCCCACGATCCTGATGTAGGTGGTCACGGCGAGGGCAAAGGTCAGGGTCAGGAGCGCGCCGGCGGCGGCCAGGTAGACGCGGTCTCCGGCACTGGAGAGGTCGTGGGCGCGGATCAGCGGCTGCAGCCCGAGCCACTCGGTCTGGAACCCGTTCATGGGCGGGATACCGGCCAGCCCCATCGCCCCGAGCAGGAAGAGGGGCGTCGTCCACCGCATCCGCTTGGCCAGGCCGCCGAGCTGGTCCATGTCGCGCGTCCCGGTTCCGATGTCCACTGATCCGGCGCCGAGGAAGAGTGCTCCCTTGAGCAGCGCGTGGTACAGCGCATGCAGGCAGAGCACCAGCAGGGCGAGGCCGGCGAGCAGGGTCTTGCCGGCCGCGGCGAAGACCAGCGCCGCCCCGAGCATGGCGATCATGAAGCCGAGGTTCTCGATGGTGCTGTAGGCAAGCGCACGCTTGAGATCAGAGGCGAGCAACGAGAAGAGGATGCCGTAGGCGGCGGTCCCCACTCCCGCCGCCAGCGCCAGGTAGCCCCACCAGGCCGGCGGCGGGCCGAGGAACACGAAGGTCGACAGGAGCATGCCGTAGATGGCGGCCTTCACCACCACCGCCGAGAGCAGCGCGGAGACGTTGGAAGGTGCCGCGGGGTGCGCTTCGGGGAGCCAGCCCTGCAGTGGCACCAGCCCGGCCTTGGCGCNNCCGCCCGACGGATGGTGCGCGGACAGCCACGCGAAGCTGGCCCCGGGAGCGAAGCCCCCGATGAGCGCGAAGCCGACCGCCATGCCGAAGAAGCCCACCTCGCTGAGGGCGAGCATGAGGAACGCCGCGCGGGGACGTCCTGGGTGGTCGAATTCGACGGTGACCAGAAAATAGGTGAGGATGGACATCGCCTCCCAGGCGACCAACAGGGTGAGCGCGGTGCCGGCGGCGACGACCAGGACGAC
>PLAK01000034.1 GCA_003134115.1 Candidatus Changshengia sp.
ATCGGCTGCCGGGAAACCCCGGTGATCACGGCCCAAGAAGCGGCGAGCGTCAGCAGGATGCCGCCGCCGATGGCGGCGAGCGCGACGGCCAGGATCGTGAGCGGCGATCCGCCCAGGGCTATGGCGAGGCCGAAGCCGACAGCGCCGCCCGCCAGGCTGCCGAGGAGACCGATACCCGCCCCCTCGTAGACGGCCACCCGAGTGAGGTGGCGCCGCCGCCAGCCGGTGGCAGCCAGGGCGGCCACCTCGGGGGCGCGCTCGTGGAGGTCGAGGTAGAGGACATCGGCCACCGAGGCGACTCCCAGGCCGATGGCCAGGGCTGCGGAGAGGTAGTCGACGCCGCGGACCTCGCCGCTCACGAAGGTGCCCAGCACGCTCCCGGTGACCTGCTGGCTGAAGGCGAGGTTGATGGCCAGGAGCACGGTGAGGGCGGCTATGCCGAGACCGAGGGCTCGCCCGGCCAGCGCGGCCCGGCGCGGCCGGCGGCGCAGGTTGGACCAGGCCAGCCCCGAGTCGCGGCGCACTGGTCGGGCACGTCGCCGGGGGCGGATCACCGCCGGCTGGACGGCGTCCAGGGGCTCGCCCCGGGTGGCCAGCCAGGCCGGCGTCAGCCCTGCCAGGCCGGCCAGAGCCAGGGCGACGGGGGTGATCAGCAACACCCGCCAGAGGGGGAGCTGGAGACGCAGGCCGGCGATGAGCGCGGCGGAAACGGCGGTCCCCGCCAAACCGGCGAGGACCCCGAGTAACAGCAGCTCGCCGAGGATCAGGCGGAAGACGGCGGCCCGGGGCCAGCCCAGACATCGCAGTACCCCGATCTCGCCGCGCCGCGCCCCCACCGCGGCCATGCTGGCGTTGGCCAGGAAGAGGCCGGTGACCACCAGGATGAGGGCGAAGAGGGCGACGGATTTGCGGTCAAGGGCGGCGACGATGACGAGTGCCACCGCCTTCTTGACCCAGCCTTCGTCGAGCAGCAGCGCCGGGCGCCCGTACTTGCCGGCTGGCAGCGAGATGGTCTCGGTGGTCGGCGAGGAGCCGGCGGTGACATCGGCATGGAGGCCGGTGGCCTTCTGGATCGCGGCGGCCACGCTCGCGATCTGGGCCAACTGCTGCTTGACAGTCCCGTGGACGCCACCCACCCTGATCCGGACGGCGCTGATCGGGGCGGCAGCATCCGAGGTCGGGAAGGCCTGCTCGAGCGCCGAGAGCGAATCCAGGGTGGTGAGCAGGAGCGGTGGCTCCTGCAGGTATCCGCCGAGGTTGGCATCTGGCTGGAGCGACTGGTCACCTAGCGCCTGACGGCTAGCCGCGTTTGCCCCGGTGGCTGTCGGCGGGTAATACGTCTCCATGGGCACCTGGGAGAGGGAGCCGAACCCGGGCAGCTTCGAGGGGTCGAATTCGCCAACTGTCTCGAGCACCGGAACCGGAGGCGCTCCCGCCGCGTTGTTGGACAGGTCTTCGTTCAGCGAGCGGAAGGCGACGTCGCTGTTGTCAATGGGAACCGCCTCGAACCCTGTAGCCGCCAGGTAACTGCTGCCCCACTCGTCGACGGGGTTGTTGACTGGGGTCGCTTGTAGGACGCCACCGGAGGTCGTGCGATAGGAGACGGACCCGGGCGTCCAATATGCATCCATCAGGGTCGAGGGCTTGCCGAGGGCCGCGAGGAATTCGTCATAGACAGTGCTGGCGGCGATCGTCGTCTGCGTCACCGGAGTCGTCGGCTCCTTTGCGAGGGCCGCAGCCAGCTGGGTCGGCGAAAGACCCTGACGAACCACGTCGACGGCCGCCGCGGGCAGGCTGCTGACGGTCACCACGTCGTCGTCGTCGTCGTACGGATCGGTGGTGGCCAGTACCGGCACCACGATCCCGGAGAAGCCTTGCGGTGCGGCGACTGGATGGTCGGTCTCCTGCAAGTACCGGCCCTTGACCACCGCGTGATTGAGGTTCGCAAGCTCCGCCTCCGCCTGCGGGTCGATGGCCGCGAGCAGCAGCGGGACGGTGATGGTGATCACCGCATAGACGTGGCCGGGCTTCTCCGCGATTTCGTTGCCGCCACCGCTGGTCCGTGAGAAGCAGGACGAGTCCTCAGCCTGGTAGTTGTCGAAGGGCGAGCTGGGCTGGACCTCCACGTAGTTATCACAGACCAGGGCCGTCGTCCCGTCGGGGAGGGCCTCGGTGTACCCCTGTAGAGTTGTGTCGGGATCGAACGACTCACCCATCGCCGGCCCGCTGTAGGTGAGCGGATCGGGGGTGACGTAGACATAGCCCATCGACTGCGCCGGGTAGTGGGTCAGCCCGCTGTCCGAGACCCGACTGTCGCTCACCGTCAGAACCTGCGCGGCGGAACCGCTCAGCGCAGACGTCACATCGACCTCGTACCTCACCGTGTCCAGGACGTAGCCGACCATCGCGATGGGGGCGGCGATCTCCACGCCGGGGATCCTCTTGATGGCCTGGTACTGGGCCATGGTGATGCCGCCGAAGATCCCGGCGAGGTAGTTGTCCTCGACGAGTCCCTGGCTCTTCTCCAGGGCGGACTCCGAGCCCTGGGGCCGCACCAGGATGTCGTAGGCGGGCCGGAGGTTGTGCTGGACGGTCCCGATCACCTGGGCGGTCTGGGTCTCGGTCGCCGCGGTCAGAAGCGAGAAGCTGACCGCGGCCACCAGGATTCCCGCCGCCAGGGCGGCGCTGCGGCTGCGGCGGCGCCGGAGCTCGTCCCAGATCAGGTGCAGCAAAATGGCATCCCCCACGATCGTCTCTCAGAGCGTGTCAGCGTACCTTGGGCCGACAGCGCCAACTCGGATACGCGGAACCAGGCCGGAACGTTACCCGCTTGGCGAGGGTTCTGCTGGCGCGATCTGGAGATCGGGGCCATCCTCAGGAGGGAACGGGCCAGCAGTTGTGGGCCTCGTCAGCCGATTGCCCCCTTGGCTGTCGCTCAGCACACGGCCATCGGTGAGCGGGACGACGCGCTGACAGCGACTGGTGGTCTTAGTAGCAGAGCTGCACGGGTATGTCCCGGGTACCTTTTGTCCGGCCCACCGAAAGCTGGTCCACCGCGGATGTCGTGNNCCACTTCCTAACGTGGCAGGCAGCCGGTGCTTTGCAGCTGCATTGGCGAGGCAGATGGTGCATCTGAATTCGTGAGGCACTAAAGACCTTCGTTAATCTGGTTGACGGGTTGGGTCATAGCGCCAGCCCTGTCTGACCCAGAAAGGCGAAGAGCAAGCGCTGGTCGCTGCGAGTTTGGCGGACGCCTCCGGTAGCGAGCTCGATCAGGGCGTCGACGGTGTCGTCACCACGGTTGGCCAGCACTCCACTCTTGAGGTGGCTCCAGACCCCCTCGACCGGGTTCAGCTCCGGCGCGTAGGCGGGCATCCGCTCAACGCGAAGCCAGGAGCGTTGGGTCTCCAGGTACGCGATCATGGCGCGGCTGCGATGGGACATCAGACCATCCCAGAGCAGCAGCACTCGCTGGCCGCGGAAGTGGCGCCGCAGCTCCTCCAGGAAGCTGATCAGGCCAACATCGTTGTAGGCGCCGGGGTGGGTCTGGAAGTACAGCCGTGCTCGCTCACCGTCCCACCGGTAGCAGAGCGCCGACGTGGCCGAGACCCGCTTCCAGTTGAAGCGATGGTGCACCACCGGGGTGCGGCCGCGGGGCGCCCAGGTCTGGCGCAGCGGCGGGGTCAGCGAGAATCCGCTCTCGTCTTCGAAGACGATCCAGCGCCGCTCGCGATGGGCCCCCTTTTTAGCGCCGGCCACGTCCTCTTCACCCAGTGCTCGATGGCGGCTTCGTCACGTTCCTTGGCGCGCCGAGCCGGTCGCTGCCGGCTCCAGCCCATGTAGCGGAGCAGGCGCCAGACGTGGCCGGGGTGATAGACGACGCCGGTTCGCTGCGCGATCACCTCGGCGACGCGCTGGAGCGTCCAGACCTCGGTGGTGTACCCGCTGGCTCGAGCCCCCTGAAGGAGCACGGTCTCCACGGTGACCAATTGCTCGTCGGTGAGTTTGGGATGCCTCCCGAAGCGCTCGGAGAGCTTCAGTGCGGCAACGCCGCCCTGCTGCCACAGCGCAAACCACCCGCTCGTCGCCTGACGGCTGACGCCGAGCTGGGCGGCCACCCGAGCCGGGCGAACCCCCTCGGCGAAGAGGGCGGCGGCCCGTTCTCGGCGCTCCTGGAGAGCAACGAGCAGCTGCGGAGAACGGCGAGATCGGCGCGGATAGTTGGTGTTGGCGGAGCGGGTGCGGAGCGGTGGAGAAGACATGCAGACATTGACTCACCCCCGAGTCATCACGTCAAGCCTTTGGGCGATCCTCTTTAGTGAGCACTGACCGATCCTCAATTGTTAGGGGCGCTTTGTGATGGAGGACAGTCTGGCTCATTGCGGTCAGATTTGTAAACCTGCCCCTCGGTGGCACGTCCCTGCGCCTCAATTACGGGTTCCGCATAGATCGCATGAACTGCCCAGGCGCGTGGGATACGCCCCCGATCTAGGGCCAAGCGACGGAGCGAAGCCGAGCGAGTCGTCGGGACGTCCCTGGCACGGCTCAGGGACGGCCTGAGAGGCTCGCCGCCGAAGGAGGCGGCGGAGCGTTGCTCCCCGACTTGGTGCCTCACCGCATTCGTCAAGGGCTCGAAACTGTGCCACACATCCGCTCTGGCTGTTAGAGGCCACCACGCCGTC
>PLAK01000096.1 GCA_003134115.1 Candidatus Changshengia sp.
TAGCGCATCCACGCCGGGTTGGTGGCGAGCAGCACCCGCTCCGCCGGGAAGTAGCCGGCCAGCAGCTCCTCGTAGCAGGCCATCCGGGTCGTCGCGGGGATGTCGTCACTCTTGGTCTCCCCGACCAGCGGGTGCAGGAGCAGCCCGTCGATGTTCTCCAGGGCCACCTTCTGCAGGTACTCGTGGGCACGGTGCACCGGGTTCCGGGTCTGGAAACCGACCATCGTCGCCCACTCGCGCTCCGCCTTGAGCTTGCGCACCTCCAGGGGAGTGAGGTCGTACTCGGGGAAGCCGGTCTCGGGGCGGCGGAGCGTGGTCACGCCGCCACCCACCGCCCAGCGCCCGGAGGCGCGCAGCAGGCGGACGCCCGGGTGCGCGTCATCGCCGGTCCCGTAGACGGCGAGGGCCTCGGTCTCGGCGTCGGTGCGATAGATGTCCTCGACGTCCACGACCGCGATCACCTGGCCCTGGTGGCGCAGCGCCACCCGTGCCTTGCCCCGGATCCGCTCCACGCCCTCGTCGTCCAGCCGCAGGAGCACCGGGATCGGGAAGGGCTGGCCCCCCGAGAGGCGCCCCGATCCCACCACGTCCCGGTAGTCGGGGGCGGTCATGAAGCCGGGCAGCGGCGAGAGGGCTCCGGTCCCCAGCATCAGCGCGTCGGCGGCCTCGTGCGGCCCGACCTCCACCACCGGCAGGCTCGCTGCCTCGGCGCGGAGCGCCGCCCCCGCCTCGCCTTCCAGGAGGCGGGGCCGCACTCCTCTCCAGATGTGGCCCAGCCGCTCCAGGCGGTCGAGAATCCGCTCCACGGACTCCTCCACCGTCTCCTGCGCGCTGTCCACGATGATCTCCGGGTTGAAGGGCGCCTCATACGGGTCGCTCACCCCGGTGAAGTTGGCGATCTCGCCCCGCAGCGCCTTCTCGTACAGCCCCTTGATGTCGCGCCGCACCAGTTCCTCGATGGTGCAGCGCACGTACACCTCCACGAATCCCGGCGTCGCCGCCCTCACCTCGTCCCGGATCTCTCGGTACGGCGAGATCGCCGCCGTGATCGCCACCCCCCCATGAGCCGCCACCAACCCGGCCACATAGCCGATCCGCCGGATGTTGGTGTCCCGGTCCTCCTTGGAGAATCCCAGTCCCTTGGAGAGATGCGTGCGCACCTCGTCACCGTCCAGGACGGTGACGTTGCGCCCCAGCAGCCTCAGCTCCTGTTCCAGCCGCGTCGCGATCGTCGACTTCCCGGCACCGGACAGGCCGGTCAGCCAGATCACCAGCCCTCGGCTCATNNGACATCCGCGGCGGATCCGGGCCCCGTCACGACCGGGTGCAGGCCGCACTCCTTGGCCGAGTCGCCCTCCCACCACCAGCGGCCGGCGCGCTCTTTCTCACCGGGCCGGGGGGCCCGGGTGCAGGGCGCGCAACCGATGGACGTGTAGCCGCTCGCGTAGAGGGCGTGGCTGGGCAGGTCGCGCGCACGCACCCGGGCCCAGACCTCTTCGCGGCTCCAGCCCACCAGCGGCGCCACCTTGGCGATGCCCCCACGCCCCTCATCGCGGGAGACGACCGGGGTCGCCCGGCGGTTCGCCGACTGCTCGCGGCGCAGCCCGGTCACCCAGGCGTCGTAGCCCACCAGCGCGCGGGCGAGCGGCCGCGCCTTGCGAACGTCGCAGCAGGTCAGCCGCAGCTCGGGGGAGAGATAGAAGAGGTTGACGCCGTGCGCCCGGGACATCTCCGCAAGCTCCGTGGGATCGGGGCTCACCACCTTCAGGGTCACCGCGAATCGGTTCCGCACCGTGTCGATGAGATCGTGGGTCTCCCTGGGGGAGGCGGCCGGTGTCGAGGGTGATGACGTCGACGCCCGGACGCAGCCGGCTCGCCATGTCGATGAGGACCACCGACTCGGCCTGGAAGCTGGCCACGACCGCGACTCGCGGGAACCGCTCGAACGTCCAGGCGAGGACCGCCTCGGCGCCGGCGCCCTCGAGGTCGCGGGCAGCCGTCTCCAGGTCGTCGACAGGGATGCGCACGGCGGAGGTCATGGCTGACCGACCGGTGATTGGGCGGCCGGCTGGGCCGCAACCAGCGGCCGGGCGGTGGTTTCAGGTGCGGGGTTCACGTCGGGTCGGTCTCCGGTTCCGGTCAGATGGGCCGGCGGTGGGCAGGATCGGCGTCTGGTCTGCGAGCGGGGAGCCGAGCGGTCACCAGTGGATCGCCTCTGGCGGGTGGAGCGATCCGCGCTGACGCTCTGGCCGGCCGCGGCGGGCGGCCTACATACAGGCGCAGGCGACCTGGCGGACGAAGTCCATCTGCCCCCAGCGGGAGAAGAAGATGGGCGGGGACACTCCGTTCCGCATGGGGTGGGAGTATACCAACGAAGCGTTCTCTACGGCAAATGGTTCGGCTGCAGGCGAGGAATACCAGAGGCCACGCCTGACCGGGGTGGCAGGGGGCTACAGGTGCGGAGTGCCGAGATCGGCTGAGAGCACCGAGGGGAGATCGGCGATCGAATCGATCACGGCGGCCACTCCCGGATGCCCCTCCCCCAGCGCCCCGCCGCGAGATCCGAGCTTGCCAGTGCGCACCAGGACGCAGGGGGCGCCGACCGTGCGCGCCCCGGCGGCGTCGGCATCGGGGTCGTCGCCCACCACCAGCGCCTCCGCCGGGGCGCAGCCCAGGTCGGCCAGGGCCATCTCGAAGAAGCCGGCCGACGGCTTGCCAAAGCTCCGGGCCGTCTGTCCCGACGCGTGTTCGAGGAGGGCGACGAACGCTCCGGTGTCGAGGGAGGGGCCGTCGGCCGCCTGCCACCAGCGGCCGCGCTGGAGGGCGAGCAGCCGGGCCCCCTCCATCAGCCGGCGGAAGGCGGCGTCGAGCTGCGCGTATCCGCCGACCTCGCGGCAGTCCCCCACCAGCACGTAGTCGGCTCGACCGGTCCCGGCATCGTGAGC
Source organism: Candidatus Changshengia sp. (assembly GCA_003134115.1). Lineage (GTDB taxonomy): Bacteria > Chloroflexota > Dormibacteria > Aeolococcales > Aeolococcaceae > Changshengia. Next base: position 2,946 of record PLAK01000096.1, read on the forward strand.
GGCGAAACGCGCGGCCAGCTCCGCGCTGAGCAGCAGATGGCAGCGCTCAGCCGGGTGCTGCCCGAGGAAGCGCAGGGCGGCGACCACCGGCGTGAAGACGTCCTCGACCGGGACCTCGATACCGGCGGCCTCCAGCTCGCGGCAGACCGTCTCGGGGGTCCGGGAGTCGATGTTGGTGAGAAGCCGGACCCCGATGCCACGCCGGCGGAGCCAGCTGAGGGTCGAGGCCGCGCCCGGGATGGGCTGGCCGCCGGCGACCAGCGTGCCGTCGACGTCGAGGAGCACGGCCCGGATCGAGACGGCCGACGGCGGCGACAGTGTCATGGGGCAGGGTCCAGGAGGGCGAACGCCGTTGGCAATCTCACGGGTCCACCTCCAGGGCACGCCAGAGGTACCAGCTGGCCAGGGTGCGGTACGGCGCCCATCGCTCCCCGCGCCGCGCCACCTCGTCGGGGCCGGGCATGGCCCCGGTCTGGAAGGCGACCTGGAAGCCGCGACGGAGACCGTAGTCGCCCGTGGGCAGGACATCAGGGCGTCCGAGGGTGAAGATCAGAAACATCTCGGCGGTCCAGCGCCCGATGCCGCGCACCTGGATCAGCCTCTCGATGATCGCCTCGTCCTCCATCGCCCGTGCCGCCTCGAGGGTCGGCAGCTCGCCGTTGACCGATCGCCGGGCCAGGTCGTGCAGGGCGCGTTGCTTCGAGCCCGAGAGCCCGGCACCGCGGAGCGTCTCCTCGGATGCGGCGAGAACCTGGTCCGGGGTGGGGCAGCTCGGCGCACCGGGGAAGAGGGCGCAGAATCGCCCGAAGATGGTCGCCGCCGCCCTGGGCGCGAGCTGCTGGTAGACGATCGCCTCGGCGAGGGCGGCGAAGCTGCTCGGTTCATCCGGCAGGGTCAGCCCGAACGGGCCGGCGCGATCGATGAGCCGCCCCAGCTCGGGATCAGCGGCTCGCAGGTGGCTCAGCGCCCGGGCGATGTCGACGTCGAGCTCCACGAGGCGGCCTCCAGCGTGAGCGGTGCGGGACCCTGGGGCCGATTGTGCAGGAAGCCGAGGATCTGTCAGCCGGATCTGGCGTGCCGGTCCGGCCGGCCGACTGCCCGCAACCCGGCACCGCGAGCTGGCGGCGCCGGCGTCAGGCGGGTTTCGGCGACCCCTTCGGCCTGGGCGCGCCCTGCGCGACGACGTTGGGCGCGCGGTTGTCGCGCATCGTGAGCTTGCCCTTGGTGATGACCGCGGTCCGGGGGGCACGGCGGGCCACCTTGGTGTCGTGGGTGACCAGCACCAGGGTCATGCCGCGCTCCTTCCAGAGCTTCTCCATCAGGGCGACGATCTCCAGGCTGGTCACCTCGTCGAGGTTCCCGGTCGGCTCGTCGGCGAGGATCACCTTCGGCTCCTTGACCAGAGCCCGCGCGATCGCCACCCGCTGCTGCTCACCACCCGACATCTCCGATGGGAAGTGGCCGGCACGATCGCCCAGCCCCACCTCGGTGAGAGCCGCGACCGAGCGGGCTCGCCGCTCCGCCGTCGGGATGCCGAGCGGCACCAGCGCCGCCTCGACGTTCTCCTCGGCGGTCAGCGTGGGCAGCAGATTGTAGTTCTGGAAGATGAAGCCGAAGTTCTGCGCGCGCACGTCGACGAGCTGGGACTCGGGCATCGCCCCCAGGTCCTTGCCGTCGAAGATGATCTTCCCGGAGGTCGGCTTGTCCAGGGCCCCGAGCATGAGCAGGAAGGTGGTCTTGCCGTGCCCGGTGAGTCCCTGGACGGTGATGAACTCGCCGTCCGGGATCTCGAGATCCACGCCGCTCAGGGCTGCGACCTTGCCGCGCCCCTTGGGGTAGACCCGGGAGAGCTTCTTGAGTTCATACATGCTGGGTCTCCGACGACGGGGCATTTTGATTTGGGACAAACGCGATCATCGGGGCTACTCCACCCGCCGCAGGGCTTCGGCCGGCTGCAGGCGGGCGGCTCGCCAGCCACCGATGGCGCCGGCGATGATCGCTCCCACGATGGCCAGGCCGACTGCCACGCCGATCACCGCGAGACTGAGCGGTGCGGTCATGTGCAGGGTCACGCTGTGGTTGCTCGCGGCGAAGGTGCGGGCGAACCCGGCTGGAGCGCTGGAGAACGCGCCCGGGGAAGCTCCTCCGAAGAAGCCTCCGCCTCCGCCTCCGCCGAAACCGCCGCCCCCACCGAAGCCCGCGGGGGCCGCGCTGCCCAGCCCGGTCGCCCCGACCGTGGCGGTGAGCGGCCCCGAGATCTTGGTGACCAGGAAGGCTCCGGCCACGCCGAGCCCGATCCCGACCGCGCCTCCGACGATGCCCTGCACCAGCGTCTCACCCATGACCTGGCCGACGATCCGGCGGCTGTGCCAGCCGATCGCCTTCAGGGTCCCGAACTCCCGCACCCGGCGGGTGACCGAGGCGATGGTGAGCAGGACGGCCAGCACGAAGGCGGCCAGCAGGACCGCGATGGAGAGCCCGAGCCCGAGCGAGTTGGCCAGGTTGGAAGCGGTGCTGAGCGAACCCGAGATGTTGCTGGCCTCGTCCGAGGCGCTCGTCACGGTGACCGACGGGAGCGCCTTCTGGATCTCGGTCTGCACCGTCGAGATGTCATTGGATGTGTTGGCGGTGACGTAGACGGTGTTGACGTCACCGGTGTCACCGGTCAGCGACTGGGCCTCGCCCAGGGAGATGTAGATGTCGGCCCCNNCAGGGCGAGGGTCTGGTCCGAGGCGTTGCTCGACTGAACGTCGGTGAACCACTCGCCGACGACCGACGCCCCCGAGGCGATGTTGGGCCCGCTCAGCAGCCCCAGCCCCGGCTCGGTGGGGTCGATGCCGTCAACGCTGAAGGTGGAGATCCCGAAGCCGCTGCCAGAGGCGCTGGGGCTGGCCGAGGCGCTCGGCGTGGGGGTGGGCGTCGGGGTCGGCGTCGGGGTTGCCGTCGCGCCGGCTCCGGCCCCCTGGCCGAACCCGCCGGGGAAGGTCCCGGTGATGTGAACGGAGTTGAGCACCAGCGCACCGGTGGCCCCGGCGACACCCTTGAGCTTGGCGATCGAGGTCGCGTCGCTGTCGGAGATGGTGGTCAGGCCGGCGGCCGAGGTCAGGTGGTCCTGAGCGAAGCTCTGTCCCGCCTGGGCGCTGCTCGACGGGGTGCCGCTGAAGCGGAACCCGCCCCCCGTGCCGGCGGTGGCCGGCTTGGTGACGGTGAGGTCGGTGCCCACGCCATAGAGAGAGGAGAGCACCTGACCCTGGGCTGCCTTGACCCCGGAGGCGTACGAGGTGACGGTGATGACGAGGCCCACCCCGAGGGCGAGGCCGATGGCNNAGGGCGGCCGAGCGCGCGCGACGCCGGAGTTCGCGTCCGAGATAGCGGAAGTACAACGTGTGCTCCTGTGGTCCAGGCTGATGTCAGATCCCCAACCCGGGCCGGAGTATAGGCGTGGCTCCGGAGAGACCCCTGGGAACGATCTTGCGAAGCGCTGAGTGTCCCGGTGCCGGGCCGGCGCAGCGCGGCGCCGGTGACCCGCGTGAACGGGTGGTGGTGAACGGTGTCAGGTCGCCGAATGGGGTGGCGGTCCCGCCTGCGAGGTGCCACCATGGGGACCGGCACGCCGCGGAGCACGCTGCCCGCACCTCACGTCCCAGGCCGATGCCCCGCGGTCATCACAGGAGGTGAACAACGTGGTCCAGTCAGTTCTTGCGGTGGCGGCAGAGGCGGTCGAGGACCCCTGGCTCAATGCGCAGCGGCAGTTCGACGCGGCGGCGGATCTTCTCGGCCTCAAGCCGGGGGTCCGCGCCTTCCTGCGGGAGGCCCAGCGCCAGCTGATCGTCGCCTTCCCGGTGAAGATGGACGACGGATCGATCCGGATGTTCGAGGGGTACCGCGTCCAGCACAACCTCGCGCGGGGGCCGGCCAAGGGAGGGATCCGGTACCACCCGGGGGTGACCCTGAGCGAGGTCAAGGCGCTGGCCATGTGGATGACCTGGAAGTGCGCCGCGGCCGGCATCCCCTTCGGCGGGGCCAAGGGCGGCGTGGTCGTCGACCCCAAGAAGCTGAGCATGGGCGAGCTGGAGCGGCTCACCCGCCGCTACGCCGCCGAGATCTCCGTGCTGATCGGGCCGGACCGCGACATCCCCGCCCCCGACGTCAACACCACCCCCCAGGTGATGGCCTGGATCATGGACACGATGTCGATGAGCGCCGGGCACTCCATCCCGGCGGCCGTGACCGGCAAGCCGATCGCCGTCGGGGGCAGCCAGGGACGCAACGAGGCCACGGGGCGCGGGGTGGCAGTGGTCGCCCTGCGCGTGTGTGCCCGCCTCGGACGGGACCCCCACCAGTCGACGGTGGCGGTCCAGGGGTTCGGCAACGCCGGGAACATCGCGGCCCGGCTGATGGAGGCCGACGGCTTCAAGATCCACGCCGTCTCGGACACCGGGGGCGCCATCTGGAGCGACAAGCCCCTGCACGTCCTGGACGTCCTCGAGCACAAGCAGCGCACCGGCTCGGTGGCCGGGTACCCGGGGACGCGGGCGATCACCAATGCCGAGCTGCTCGCGGCTCCGGTCGACGTCCTGGTCCCCGCCGCCCTGGAGAACCAGATCACCGGCGGCAACGCGGGAACGGTCCAGGCGTCGCTCATCCTGGAGGCCGCCAACGGCCCGGTCAGCCCCGAGGCCGACGAGATCCTGGTCCGGAAGGGCGTGACCGTCGTCCCGGACATCATCGCCAACGCGGGCGGGGTCACCGTCTCCTACTTCGAATGGGTGCAGGACCTGCAGTCCTTCTTCTGGGAGGAGAAGGAGATCAACGAGCGGCTGGAGCACATCATGACCGCGTCCTTCGAGACCGCCTGGGAGGCGTCCCAGCACCTCGGCGTGCCGCTCCGGCTGGGCGCGTACACCATCGCGGTGCAGCGGGTCGCCGAGGCCACCTCGGCACGCGGCATCTACCCGTGATTCGAGCCCTGCGCGGCAGGCGGCGCGGAGGCCACGCCGCCGGCTGACGGGAAGGCGGGAGGCAACACGCCCTGCGGGTCGACCGAGGTCTGACCCGCAGGGCGTCGCGCCCCGCCCGCGCCATCGGCCACGCGGCCGGCGTCGCCTAGCTGACCGTGGCTCCCGTGTTCACCACCTCGAACACCACCTGGCCCGGAGCGATCGGTGCGGGCTGTCCATCGGCCAGGGTCAGCTGGGGTGGGCCGGTGGCCGCCTGGGTCCAATTGATGCTGTAGAGCTGACCGCCCACCGCGAGCTGACCGCTCCCGCTGGCGCTCGGCCCGATCCCGAAGTCGAGGCCCTCCGTGTAACCACCGCTCGGGTTCTCGTTGTCGGCGGCGACCCCGATGGTCGGGGCCTGCAGGATCACGATGTTGGGCGTGTCCCAGGGGGCGCTGGTGTTGGCATCGTTGAGAACGCCCGTCGCCGGGTATTCGGGGGTCGCCGGCTCGCTCCGCTGGTACTCGCCCGTGGTGGGCTGGTAGGTGAAGACCGGCGTCTCCTCGGCCGAGATCGGCACCCTGAAGCTGCTCACCGCGGTGCCGCCGGAGGGGAGCTGAGCGATCGGGGTGCGCGTCCAGAGCTGGTAGCTGACGGTGCTGAGATTGATGCTCTGGTCAAAGGTGGCCAGATCCGATCCGTTCGTGTAGAGGTTGTGGGGGGCGCCGTACCTCGCTGCCGGGGGCGGCGTGGAGGTGCGGAAGAGCGGCGGCTGCGGGTCGTCGTAGTGCTTGCCGCTGGCCGCGCTGGCCTGTGCCAGCACGTAGTTGCTGGCACCCGAGTAGATGAGTGCGCCGCCGTAGATCTGGAGCAGCCGCAGGCTGATCAGGCGTGCGCTCCGCACCGGGCCGACCATGGCGGCGCTCGGAGGCTTGGTGAACCAGATGCCCGTGAAGCGGCTGATGCCACCCTCGGTCTGGTACTCGTAGACGACATCGGCACTGCTCAATCCCGACTGGGGCCGCGCCTGGTAGAGATTCTCGACCTGGATCAGAAGCGGCTGGCTGAGTGCCGCCGGGGCCGGCGTTGGCGTCGGGGTCGCCGCCACGCTGACGGAGGGCGAGGGGCTGGGCGTCGGGGTCTTGGCGGCGTGGGACGCCCCGCCGCAGGCGGCGACCATCAGGAGCACCCCGGCGAGGAGGACGGCGCTTCGGTTCTTCAAGAGGGACATGGCATAACCGCATGAATAGACCAGATTGATGCCTTCGACGCGACGAGGCACGAGCGCGGGGTATTGTGCCCCAATCGGCGAGCCTCCGGCTTTCGTGTCCGCGCATGTGTCACCGCAGAATGGCGGCGCCGCGGGAGGCCCTGGGGCGGCCGGCCTCGCCCCCACCGCCCGTCCGGCGCGGCGACCAGGGTCCCGGCCCCGACCCGCCGTGCGGGATCATGGTCGGGGGCGCGGGCGCCGAGGCAAGAGAGCGCGCGAGGAACGGAAGGGTCGGCAAGGAGACGGGTGATGGCACGGAAGCTGACGGACGAGGCGAGGTACCGGGCCAACCGCCAGGGCGAGTTCGACTCGGCGGTCGTGTACCGGGCCATGGCCAAGGCCGAGTCCGACGCCCGTCTCGCCTCCGTCTACATCCGTCTCGCCGAGGTCGAGGAGCGCCACCTTGGCTTCTGGGAGGATCAATTGCGGGCATTGGGCCGCGACCCCGGCCCACGGCGGCCCTCGTGGCGGGCGCGTGCCATGCGCCTGCTGGCCCACCGGTTCGGGGCACAGCTCGTCCTCCCGACCGTCGCCACCCTGGAGCGGGCCGACCAGGAGAGCTACGACGACCAGCCCGAGACCGAGGGCACCGGGATGCCCGACGACGAGCGTTCGCACGCTCGGGTGCTCCGCTACATCACGGGGGGGTCGCCGGCCGGGGTGGCCGGGGAGACGCTCGGCAAGCTGGAGGGGCGCCATCGTGCCCCGGGTGGCAACGCGCTGCGGGCGGCCGTGCTCGGGGCCAATGACGGCCTGACCTCCAACCTCGCCCTGGTGATGGGGGTCGCGGGCTCGGGCCTGCCCCCCAAGGCGATCCTGATCGCGGGGATCACCGGGCTGCTGGCCGGGGCGTGCTCGATGGCCATCGGGGAATGGGTGTCGGTGCAGAGCACCCGGGAGCTCTACGAGCGCCAGGTCAAGACCGAGGCCGCCGAGCTCCGCTCCGTCCCCGACGAGGAGCGCGAGGAGCTGACCCTGATCTACGAGGCCAAGGGGCTCTCGGTGGCGGAGGCCGAGGAGGTGGCGGGACGGCTCATGGCCGACACCAAGAACGCCCTGGACACCATGGTGCGCGAGGAGCTGGGGCTGGACCCCTCCCAGCTGGGAGGGTCGCCCAACAGCGCGGCGGGCGCCTCCTTCCTCCTCTTCTCGATCGGCGCCATCCTTCCGCTCATCCCGTTCTTCTTCGCGACCGGGTTGCCGGCGGTCGGGCTGGCCGTCGGCTGCGCGGCTCTCGGGCTCTTCCTCGTCGGCTCGCTGATCACCCTCCTGACCGGGCGGAGCGTCCTCTTCTCGGGCGGCCGCCAGCTCCTCTTCGGAATGCTGGCGGCGGGGGTCACCTTTGGCCTGGGAAGGCTGATCGGCGCCGCCGTGGGGGCGTAGAGCGGCGCCTGGTCAGCGGGCGCTGAAAGTCTGCGCCGGGAGCATCAGCGCGTCCTGGACCTCGAAGAGGGCCGATACCCAGTCGGCGATCGGGACGGCCCGATCACCCGGCATCACCCGCGCACCGGCGGGGTCACCGCTGATGAGGCCAGTGGCGCGGCGGGTCAGCTCACCGGGGACGACCGACACGCCGGCCAGGTTCAACANNGGATGCTCGTGCAGACGTCCAACTCGCGGCCAACGCCGCTTGTCGCGCTCACCTTACAGGTGGTACCCCTCCGGGGAGGATCCGAAACCTCGGCTGAGGGGAGCAGGGTGCGGAGCCCCGTGCTAGCGCGAGCAGACGGGCCACTCTCCCGATTCGCCGCTCGCGAACATCGTGGCGGCGATCTGGGCCTGCTGGGCCGGGTCCCAGATGTTCGTGCCCCCGTGGGCACGGAAGGTCGAGGGGAGGAACTGGAAGAGCCCCTCATACGGTCCCGCACCGTTGTACGCGTTGGGGTTGAGCCCGGACTCGCACGCGGCGGTCGAGATCAGCCAGCTCGGGGCGACTCCAGCCGCCTGCGCAGCCGCGGTGATGATCGCCTCGACGTCACCGCCGGACGAGCTCGTGCCCGTGGGCGCCGGAGCGGGTGCGGAGACCCGCACCACCGGAGCCGGCTTCGGGGTCGGAGGCGCGGTCGGTGGGATGCGCACGATCAGGACGGGGAGCGGAGTGGGGACCGTCGGGGCCGCCGCGAATGTCGACGGGGCCGTCGCGCCGGGAGTCGATGCGGCGGTCGAGGACGACGCCGACGCCGCGTTTGTCCCCGATGAAGAGGGCGACGCCACCGCGGCGGACGCCGATCCCAGGTCGCGCGCCAGGGCGAAGGAGTCGACGCGGAGCCGGCCACTCTGCGCCACCGGCTGCAGCGCCGTGAGCACGATGAGACCCATCAGAGCGATGCCCGCCAGGGCCACGCCGCACGCGCGCAAGCGACCACGAGTAACAAGACGACGCATCAAGTGCTATCTCCGCTGTCGGTGTCTCGTGCCACACCCGGCTCAATCGCTCGGTCAAGGGCAGGCGACGATGCACCTGGGCTTCAGTTCCACCGCGTTTATGGGACGGTGGGCCGCGGACCGGTGAGAGATCTGGCTCTCACCGTCGCTCGCTTGTGGACCTGGACGATCCGCGACGATGGCACCCTACCATGCCGCCGCCCAACGGTGCAACCCTCGTCACATCCTCGAATACGAAACGGCTTGGTGCCGAATACGAAAACGTCTTTATGCCAGGACGGAAATGGCTTTCTGTCGCATGCGAAGACGGCCTTCCGTCGAGTACGCGGTTGGCCTTCTGCCGAACACGGAAGCCGGTTTTCCCCGAATGAGAGCCGGCTTCCACTGATCTCAGCGCCCGCCTCGCTATCAGACGGTTCGTGCCAATCTTGTCACCGCGCGTGGGGATCGACGCACCAGCGACCCAGCGGCTCGTCCGGCAGGGGTTTCCGCCCCCTCGGGTCAGCTCGGAGCGCGCCAGGTCGGATCACGCGGATCCATCGGCGCAAGCACGGCCAGAACCCCGCATACTGCACTCGCGGTGATGGCCGCCGTCCCGCCAAGCGTCGGATCGTGGCGACGGCGTCCACCGGAGGAGACGGCGCGGTGCGGAGTGGCCGGAGACGCGGTGGGGCGATCCTCCTCTGGCTGACCCTGGTGGCCGTGAGCGGCTGCGCGGCCGCAGCGCCTGGCCTCTCACCGAGCCCCCGGCCCACGGCACCCGCAACCGGCAGGACAACACCGACCGGCGAGCCGACAACCGTGACGCCGACCGCGTTCCCGGCGACGGCCACCGGCGGGAGCGATGACGCTCTGATGGTCGAGCCCGACCAGGGGATGGGCGCCGTCTACCAGGCGATCACGGGCGCCCACCACTCCCTCGACCTGGTGATGTACGAGCTGGAGGACACCACCGCCGTCAACGACCTGATCCAGGCCAAGGACCGTGGCGTCGCCGTGCGTGTGATCCTGGACCAGGCCTACGCCAAGAGCCAGAATGGGAGCGCGTACGCGACGCTCGCCGCACACGGTGTCGACGTTCACTGGTCGTCGACCCAGGTCGACATCACCCACCAGAAGACCCTGATCGTCGACTCCGATGAGGCCCTCGTCATGACCGGCAACATGGCCTCGCAGTACTACGCGTCCACCCGGGACTTCATCCTCGCCGACGGCGACGCACGCGACGTGGCGGCGATCGAGACGGTCTTCGACGCCGACTACTCGAACGCGGCGGTCCAGGCCTCGCCGGGAGACGACCTGGTCTGGAGCCCGGGTTCGGCGGCCTCCCTGGTGACGCTGATCCAGGGCGCCAAGAAGGAGCTGCTCGTCGAGAACGAGGAGATGTCCGACCAGGAGATCGTGGCCGCGCTGGAGGCGGCGGCGCAGCGCGGCGTCGACGTGCAGGTCTGCATGACCGATTCGTCGTCGTGGAGCAGCGAGTTCTCCGCCCTCACCCAAGCCGGGGTGAGGCTCTACACCTATCCCCCCGACGGGGCCCTGTACATTCACGCCAAGGCCATGGTCGCCGACCCGGGAACCGGCTCGATCCGCTGGTTCCTCGGCTCCGAGAACTTCTCGTCGACCTCGCTGGACCGGAACCGGGAGCTGGGCGTGGAGCTGGACGAGACGTCGGTGGGCAACCGGCTGGCATCGGTCATCGACGGGGACATCGCGGGGGCCGGCCCCTGGTCGGAATCCTGATGACCACCCGCCATGACGTCAGCGCGGTGCCGTCCCAGGGGGCGTACCTCGCCAGGCGCTGTCCCGTGCGAGCCCAGAACGACGCCCTGCTGCCCAGCGAGGCGGCGCCGCCCGACCCGTTCGCCGAACGCCTCATCGCTCGCGGCGTCGCCTTCCAGGCCGACATCGTCGCCGAGATCCTCCGGCTGCACCCGGGGGCGGTGGCCGTCGAGGAGGCGGCGGGCGCCATGCGAGCGGCGCAGACCGAGACCGCGCTGGCGGCTCGGGCCTCCCCCATCGTCTCCGCCCGGCTGCCGGAAGACGCGACCGGACGGCGGGTGGGGACGCCGGACCTGCTGGTCAGCGCTACCGGAGGCGGCTATCGGGCCATCGACATCAAGGGGCATCAGGCGCTGGAGCTCTCGGAGGGGCGGGCCACGGAGCTCGAGGGCCTCTGCGTCGGGCTCGACGCGCTGACCCTGGAGGCGGCCGTCCGCGACCCCGACCTCGCGGCCAGGCATCGCGAGGACGACGTGCTCCAGCTCGCCCACTACCAGCGGATGCTGGAGGCGGCCGGACTGGCGGCCGAGGGTCCCCGCTACGGGGGGATCATCGGGACGGAGCGGCGGGTGGTCTGGTACGACCTCGACAGGCCCGCCTGGCGGACCCCCTCCTCGACCGGCAAGACCAAGCTCCGGACGGCCATGGAGCGGTACGACTTCGAGTTCGACTTCCGGCTCGACATCCTGGCCGTGGCCGCCCGCCACCGGGTGGATCCGGCGGTGCGCCCCCTGGTCGTGCCGGTCCGCTGCGGGGAGTGCCCGAGCTGTCCGTGGGATGCCCACTGCCGCTCCGTGCTGGAGGCGGGGGCGGGCGACGTCAGCCTGCTCCCCCGAATCGGCTGGACCCAGTGGAAGGTCCACCGGGACCACGGGGTCACGGACCGGGCCGCGCTGGCCGGCCTCGGCTGGCGGACGGCGTGCGCCGTGGCCACCGGCGTGGACCTGGCCGGCCTGCGAGCCGTGGCGGCCGGGCGGCCGCCCGCTGCACCACTGCTGGATCTCGCGGACGCCTGGAGGCGGTCCCAGGACCTCGAGCGGCTCCAGCAGATGGACATCGCGACGGTGGGGGATCTCCTGGCGCTGGACGAGGCGACCGCCGCGTACTCGGGCTCAAACCTGGCATCCCTGCCGGAGCAGATCGACCAGGCCCGGGCGGCGCTCAGCGGCCGGCCCGTCTACCGGCGCCGGGGGGTGTCCGCGGTGGCGGTGCCGCGCGCGGACATCGAGGTCGACGTCGACATGGAGAGCTCGGAGGTGGGCGTCTACCTCTGGGGCAACCTCCTCACCGAGCGCATCCAGGGCAGACCGCCGCGCTCCGAGTACATCCCCTTCGTGACCTGGGAGCAGCTCACACCGGAAGGTGAGGCGGCGAACTCGCTCTCCTTCTGGCGGTGGCTCATGGCGACGCGTGCCCGGGCCCGAGGGCAGGGCCTCTCCTTCCGCGCCTACTGCTATAACGCCGGCGCCGAGAACCAGTACCTCCGGCGCCTGGGGCTCTCCGCCGGGTTGGCCGGCGAGATCGCGGACTTCATCACATCCGGCGAATGGGTGGACCTGCTGCGGGTCTGGGACGCCCAGCTCATCACCGGCGCCGGCAGCGGGCTCAAGGCGGTGGCGCCGCTGGTGGGGTTCCACTGGGAGGTCGACGATCCCGGGGGCGCGGACTCGATGGTGCGGTACGACGCGGCGGCGGCCGGGGACGCGCGGGCGCAGCAGTGGCTCCTCGACTACAACCGCGGGGACGTGCAGGCGACCCTGGCACTGCGCGAGTGGATGGACTCGGCGACGGTGCCCGGGGTGGAGGAGCTGGAGCCGCCGGCCGGTCCCACCGGGCGGCCCGGATAGACTGGCAGCGCCGCGCGTCGCCGACCCCGGAGGGTCAGGCGCCGGCTCGGAGGGAGGTCCATGACCGGACGAGCGAGATGGGCGGGAGCGGCTGTGGCCGTGGCTGCCCTGGCCGGCTGCGGCACCTCCAGTCTCGCGTCGGAGACGCCGTCGCAGATCCTCGCCGCCGCCACCTCCGCCACCAGGCACGCGAGCGGCTATGAGGTCACTTCCACCGGCGACCTCCCTGACAGCATCACCAGCCTGGACCTCCGAGTGGCCGGTGCGGAGTACAGGGGAACGCTCGTGGTGGCAGGGGTCACCATCAACGTGATGCAGGTGGCCGGCAACGTCTATGTGAGCGCGCCGGCGGCCTACTACACGAGCGCGGGCGAGAGCAGCGTCCAGGCGGCGGCCCTCAACGGCGTGTGGGTCGAGGGAGCGGCCGGCTCCAAGGTCGCCAACGACTTCTCCGCCCTGTCCGCCCGCCTCGACATCTCGTCCGATCTCTCGAGCACCGGGACCGTCACCGCAGACGGCACCGGCAACGTCGACGGCCAGCCCGTCGTGATCCTCAAAGCGACAGACGGCTCGACCGTCGACATCGCCTCGTCCGGCCCCGCCTACCCGCTGCGGGTGACGACCACCGGCTCCGACGCCGCCGTGTACAGCCTCTCCAACTGGAACGGCGTCGGCGCCTTCACCGCGCCGCCCAACCCGATCCTGATCCCCAGCACCTCCTCCTGAGCCCGGCACCCTCCTCAGGCGGGAGGGGCCGGCGGAGTGGCGGGCTGCCCCGCGTGGGACTGGCGGTGCCAGTCATCCCAGACACCGTGCATGCGGGAGGCGCGGCCGCCCGGGCCGTCGAGTCCGACACCCTGACCGCACGGGCCGTGGCCACGGTGCCGCCCCGGACCGGCGATGCCGAGGACGTGGGGCACGATGAGCCCCCCGAAGAAGGTGATGACGATGTAGCCGGCATTGTGGGTCGTCAGCCCGACGGCGATGGCTCCACCGATGGCGGCGAGGCCCCAGAAGGTACGAAGCGGGCGGTACATGACAGTCCTCCTGACTGCGGTGACGGAGTGGTCGATGAGCACAGCATCCCCGCCGCGTGTGAACGAGGCGTGAACCGGTGCCGGAGAAATGCCGGATCGTAGAATCGGGCCATGGGGGCGGCAGCCCACGCCGGCCGGAGACGAGGAGCAGACAATGCCCGGTCCCGTCAGCACGGGTTACGCGCGCGCCAACGGTGTGCAGATGTACTGGGAGAGCCGTGGCGAGGGCGGCACCCCGCTCGTCGTGGTGCACNNCGATCGGGTCGACCTGCTCGGGTACTCCCTGGGCGCAAGCGCCTGCCTGCGGGCCGCCATTCAGCATCCCGACCGCGTTCGCCGATTGGCCCTGGTCTCGATACCGTGCCGCCGGGACGGCTGGTTCCCCGAGGTGCTGCAGGGGATGTCCCAGATCGGCAGCGCCCAATTGGACCAGATGAAACAGTCAGAGATCTATCGCGCCTGGGCTGCCGTGGCGCCCGACCCCGAGGCCTTCCCGACCCTCATGGACAGGACCGGAGCGCTGCTGCGCAGGCCGTACGACTGGAGCGACGAGGTGCGCGGGCTGGAGATGCCGGTGCAGCTGGTGTACGGAGACGCCGACAGCATCCCGCCATCGCATGCCGCCGAATTCTTCGCGTTGCTCGGGGGTGGCCTCCGGGACGCGGGCTGGGACGGCGCGCTGCGCACTCACAACCGCCTCTGCATCATCCCCGGGCGCACCCACCACACCATCTTCGCGGCGCCGGCGCTGGCGGGCATCGTCGACCACTTCACTCTCTTCTGAGGCCTCCCCGGGTCAGGACGAGGCTCGCGGCGAGAAGGACCACGGCGAGAGACTCGGTGCCGTATGCGGCCATGATCTGGCCACCGACCCCGCTTCCGCTCTCCTGGAAGCCGAAGAGGCCGGCGGTGCTGGCCAGCGCCAGGCCTGCGACGGCGCCCAGCTCGATGAGGATGGCGGCTGCCGCCACCACGCGGAACCGGGTGCCGATCAGTGCGAGCGCCACCAGCCAGCTGCCGATGGCGTCGAGCAGGAAGAGGGGACCGATCACGCTGATGACGCTGTAGCCGGAGGTCCAGAGCTGGAAGTGGATCGCGCCCGACGCCGCCACGCCCGCCGCCCCCACCAGGCGAGATGCCAGGGGCCAGCTCGGAGTCCACATCGACGCGTGCATGGCGCTCGCCCGCCGCACCGCAGGCTCTCCCATCTGAGCGCTCATCGCGCCACACCTCCAGGTCGGATGCCCGGCCTCTGATGCCCGCCGGGTGGGGTCTCACCCTGATCACGTCAGGGGCGCCATCGCGGTTCACTCCGGCGGGGCCGGTTCGGAGAAGGCCACCGGCGGGGCGAGGCGCTGTTGCTGCCCTTGTTTCGGTCCCCGGCCCAGAGTGAGGCTCACCCGGGTCCGCGGCTGCCGTGAACCTCGGGATCGATTGACCCGTAGGAGGGCGGAAACCATGCTGGTCGGTTCCGTGACACTCACCCTGGACCCCGGAACGATCCTGCTCTGGGCCTTCATCGGCCTGGTGGCGGGCTTCCTCGCGAGCAAGGTCGTGACCGGCCGCGGCAAGGGCGTCCTCGCCGACATCGTGGTGGGCATCATCGGCGCGCTCGCCGGCGGATTCCTCGCCCAGATGCTCAGCATCAACTTCAGCATCCCCGGCCACACGACCATCACCGAGATCATCATCGCCTTCGTCGGCGCCGTGATCCTCCTGGTGATCGTCCGCCTCCTCACCGGCAACGGGCGCAGATGGTCGCACTCGCATTGAGGCGGGTCAGACCGTGACCTATCCCGTTTCGGGCGCGGACAGTCTCCAGGTTCGTCGCGCCTATCTCCGCCGTGGTGGCTCGCGCCGGGGTCACGACCGCCGCCTCATCGCCCGATGGGTCGTCATCGGGGTGGTCGTCCTCTGGCTCGTGGTCGCCGGCGTGGTCCTGGTGGCGGCCGGCTGAGTCCCGAGGTCAGTGCCGCTCAGCCGAGTGGCTGTGGTCCCTACACCGACAGTCGCTCCTGGCGCGCACTCGCCCACGTCCTGACCGGGGGCCCGGTCGCCATCGTGGCCGCTGCCCTTGTATGCCTGGGTGCTGCCTCGGGCGGGTTGCGCGGGCTGGGCGGGCGAGTCGCGGCGCTGGACGGCTGGTTCCAGGTGAGCAGCCCGGCCGGCGGACCGACGGTCGTCCGCGCGGAGATCCCATGCGCGTCGTGATCGCGGAGGATAACGCGCTCCTCCGCGAGGGCCTGACCCGTCTCCTCGACGGCCGCGGGTTCGAGGTGGTGGCCGCCGTCGGCGACGGCCCGAGCCTCGTCACCGCCGTTGAGGAGCATCGCCCGGACGTCGCGGTTGTCGACGTGCGCATGCCTCCGACGTTCCGCGATGAGGGTCTGAGAGCCTCGATCGAGGCGCGAAGCCGTGTCCCCCAAACCGCGGTGATGATCCTCTCCCAGTACGTCGAGCAGTCGTATGCCGCGGAGCTGCTGCGAGGCGGCGGTGGCGGCACCGGGTACCTTCTCAAGGATCGCGTGGCCGACGTCGGCGAGTTCGTGGATGCGCTGCGCCGCGTCGCCGCGGGGGGCACCGCGCTGGACCCCGAGGTGGTGGCTCAGCTGATCGCGCGAGGCCGTCCTCAGCCGCTCGATACCCTGACCCTGCGAGAGCGCCAGGTGCTGGGTCTCATCGCCGAGGGCCGGACCAACGCCGCCATCGCGACCTCGCTCCAGATGACCGAGGGAGGGGTCGAGAAGCACATCACCAGCATCTTCGGCAAGCTCGCTCTCCCCGACAGTGCCGACGATCACCGGCGCGTCCTCGCGGTCCTCGCCTTCCTCAACGCCTGATCGTCCTGGAGCAGCGGCCGGAGAGGGCGTTCGTGCCAGACTCCCGGCACATGGGGGGTCGCTCACCGGCGCAGGTCACGGGCGCGCCGCGCCTGCGCCTCGCCGTCGCGTTCGGCCTGGGCACGCTCTCGGTCGCGGGAAGTCTGCTGCTCGTCGTCACCGATGGCGTCAACGCGAACGTGCATTGGGCACACCACGCAGGTGTATCTGCGGCTCCATTGCTGCTCGTCGCCGGCGCGATCGCGGCCATCAGCATCGCTCACCCCCCCGCCTGGCGACGTCTCCTCCTGCGGCTCGTGGCCGTCATGGCGTTCGTCGCGTGGGGCCTCTCCCAGCTGTTCGACGGCTCCGCGGCTGCCGGCCTCCTGGATGACGCGGCCATCCTTCTCTTCGTCCTCGACGCTGGGGCATCGGTCGTTGCAGACGCGCGAACCCGCCTGCAAAGCNNCGTCAGCCGCGGGGCAACGGCTGGATGATGCCGAAGGTGTTGCCCTCGGTGTCCTTGGCGTAGATGGTGTCCCCGACACCGGGCACCGTCTGCTTCTCCCCCACGATGCTGCCGCCGGCGGCGACGACGCGCGCCATGGTGGCGTCCAGGTCGCCGACTCCGACCCAGATGATGCTCGGCTGCGCGTGGTAGGTCCGGGGCATGATCGCCCCGTCGATGCCCATGCCGCCCTCGCCGGTCTTGGCCAGCCAGTAGTCCGTGCCCGGCACGCCCGCATCGGTGATCTCCCAGTCGAAGATCTCGTAGAACTTCCGCGCCCGGGCGACGTCGTCCGCTGTGATCTCGAAGTGCACGATCCGGCCCATGTCGCTCGTCCTCCTCAAACCCGCCATCGCCACCCACCGTCAGGGCCGGCGACCACCCCATCCGGGGCCCTGTCATCAGCATCGCACAGCTGCCGGAGCGAGGTGACGCGCTCTGTGCACCGTCCAGCGTCCTGAGCGGGGCCTGCTCCCACCTCTCCGAACGCAGGTTCAGAATGGCAAGGTGCCGGAGAGCCCAAGCCGCGCATCCGCCCGGGGTGGCCCCGTTCGCCCGACGTTGCTGCTCTACGGCAGCGCCGCCGCGCTGATCATCGCCCTCCACCTCGCCACCGACGGCGTCCTCGGCTTCCATATCGACGAGCTCTACTACCTGGCGAGTGGCCGGCATCCCGCCTTCGGGTATGTCGACTTCCCACCCGTGGTCCCCCTGCTCGCCCGACTGGAGACGGGGCTCCTGGGGGTCACCCCCTGGACCCTTCGCCTCCTACCCGGACTGCTGAGCGGCGTCACCGTCGTCCTTTCCGGGGCGTACGTGCGCAAGCTGGGCGGCTCCCTGAGGCTTCAGGCGCTCGGCCTCGTCGTCGCGGTGACTGCGCCGCTGATCGTCGGCACCTGGCTCTTCCAGACCGTGATCTTCGACCAGGTGACGTGGATGCTCTCCCTCTACTGGTTCCTCTCGATCGTCATCGATCACAAGCCCCGCACCTGGATCTGGCTGGGTCTGACCCTCGGCGTCGGCCTCGAGGTCAAGTACCTGATCCTCCCGCTCATCGCCGGGATCGCCATCGCGGTCCTCCTCACCCCCGAGCTGAGGAAGGAGCTGCGGACGCGATACCCCTGGATCGGGGCTTCGCTCATGCTCCTCGTCTGGCTGCCCAACGTGGTCTGGCAGATTGCCAACGGCCTCCCCACCCTCACCTACATCCTCAACCACCAGGGCGACATCCGATCGGGAGGAGGGATCGGCAGTTTCCTGGTCCTGTTCCTGGTCATCCTCTTCCTGCTCACCCCCCTCTGGATCGCCGGCCTGATCTCGCTCCTCCGGCGGCGCGAGCTCCGCGCCATCGGCATCGCGTGCGCGGTCCCGATCCTCGTGTACCTCTTCGTCGGGAAGGCCTACTACCCGGCTCCCACCATCCCCATCGTGATGGCCGCCGGCCTCCTCGCTCTCTCGCGGGTCGAGCGCCGGCGGCTTCGCTCCGTCCTGGCGCTCGCGGTCGGGGCCGCGAGCCTACTCGGTTTCGTCGCTCTGGCCAGGACCATCCTGCCCATAACCCCCGCCAGCCAGCTCCACGCGACCGGCCTCGACACCGCCAACACCGACCTCGCGTCCACGGTCGGCTGGGTGTCGATCACCCAGCAGATGACGGCCATCTATGGAGCGCTGCCGGCGTCCGAGCGGGACACGACGGTCATCGTCTCGTCCGACTACGGAGTGGTCGGGGCGCTCCAGGTATTCGGCAATCCCGACCTCCTCCCCGCCAGCTACAGCCCGCAGCTGAGCGACTACCTCTGGCTGCCGGCGCATCTCTCCGCAACCGACGCGCTCATGGCCGGGTACGCGCCGTCCGACGTCGCCTCGATATGCACCTCCGCCAGGGTGGTGGCCCATCTCACCGTCCCCTATCACGTCGTCAACCTGGAGCAGGGCAGCCCGGTAACGCTCTGCACTCTCAAGGCACCGCTCCCCCAGCTGTGGAGGGGGCTGCGGGAATTCTCGTAATCCCGCGCCGACGGCGCATCGCGCCCTGGGGGGGCCGGTCGCACCCGGCTCTCAACGGTCGAGGGTCAGGACGACGTTCCCCGTCTTCTGCTTGGTCTCGACGTACCGGGTGGCCGCGACCACCTGCTCCAGCGGGTGGCGGCGATCGATGACGGCCCGGTACTCCCCCGCCTCGATGAGCGTCCTGAGGAGCACCACGTCACTCTTCGTGAATCGAGGGGGTATGGAGAAGCGCACGCGCTGGGCGCCGATCAGCGCCGTCCAGGGACTGAGGAACAGGTTGCGGAACCCGTCGGTGGCAAGGTAGACCCCACCCCGCCTGAGTGAGCCCCGACAGTCGCGGAATCTCAGCGTGCCGACGGCGTCGAGGATGACGTCGTAGCTCTGGCCATTCCCCGTGAACTCCTGCTGTGTGTAGTCGATGACCTCGTCGGCGCCGAGCGCCCTCACCAGCTCGATGCTCTTGGGGTTGCACACGGCGCTGACGACGGCACCGAAATGCCTGGCCAGCTGCACCCCCGCCGTTCCGATTGATCCCGACGCACCGTAGATGAGAATCCGCTGTCCTTTGCGGAGATTCGCCGGTCTCAAGGCATTCAGGGCCAGGATCGCCCCGTCGCAGATCGCCGCGGCCTCCTCGAACGGCATGCCGGACGGCATCTGCGACAGCGCTGCGCTGGCCCGCATGCAGAGGAGCTCGGCGTGCGCACCAAACCTCCACGGATTGATGCCGAAGACCCGGTCACCGACCTCGAACTCGGTCACGTTGGAGCCGACCGTATCGACCTCTCCGGCCAGGTCGCTGCCCAGAATCCTCCGCCTTGGGCGCCGGACACCAGTGGTGAGGCGGGCCACGAACGGCGATCCTTCTCGCAGCGCGCAGTCGGTCCGGCTCACCGTGGTTGCGTGGATCCTGACCCGGACCTCGTCGGCCTCGGGAATGGGCGGTTCGACATCTTCGAGCCGGAGGACGTCCGGCGGCCCGTATCGGTCGTGGACAACGGCCCTCATGGATCCCACTCTACAGCCCACCTCCGGCGCATGGTTTCGGGGCCCCACCGCTGATCCATCCCCAGCACGCCTGCCGCGCACGCCCGGCGCCACCACCCCGCGCTCGACGCTCCACTAGGCGATCCGGCGGCGGCGGTACGCGACCATGGCGAAGATGTACGCGAGGATGAGGATGCCGACACACCAGGCGAGGGCGGTCCAGATGTCGGGACCCACCGGCCTCTGCGTGTACAGGTCGCGGATCGTGTTGACGATGGACGTCACCGGCTGATTGTCGGCGAAGGCGCGCACCGGGCCCGGCATGGTGCGGGTGGGCACGAATGCCGAGCTGATGAAGGGCAGGAAGAGGATCGGGTAGGCGAACGCGCCCGCGCCGTCCGCGGACTTCGCGGAGAGACCGGCGATCACCGCGATCCACGTCAACGCCAGGGTGAACAGGATCAGGATGCCGGCGACCGCGAGCCACGCCAGCACTCCCGCCCCGGAGCGGAAGCCCATCAGGAGGGCGACGAGCACGACGACCACGAGCGCGATCAGATTGGCGACCAACGAGGTCAGCACGTGCGCCCACAGCACCGACGACCGGGCGATCGGCATGGAATGGAAGCGCTCGAAGATCCCGCTCTGCATATCCAGGAAGAGCCGGAATCCGACGTACGAGATGCCCGAGGCGATCGTGATGAGCAGGATGCCGGGCATCAGGTAGCTCACATACGAATGCGACCCTGAGTTGATCGCGCCGCCGAGCACGTAGACGAACAGCAGCAGGAGGGCGATCGGCATCAGCGCGGTGGTGATGATGGTGTCCGGGCTGCGCGTGATGTGGCGCAGGGATCGTCCCAGCAGGACGGCGGTGTCGCCAAAGAAATGCCTGCTCATGTCGGTTCCCTACTGATCCGCATCGACGCTGCGGTCGTTGCCGGCGTCGCCGTGCTTGCCGTGGTCACCGACGATGGCGAGGAAGACGTCCTCGAGGGTCGGCTGTTTCTCGACGTATTCGACCTTGGCGGGCGGGATCAGCTGCTTGAGCTCGGTGAGGGTGCCGCTGACGATGATCCGATGGTCGTGGAGGATCGCGATCCGGTCGGCGAGCTGTTCGGCCTCGTCCAGGTACTGTGTCGTGAGCAGCACCGTGGTGCCGTGCCCAGCCAGATCCCTGACGGCCTGCCACACCTCGAGGCGCCCCTGGGGGTCGAGCCCGGCCGTCGGCTCGTCGAGGAAGATGACCGCCGGGTTCCCGATCAGGCTCATCGCGATGTCGAGGCGGCGGCGCATGCCCCCCGAATAGGTCGACACCCTGCGCGTGGCCGCGTCGGTCAGCGAGAAGCGATCGAGCAGGTCATCCGCGATCGTGCCCGGGTCCTCGAGGTGGCGCAAGCGGGCGACCAGCACGAGGTTCTCCCGCCCGCTGAGGATCAGGTCGACGGCCGCGAACTGTCCGGTGAGGCTGATGGACTCGCGCACGTCCGCACCCTGCGTGACGACATCGAAGCCGTTGACACTGGCAGTCCCCGCGTCCGCCCTGAGCAGCGTGGACAGGATGTTCACGACCGTGGTCTTGCCCGCCCCATTCGCGCCGAGCAGGGCGAAGATGCTGCCCCGCGCCACGTCGAAGTCCACCCCGCGCAGCACCTCCAGCTTCTTGTACGACTTCTCCAGGCCGTGCACGTGGATCGCGGGCCCCTGGACCCGAGCGGTCGTGGTGGCGGTCATGCCTCACCTCCCGTGCCGCGTGGGCCCGCCGGCTGCTCGACGCGGCGGACGGTGATGTCGCCGTACGCGGTGCGCGCTCGGATCTCGACCCTCTCCTCGCCGGGTGCCGGCATCTGAGCCACGTCCAGCTCGCTCTGGACCCTGCCGTGGCGCACGTCGAGGTCGAGCCAGGCGGCGACCCCGGCGCGAACTCCCACCTCCAGCTTCCCGGCGCCGCTGTCCGCGACGACCGACCCGCGGGCGACCTCGAGGAGCCGGATGGAGCCACAGGCCGTCTTCGCGGTCACGCTCGCCTCCGCTCGGTCGACGGAGATGCTCCCCATGGAGGCGCGGGTCAGCAGGTCACCCGTCACCTCGCCGATCCAGATGTCCCCATTCGAGTTCCTGATCTCGGCCGGGCCGGCGACGCTGTCGATCCGGATCGTGCCCATGCCGGTGCGCAGGGTGGCCTCGCCGGCCGCTCCCCCCACGGTGATGTCACCCATGCCCGTTCCGAGCCGCACCGGCCCGGCCTGGTCGAGCTGAATCTCACCCATGCCGCTCCTGACGCGACACTCGCCGAGACGGCCGCTGCAGCGCACGGTGCCCATCCCCACCCCGGCCTCCAGGCTCGATCCCGAGGGCAGCTCGATCCGGACGTCGATGCCCTCCCTACCCCCTCCCAGCGGGAGGTACTGCCACGAGGCACGGGGGCCCTTGATCGTCAGCCGGCCGGACTGATACTCCACCCGGGTCTGAGCGGCACCGCTGACGTCGGGCTTCTTGGTGCTGTCATGGGGACGCACCTCAACCTGCGTGTCGGCGCGGTCAGCGGCGACGACCCGGATGTCACCCAACCCCCGGATCTCCACGTTGACGGAGATGGGTTCGGGCGTGTCGAAGGTGGGCATGGCAGTTTCCTCAGTGACCCGGCCGGCGCTTCCGCCGCCGAGGCCGGCTCCAGGATGTCTCCTGGCCGATGGGCTAACGCACCCAGCCCGTGTAGCGCTGGGCACTCCGCGGAAGAAGGACCTGATCTCGATGCGGAGCGTCGCCCCGCTCCACGCCGGCGGCGGCGGCGCGGACGAGCCAGGCATTGACCGAGAGACCGTCCCGACCCGCGGCGTGCTCGATGCGCGCCTTGAGATGGTCGGACATGCGCAGATTGATCCGGGACATCGCGCCGTCGTCGCCCTCTGGATCAGCGGACTCCGCCGTCCTGGCGCCCGTCGCGGTCTCGCGTTCGCCGCCCTGCAGATCGCCTCCGCGGCGGTCGGCCGGGGCCGGCGTGACCACGAACTCGGGGTCACGTCCACGCAGGCGGAGCTCGACCGAGCCCGGCGCCAGCTCACACGTGATCTCCTCGGCCGCGGCCGACAGGGCATCCTGGAGCGCGAGCCGGATCGCCGCGTCCAGGGGCGCGACCAGCCGCTCGGCCAGCGCCCGCGCTTCGTCGCCGCCGGCCTCGGCGGCGGTGAGCAGCTGCCGGTGGATGTCCTCGACGTACAGCCTCAGGTTCATGGTGCCATGGTGGCACCACTTTGGCACCATGTCAAGCGATCCTTGTGCCTCGCCGGTGCCATCGGAGCCCGCCCCGTGCCCCGCCGGATCTCACATGGCACGGTTCGGCCCGCAACTCGCTGCCGCGGAGGGCGGCACCTCACGAGCCGGCGAGCTTGATCACCCCCGTGCCAACGATCGTGGCGCGGCCACCGACGGTGACCTCCATGACCCGCCCCCCCTCCTTCCGCGCCGTCGCTTGCAGCAGGCTGGGGCGCCCCATGGCGAACCCCTGATCGATCTCGATCTCCCAGTCTCCGTCCGAGACGGCTGAACGCTGGGCGAGGCTGCCCACCAGGCCGGCACACGCCGATCCCGTGGCCGCGTCCTCCTCGACCCCGGCCGCCGGCGCGAAGCCGCGGGCGTAGAGGTGTGCCCCCTCCCCGGGTTCGCCGGCGAACAGATAGACGTTGCCGGCCCATCCCCGGGCCAGGCCGGAGGCCCACGCGGACCTGTCCAGGGCGGCGCGGTCCACGGTGGCCGCGTCGCTGACACGGACGAAGCAGAAACGCAGCCCGATGCCCCCGTACCAGCTCTCCGCGATGTCGGCCAGCGTGAGGGAGAGGGCGGCGGCGACCGCCTCGACCCGTGGGGGCTCGGCCGCGACCTCGCAGCGCGGTTCCGAGAGGCGCAGCCGGATGCTCTCCCCGGTGATGTCGACCGCGACGGGGCCGATGCCCTCCTCGAAGACGAATCTCCCGAAGGTCGCGCCTCCGTCCGGTTCGAGACTGGCGAGAACGGCCGCGGTGCCGACGGTGGGGTGGCCGGCGAAGGGCAGCTCCTCCCCCGGCGTGAAGATCCGGACCCGGCACGTGTGAGCGGGATCATCCGGCGGCAGGACAAAGGTGGTCTCCGAGAAGTTGAACTCCCGGGCCAGGTGGCGCATCAGCTCGTCGCTCAGCCCCTCAGCCCGCGGGATCACGGCGAGCTGGTTGCCTCCGAAGGGCTGATCCGAGAACACGTCGACCAGAACGAAGTCAATCTCCATCATTCAGCCTCCCATCGTGCCCGCAGCAGGACCCACCGAGGCGAGGCGATCGGCGCGGGATTCACCTCTGCTCTGCCTCCCACGGCCATGCCCGCTCCATGCAAACGTTGTCGACACCCGAGGCCGTGCACACTACGCCGGTGGTGGATGTGCCGGGACCGACCCAGGCCGCGACGCCGGACCCCCAGCGCACCGGCGTGGTGCGATCGCGCCTCGGGGGCATGCCCCGTCAGTTCTGGGTGCTCTGGACCGGCACCCTGGTCAACCGGACCGCCACCTTTGTTCGCCCCTTCCTCGTCCTCTTCCTGACCGGGAGCGAGCATGTCAGCCTGGCGACCGCGGGCGGGGTGCTGAGCGTCGCCGGGCTGGGCTCGATGGTCTCCCAGCCCCTCGGAGGCTTCCTCGCCGACCGTCACGGCCGGCGCTGGACCCTGGCGGGCGGGATGCTCGGCACCGCTGTGAGCGAGCTGCTCCTCGGCTACTCGCGGAACCTCGCCTTCACCTTCGTCGCCGCCGCGGTGTTCGGCCTCCTGGTCGACCTGTACCGCCCCGCCGCGCAGGCGATGGTGGCCGACCTGGTGCCGCCGCGCGAGCGCCCCCGCGCCTACGGCCTCATCTTCTGGGCGGTCAACCTCGGCTTCTCGATCGCCATGGTCCTGGGCGGAGTGCTGGCGCAGCGTGGCTTCATCTGGCTCTTCTGGGCCGATGCGCTGACCTGCCTGGCCTTCGCTCTGATCGTGCTCCGGGCAATANNTCTACGCCACCGTCTACAACCAGGCCACCAGCGGGCTCCCCCTGGCCATGCGCCAGGCCGGGCTCAGCGCCACCGCCTATGGCCTCACCGTCGCGGTCAACGGGGTGGTCATCGTCCTGGTCCAGCCCGTGACGGTCTCCTGGTTGACCCGCCGCGACCACTCCCGGGTCATCGCCGTCGGTCAGCTCCTGGTGGGTCTCGGCTTCGGCCTCACCCAGTTCGCCTCCGGGGTCCCCGAGTACATGGTCACCGTGGTGGTGTGGACCCTGGGTGAGATCGCCACCTTCACCATGACCAGCGCCCTGGTGGCCGACCTGGCCCACCCTCAGATGCGGGGGCGCTACCAGGGGCTGCTCGGTCTCGCCTGGGGCGGGGGAGCTCTGATCGGCCCATTCGCCGGCGCGTGGGCGCTCGAGTACGCCGGCGGCACCTGGCTCTGGTCCGGGTGCGCTGTCTGCGGTGTGCTCGTGGCCGCCGGTCAGCTGGCACTGGGTCCCTCCATCCGGCGCCGACGCGCCCAGCTCGCTGCGGCCTGAGGGCAACTGACGATGGCGAGCAGCTTGGTTCCGCTCCGCACCATCGCCCGCGAGTGGACCCGGCTCGGGTGCGTCGGGTTCGGGGGCCCGCCCACCCACATCGCGCTGCTCCGACGCATGTGCGTCGAGGAGCGGGGGTGGATCGAGGCCAAGGAGTTCGAGGACGGGATCGCCGCGACCAACCTCCTGCCCGGCCCCGCCTCGACGCAGCTGGCCATCTTCTGCGCCTGGCGGCTCCGGGGGGTGGCCGGCGGGGTGCTGGGCGGGGTCTGCTTCATCGTCCCGGGGCTGGTGCTCATCCTTGCCCTCTCCGCACTCTTCCTCGCCCGTCGCCCCCCCGACTGGGTGATCGGAGCGGCGGCCGGTGCGGGGGCGGCGGTGCCCGCCGTCGCCCTGCACGCCGCCTCGGGCCTGGCCCCTGCCAGCTGGAGGCGCATTGGCACTCAGAGGGCCCAGCGTTTCCGTTGGGCCGTCTACGCCCTGGTGGGAGGCGTCGCCGCCGCCACGATCGGCCCGTACCTGGTGGTGGTGCTCCTCGCCTGCGGGCTCCTCGAGATCGGCTTCCGCCGCACCACGCCGCTCCGGACATCGGGCTCGGCTGGAGCGTTCATCCCCGCCGTCCTCGTGCACGTGGTCGCCATCGGCGGGCTCGGCGCCCTGGCGTGGGTCGCGCTCAAGGTCGGCGCCCTCTCCTACGGCGGGGGGTTCGTCATCGTCCCGCTGATGCAGCACGACGCGGTGAGCACATACCACTGGATGACCGGGGCCCAGTTCCTCAACGCCGTCGCTCTCGGCCAGATCACCCCGGGTCCGGTGGTCCAGACGGTGGCGGTCGTCGGGTACGCGGCGGCGGGGATCGGAGGCGGGCTGCTCGCGGCGCTGATCGCCTTCGCCCCGTCGTTCGTCTTCGTCCTCGCCGGCGGACCGCGCTTCGATGAGATCCGGGCCAACCGGGCGATCGGGTCCTTCCTCACCGGAGCAGGTCCCGCCGTCATCGGAGCCATCGCCGGGTCGGCCATCCCGCTCGGCCTCTCGCTCCAGAAGGCGTGGCAGATTCCGGTGCTCGCCGGTGCCGTCCTCTGGCTTTTCGTGGTGCGGCGTGGGGTGGTGAGCGGGCTGCTCATTGCCGGGGTGGTCGGCGTCGGGCTGGCGCTCTTCGGGGTTCCCGTCTAGTCAGACCCGGAAGGCGCCGGGACGCTCCGGACCGCCGGATGAGGTGAGCCCGGCCCGGCGGGCCCGATCCCCCTCCGGCTCCTGGCGATCATGCCGATGGGCTGCGAAAGTAATGCCCCTCGTCGAGGTCGTCGATGAGCCCGGGTTGCACCGGCTCCCATCCGAGCAGGTCACGGGTCAGGGCGCTCGAGACCGGGCTGTCGAGCGCCACGAAGCCGGCCATCCAGGCGAAGTGCTCGCCCGCGTCCTCGGGAGCGATGGAGACCACCGGCAGGTGCAGATGGCGGCCGATCACCTCCGCGATGTCGCGCATCGGCACCCCCTCGTCAGCGACCGCATGCAGTGTCGATCCCGCCGGAGCACCCTCCAGCGCGAGGCGGAAGAGGTGCGCGGAATCGAGCCGGTGCACGGCCGGCCAGCGGCTGGACCCGTCCCCGACGTGGCCGGCGGCGCCCTTGTCGCGGGCGATCCCGACCAGGCTCGCCATGAAGCCGTGATCTCCGACGCCGTGATTCGTCGGCGAGAGCCGGACGACGGACGAGCGGACGCCGCGCGAGGCCAGGGAGAGCACCAGCTCGGCTGTGGCGTGCCGGGTCCGCGGACCGCGGGCCAGAGCGACCATCGCCGGAGCGGCATCGTGCCCGTCCCGCTCCGTCCCCACCCGCCCCGGAGCGAGGCCGAGGGTCCCGGAGGCCAACACGAACGGTCGATCAGAGCCTGCCAGCGCCTCGCCCAGGGCCTCGACGGCGCGGCGGTCCGCATCCGAAGCCTCCTGGAAGCCGCCCGAGAAGGCGATGTCGTGCTTGAACGCGAGGTGGATCACACCATCCGACCCGGCAGCCACGCTCCGCAGGATGTCGAGATCATCGAGAGTGCCCCGCTGCACCTCCGCACCGGCGGCGGCGATGGCGGCGGCTGAGGCCTCGGAACGCGCCAGCCCCACGACCTGATGGCCGGCGCCGATGAGCTCGGGAACGACGGCGGAGCCGATCCAGCCGGACGCGCCGGTGATGAAGACGCGCATGAGAGAACCTCCAGGTGGTCGATGCGCCCAGCCTCAGGCGGGAGCCATGAACCGGTCGATGTCAGCTACTGCCATCACTATAGCATCGATGTCTGCCGCTGTCATCGGGTACGATCAGGCCATGGGTCGATGGGAGCCAAACGCACGCGGCCGGCTCGAGCAGGCGGCACTGGAGCTCTACGTCGAGCGCGGGTTTGAGCAGACCACGGTGGCGGAGATCGCCCAGCGGGCGGGGCTCACGGAGCGCACCTTCTTCCGGCACTTCGCCGACAAGCGCGAGGTCCTGTTCCAGGGCGCGGCATCACTGCAGGAGCTGCTCGTGAACGCGGTCGCCGGCACGCCGGCGTCCTCCGCACCGATCGACGCGATCGCCGCCGCCCTCGCGGCCGCCGGCGCCGTGCTCGGGGAGCGCCGCGAAAGTGCCCGCCAGCGCCAGACCGTCATCGCCGCCAACCCCGAGCTGCGAGAGCGTGAGCTGATCAAGCTCGCATCGCTGGCCACGGCGCTCGCCAACGCGCTGCGCGCACGCGGTGTCAGAGACCCGACGGCGGGTCTGGCCGCGGAGGCCGGGATCGCGGTGTTCAAGATCGCATTCGAACGCTGGGTGGAGGAGAGCAACCAGCGCGACCTGCCGCTGCTCATGCGGGAGTCGCTCGACGAGCTGAGAGCGGTGACCGCGGGCGGCTGATGCCTCACGTCCAGTCCGCCGCTCGGGCCAACGCCACCCGCCTGCTCGCCGTCCTGGGCCTCTCGCTCTCGGTCCTCGCCATCGAGATCGTCGGCGGCCTCGTCTCCCACAGCCTTGCCCTGCTGGCCGACGCCGCGCACGTCTTCACCGATGCCGCCGGGATCAGCCTCGCCCTGCTGGCCATCTGGATCGGCTCGCGTCCAGCCAACACCCGGCGCACCTTCGGGTACCTCCGCCTCGAGATCCTGGCGGCGGCGAGCAACGCGATCCTGCTGTTCGGGGTGGCAGTGTTCATTCTCTACGAGGCATGGCGCCGCCTCTCCGGGCCGCCCCACGTCACCTCCACCCTCATGCTCGGTGTGGCTCTTGTCGGCCTCCTCATCAACGGTATCGCGCTGTGGCTGCTGCGCCACGCGCAGGCGAGGAGCCTCAATGCCCGCGCGGCCTACCTGGAGGTCCTGGGCGATCTGGCCGGCTCGGGCGCGGTCATCGCGGCTTCCCTGGTGATCGTGGCAACGGGCTGGGCGCGTGCCGATGCGGTGGCTTCGGTGGCCATCGCCGTGCTGATCCTGCCGCGCACCTGGGGCCTTCTCCATGACGCCACCGACGTGCTGCTCGAGGCGACGCCCAAGGGCGTGAGCATGGACGAGGTCCGAGCCCATATTCTCGACGCCCCAGGGGTGGCGGATGTCCACGACCTGCATGCATGGACCATCACCTCGGGCATGAATGTCGTCTCGGCCCACGTCGTCCTCGAGCCGGGGGCGGAAGGTGCCGCTGTGCTCGAATCCCTCTGTGATTGCCTGGCAGGGCACTTCGACATCGAGCACTCGACTTTTCAGCTGGAGTTTCCCGACCGCCGGAGGCTCGAGGGTTCGGCACACGGCTGAGGCGGCGCCGATCCCTCCCAGGTGCACTCAGGCGGCTATTCGTGGCCGCTCAGGGCTTCGGTTTCGGATCCTGCGACCTCGCTCCACCGTTCAGTTCCGATGGAGCCCTGCTACCCGAAGGTCGGGATGCCCACGATCCGGCGCCCCTAGCATGGGGACTCTCCATGGGGGACTCCCATGGTGGGCGGGGGGGTGGAGTGACGCGTATGCAGGGTCGGCGCCGCTTTGGCAGGCGCGGTGAGCACGGTCAGGTCATCCCGATCGTCGCCCTCCTGGCCCTCGTCATCACCGGCTTTGCCGCCATCTCCCTCGACGCGGGCATGGACTACGCTCAGTCACGAGGTGACGACGACATCTCGGACGCAGCGGCGCTGGCCGGCGCCTACGGGGTCACGGACAGTCAGCCCGGCAGCGCGGGCACCAGCCTGCTGTGGCTCTACACCGCCGAGAAGAACGCGGCCAATGCGGACGGCTGCAACGCCGGGCAGTGTCAGGCCCCCGCGATCACGTCCGGCAGCAACACCTATCTGGTCGCCGAGGTGTGGACGATCAACGCCTTCAACTCGACGTCCCATCCCACCCCGAACATCTATGTGGGCAGCGCCGGGACCTGCTCCGCCAGTGCGGGTGGCACCTTCGCAGTGGCCACCTGCCCGGCCGCCTCGGCGATCCTGGACGTGGGGGCACCGGTCAGCGACAAGACCACCGACTACTTCGCGGCCGTGGTCGGGGGGCACCCGGTCGGCATCACCCCCAATGCGGTGGCCCAGGTCGGGGGCAGCGGGGGTGGCAGCGTGTCCAGCAACCCGCAGCTGGCATGTGAGGTCTGCATCCTGCAGAACGTCATCTTCGGCAGCAGCAGTTCCTCCGCGTTGCAGACGAGCGGTGGCAACCTTGCCATCGGCGGCTACGTGGAGGCGTCAAACCCTGGCACCGACACCATCCAGACCAGCAATGGGTATGGGATCGATGTCATCGGGGCGACCCAGTACCTGAGCAGTGCTCTGTACTTCAATGACTCGAGTGGGGCG
>PLAK01000105.1 GCA_003134115.1 Candidatus Changshengia sp.
ACGAACGCATAGCCCAGCGGCAACAGCTCGTTGAACAGCACCCGGCCCAGCGTCGTCTCGGCCAGCCACGCATCACCCGGCTGCCAGCCGTTGAGGCCGAATAGCTCGGTCTCGATCTCCGCCGGCGGGCGCAGCTGAGTCAGCCGCACCTTGATCTTGGCCCGTACCGAGAGCACTCCGCGGTCCGAAGCCATGATCGCTTCGGCCGGCGAGGAGTACACGCCGACCTCCGGCCGGTCCTTGGCGGACGGTTGATATTCGCCGTCGGCCCCGTCGATCTCGGTGGTCAAGAAGTACAGCCCAGTCACCATGTCCAATCGCGGCATGGCCAACGGGCGCCCAGATGCCGGCGACAGGATGTTGTTGGACGACAGCATCAGAATGCGGGCCTCGGCCTGCGCCTCAGCGGACAGCGGCAGGTGCACCGCCATCTGGTCACCGTCGAAGTCGGCGTTGAACGCCTTGCAGACCGAGGGATGGATCTGGATCGCCTGCCCCTCGACGAGCACCGGCATGAAAGCCTGGATGCCGAGCCGGTGAAGGGTGGGCGCCCGGTTGAGGAGCACCGGGTGCTCCTTGATGACCTGGTCGAGGACGTCCCACACCTCGGGACGCACCCGCTCCACCATCCGCTTCGCGCTCTTGATGTTCTGGGTGTAGTTCTGGGAGACCAGCTCGCGCATGACGAACGGCTTGAACAGCNNTAGTCGACGCGCTTGCCGAGCAGGTTCTGGCGGAACCGGCCCTGCTTTCCCTTGAGCATGTCGGAGAGCGACTTGAGCTTGCGGTTGCCGGTGCCGGTGATGGCCCGGCCGCGGCGGCCGTTGTCGATCAGGGCGTCGACCGCCTCCTGCAGCATCCGCTTCTCGTTGCGGACGATGATCTCGGGGGCGCCCAGCTCGAGCAGCTTCTTCAGCCGGTTGTTGCGGTTGATGACCCTGCGGTAGAGGTCGTTGAGGTCACTGGTGGCAAAGCGGCCGCCGTCCAGCTGCACCATCGGGCGCAACTCGGGCGGGATCACCGGCAGGACGTCGAGGATCATCCAGGTCGGGCTGGTCGCGGACTTGCGGAAGGCCTCGACCACGCGGAGACGCTTGATCGCCTTCTGGCGGCGCTGGCCGCTCGTCGACTTGGACTCCTCACGGAGGAGCAGGGATTCCTGGGCGAGGTCGATCTGGTTGAGCAGCTCTCGGACCGCCTGGGCACCGGTACCGGCCTTGAAGACCTTGCCGAACTTGTCGACGTGCTCGCGGTACTGCGTGTCCGTGAGCAGCGCGCGAGGCGCCAGGCTTTCGAGCTGCTGGCGGCTGTTCTCGATCTCCTGGCGGAGGGCCTCCAGCTCACCGCTGCCGGCGTGCGCCGCCTCCGCGCGTGCGCCCTCGGCGTCGGCACGCCACTGGGCGACCTCGCCGGCGGCCTCGTCCTGAGCGGCCAGGGTGCGGCGCGCCGTCTCCTCCTCGAGCGCCTCGCGGCGCTGGGTGAGGCGGTCCTGGACCAGGAGGGCGGCGTCCTCGTCGAGCACCTTCCCCTTCTCGAGCACGACCTCGTCCTCGACACCGTCGCCGAGGATGAAGCGGGCGGGAGCCTTCTTGCCCTTCAGCTGCTGGATGCGCTCGTCGAGGTCGGCGGCCGACTGCTCGAGTGCGCCCAGGCGCTCGTCGCGCTCGGTCTGGATCCGCACCACGCGCTCGTCCACCTCGGCCTCCCTTGCGGCGACCCGCTCGATGAGGTCCGAAACGCCGCTGTCGCCACGGAGCTTCTCGCGCAGCGCGATGACCCGCTCGTCGGTGTCCGGGTCGAGCTTGGCGAGCAGATCCTGGCGTGCCTTCTCGTCAACCGAGGTCACGATGTGGTTGGCGAAGTAGAGGACCTTCTCGAGGTTGCGCGGGCTCATGTCGAGGAGCAGCCCCATCCGCGAGGGGATGCCCTTGAAGTACCAGACGTGGGACACCGGCGAGGCCAGCTTGATGTGGCCCATGCGCTCCCGGCGGACCTTGCTTCGGGTCACCTCGACGCCACACTTGTCGCAGATGATGCCCTTGTACCGATAGCGCTTGTACTTCCCGCAGTGGCACTCCCAGTCCTTCGTCGGGCCAAAGATCTTCTCGCAGAAGAGCCCGTCCCGCTCCGGCTTGAGGGTGCGGTAGTTGATCGTCTCCGGCTTGGTCACCTCGCCGTGCGACCAGGAGAGGATCATCTCCGGGCTGGCGATGGAGAGTCGGAGCGCGTCGAAGTTCTCGAGTTTCAGCATCACTGACCTTCAGTTGCGTTGGGCAGGTGTCGCCGGTAGATCACGGCAGGAATTGCGGTGTTTGCGGTTGGGGTGGAGGAGACGCGGGGATGCGTGCGCAGCGCAGGTTTGCCGCAGGCGCGGGTTGCAACCGCGCCGAGGCAAGGACGCGGAACGGCAGTCAGGCCGTCCCGAGGTCCGGACCGAAGCGAAGCACCAGCCCCGTGGCTCCGCCCGGGCCGAAGCGAAGCACCACGCCCGCTTCTCCGGCCGAGGTGCTGCGGTCCCTGAACGCTCAACGACCGGCCTCGTCGACGTCGTCCCTCTCGTCCCGTTCGAGGTGGATGCCGAGGTCGAGCGGGATGTCGGGGATGTCCTCCTCGCCGAGGATGATCTGATTCTCATCTTCGGACTGGATCTCGACGCCCAGCGACAGTCCCTCCAGCTCCTTGACCAGGACCCGGAAGGACTCCGGGATGCCGGCCTCGAGCGTGTTCTCGCCCTTGACGATGGCCTCGTAGGCCTTGACCCGACCGACGATGTCGTCCGACTTGACGGTGAGGATCTCCTGGAGGATGTGGCTGGCGCCGTACGCCTCGAGCGCCCAGACCTCCATCTCCCCGAATCGCTGGCCACCGAACTGCGCCTTGCCTCCC
This sequence comes from Candidatus Changshengia sp., assembly GCA_003134115.1. Lineage (GTDB taxonomy): Bacteria > Chloroflexota > Dormibacteria > Aeolococcales > Aeolococcaceae > Changshengia. The sequence continues at coordinate 2,887 of PLAK01000105.1, forward strand.
AGCGGCTGCTGGGTGACCAGGGAGTAGGGGCCGGTGCTCCGGGCGTGGATCTTGTCCTCGACGAGGTGGGCCAGCTTCAGCATGTAGATCTGACCGACCGTGATCTCGCGGTCAAAGGACTCTCCGGTCCGGCCATCACGGAGGCGCACCTTGCCGCTCGACGGCAGGCCCGCGCGCGCCAGCTCCTCCTCGATGAGGGCTTCCGACGCTCCGTCGAAGACCGGCGACGCCACCTTCATGCCCAGGGCGTGGGCGGCCCACCCGAGGTGGGTCTCCAGCACCTGGCCGAGGTTCATCCGGCTGGGGACACCGAGCGGGTTGAGCACGATGTCGACCGGGGTGCCGTCGGGCAGGTAGGGCATGTCCTCGATGGGGAGGATGCGGGCGATGACGCCCTTGTTGCCGTGGCGTCCGGCCATCTTGTCGCCCTGGGAGATCTTCCGCTTCTGGGCGACGTACACCCGGATCAGCTCGTTGACCCCGGGGGGCAGCTCGTGGCCCGACTCGCGGCTGAAGACCTTGACGTCGACCACCGTGCCCCGCTCGCCGTGGGGGACGCGGAGCGACGAGTCGCGAACCTCGCGGGCCTTCTCGCCGAATATGGCCCGCAGCAGGCGCTCTTCGGCGGACAGCTCGGACTCCCCCTTGGGGGTGATCTTGCCGACCAGGATGTCGCCGGGCTGGACCTCGGCGCCGATGTAGATGATGCCGCGGTCGTTGAGGTTCTTCAGCGACTCCTCGGCGATGTTGGGGAGGTCGCGGGTGATGTCCTCGGGGCCGAGCTTGGTGTCGCGGGCCTCGATCTCGAACTCCTCGATGTGGATCGAGGTGTACTTGTCCTCCCGGACCACCGACTCGCTGATCAGGATCGCGTCCTCGAAGTTGTAGCCCTCCCACGGCATGAAGGCGCAGAGCACGTTGCGTCCGAGCGCCAGCTCGCCGCTGTCGGTGGAGGGGCCGTCGGCCAGCACGCTGCCCGCCTCGGCACGGAACCCGGCCTTGACCGTGATCCGCTGGGAGAGGCAGGTGCCCTGGTTGCTGCGGACGAACTTGTGGATGCCGTACCAGATGTCCGGCCCGCCGTCGTCTGGCCGCACCAGGATGCCGATGCCGGCGTCCTGGCCACTGCGGACCTTGACCACGGAGCGATCGTCGTCAGCCGGTTCCGGCCAGGAGACGCCGATCACCGTCCCGCTGCCCTGCGAGATGACCATCTCCCCAGAGTTGCGGGCGGCGTGGGACTCCATGCCGGTGCCCACGATGGGCGCCTCGGTGACCAGCAGCGGCACCGCCTGGCGCTGCATGTTGGACCCCATCAGGGCCCGGTTGGCGTCATCGTGCTCGAGGAAGGGGATGAGCGCGGTCGCCACCGAGACCGTCTGCTTCGGCGAGACGTCCATGTAGTCGACCTCGGCCACCGGCAGGTCCTTGAACGTGTGCCGGCTGCGGCAGGCGGTGTGGACGACGGTGAAGTGGCCGGACTCGTCGACCGGCGCGTTGGCCTGGGCGACCGTGTACTTGTCCTCCTCGTCAGCCGAGAGGAAGACGATCTCGTCCGAGACCCAGGGGACGATCCGGACGCGCTCGACGCCCTTCTGGGCCAGCCGCTTGACGTCGTCGGCGCCCAGCACCTGCCCGGCGTGGAGCGAGTCGGCGTCGTCGCGGAGGGTCTGCCCGACCATGGCGGCGCCCTCGCGCACGTCGTTCGGGGAGACGTCCCTGTAGACGCGGCGGAAGGGGGCCTCGATGAAGCCGAACTCGTTGACCCGGGCAAAGGTCGCCAGGGAGCCGATCAGCCCGATGTTCGGCCCCTCAGGGGTCTCGATGGGGCAGATCCGGCCGTAGTGGCTGTAGTGGACGTCCCGGACGTCGAATCCGGCGCGCTCCCGGGAGAGGCCGCCCGGCCCGAGCGCGGAGAGGCGCCGCTTGTGGGTCAACTCCGCCAGCGGGTTGGTCTGGTCCATGAACTGTGAGAGCTGCGAGGACCCGAAGAACTCCTTGATCGCCGCCACCACCGGCCGGGCGTTGATCAGGCTGGCCGCGGTGACCGTCGCCGCGTCGCAGATGGTCATCCGCTCCTTGATGATCCGCTCCATGCGGATCAGCCCCATCCGGAACTGGTTCTGGAGGAGCTCGCCGACGGCCCGCACCCGGCGGTTGCCGAGGTGGTCGATGTCGTCCGACTCCCCCTGGCCGTTGTTCAGCGAGATCAGCTTGCGCACGATGGAGACGAAGTCCTGGTTGTCGAGCACCCGCCGTTCCTTGTCCAGGGCCCGCTCCCGGGCCTCGTCCTCGGGGATGCCCAGGTTCTTGTCCAGCTTGAAGCGGCCGACCTTGCTCAGGTCGAAGCGGCGGGGGTTGAAGAAGAGCGAGCTGAGCAGGTTGCGGGCGTTCTCCACCGTGGGCGGATCGCCGGGCCGGATCTTGCGGTAGAGCTCGATCAGCGCCTCCTCGACCGAGCTGGTGGCGTCCTTCTCGAGGGTCGCCTGGATGTAGGTGTGCTCGGGGTCGTTGTCGGCGTCGGCGAAGAAGGCGCGGATGTCGTCGTTGCTCGCGTAGCCGAGCGCCCGCACCAGGGTGGTCACCGGCACCTTGCGCTTGCGGTCGATCTTGACCGTCAGCACGTCCTTGTTGGAGGTCTCGATCTCCAGCCAGGCACCCCGGTTGGGGATCAGCTTGGCCGAGTACAGCACCCGGCCGGACACCCGGTCCTCGGAGCCGGTGAAGTAGACGCCGGGGGAGCGCACCAGCTGGCTGACCACCACCCGCTCGGTGCCGTTGACGATGAAGGTGCCCTGCGGGGTCATCATCGGGAAGTCGCCCATGAAGACCTCGGTCTCCTTGATCTCCCCGGCGTTCTCCCCGGTCTTGATGTGAAGGCGGGTGTTGATCCGGAGCGGAGCGCTGAAGGTCATGTCCCGCTGCCGGCACTCCTCCTCGTCGAATTTGGGCACCCCGAATTCGTAGTCGAGGAAGCGCAGCTCGTAGTTCTTGCCGGTGTAGTCGGTGATCGGGTTGATCTCGTCGAAGAGCTCCCGCAGCCCCTCGCGACAGAACCAAGCGAATGAATCCAACTGGGTCTGGATGAGGTTCCCCACCTCCAGCTTGTCGGCGATCTGACCGTAGTTGTGACGGATGCTGGAGGGCGTGGAAGCAGAAAGGACCATGTGCTAGAGTTCCCCTGACAAGCGGCTACGCGCGGACGCCGACGGTGACGGGCACAATCGGACAGCATACCAAACCCGCCGGCTCCAGGGCGCGGAGTGCTGCGCCCGCGCGAGCGGATGTTCGGGTCGCCGTACGAGGATGCCCAGGTCTTCCAGTCTACCCGGTTCGACCCTATTCAAACTGCCGGCCGCCGGCGGCGGGTGCTGGCGAGGTCCGAGGACGGTTCGCCTTCCCCGCCGCCTTTGGCGCGGCGGCCAGCCGGCTCAGCGGATCTCGGCGGACGCGCCGGCCTCCTCGAGCTTCGCCTTGACCTGGTCGGCCTCCTCCTTGGGCACGGCCTCGCGGACGGGCTTGGGGGCGGCGTCGACGAGGTCCTTGGACTCCTTGAGACCCAGGCCGGTGATCTCGCGGACGGCCTTGATGACGTTGACCTTGGCATCACCGATGGCGGTCAGGACGACGGTGAACTCGGTCTGCTCCTCGGGGGCCGCAACCTCGGCGGCGGCCGAGGCGGCGGGAGCGGCGGCGACCGCGGCGGCGGCCTTGATGCCGAGCTTCTCCTCCATGAGCTTCACGGCGTTGATGACGTCGAGCACGCTCCACGTCGGGAGCGCGTCCACGAATTCCTCGGGGGTGATGGCTTTGGTTGCCATGATGTTGGTCATCTCCTGGATTGATTCAATTGATCGGAACGGACATCGAAGGCGGGCGGAGCGCCGGGGTCAGGCGGCCTCGAGCTTTGCCCGGTAGGCGTCGAGGGTGGCCGCGAGATTGCCGGTGATGCTGGCGAGAGCGCCCGCCAGGTGGGTGAGCGGGGACTGGATCGTGCCGGCCAGCCGAGCCAGCAGGACATCACGGGGCGGCAGCTCGGCGAGCGTCTGGACCCCGCGGGCGTCGAGCACCTGTCCCTCGACGAACCCGGCGATGAGGGGCAGCCGGCGGTTGACCCGGTGGTAGTCGCTGAGGACCTTGGCCGGGACGGAGAGCTCGCCGAAGCCCAGGGCCAGGCCGACGGGGCCGCTCAGCACCGAGGCGAGATCGCCGATGCCGGCCTCCCGGGCCGCCTTGCGGGCGAGGGTGTTCTTGACCACGTGGTAGTCGATGCCCTGGCCGCGCAGCTGGGTGCGCAGCTCCTCGAGCTGTTTGACGGTGAGCCCCCGGTAGTCCGTGACGATCGCCGAGGTCGCCCGGCCGAACTCGTCGGCGAGGCTCCCCACGGTCGCGCGCTTGCGGGGGCCTGCGCGCAGGGCCGCCTCCTCGGCGGTCGTGGCCTTGGGCATCGTGTCTGTCCTCCAAGCGGGCCGCCACAGCCGCCCTGTGAGAGCGGCGGACGGCGGGCGTCACGAGCGACGCCGGGCCGGACGACCGATCCCACCTGCGCAGGAGATTGAGGGGGTTACCCCCGCCTGCGGTCTCGGGCGAGATGCTTGAGCACCGTGATGGATCCGGTGAGGTGGCGAGGATAGCAGAAGCCCCGCCGGCCGGCCGGTGCCGCTGCCACCATGTGGGATCAGCCGGCCGCCGTCGCGGTCACCATCCTATCTATGAGAGGAGAGATCCACATGCCTCTGGAAGGGCGCCGGGCCCTGGTCACCGGGGCGTCGAGCGGAATCGGCCGGGCGACCGCCCTGCGCCTCGGCGAGGAGGGGGCCCGGGTGGCGGTCAACTACCCCTCGGAGGAGGAGCGCGCGGATGCCGAGGCGGTGGCCGCCCGCATCGACCCGGCCGGGGCGCGCGCGTACACCGTCCGGGCGGATGTCGGCGTCGAGGCGGACGTGGTCCGGATGGTGGAGGAGTGCCACGAGCGCTTCGGCGGGCTCGACCTCCTGGTCAACAACGCNNCCTTCCTCTGCCTGCGCGAGGCCGGCAGGCTGATGGCCGCCCAGCGGCAGGGGGTGATCGTCAACATCAGCTCGGTCCATGAGTTCATCCCCTGGCCGGGGTACGCTCACTACTGCGCCTCCAAGGGCGGGCTGAAGCTGCTCACCCAGACGGTGGCCCTGGAGTGGGCGCCGCTCGGCATCAGGGTGGTGGGGATCGCTCCGGGCGCCATCGCCACCCCTCTGAACTCCGCCGTCCTCGACGACCCCGACGCCCTCCGCCAGGTGGAGGCCGAGATCCCCCTCGGCCGCCTCGGGCAGCCGGAGGAGATCGCGGCTGCAGTGGTCTGGGTGGCGAGCGAGGAGGCCGCCTATCTCACCGGGACGACCCTGGTGATCGACGGCGGCATGAGCACCTACCCGAGGTTCCGGTGAGGTGACCCGGCCCCGACCGGGGGGCCACGAACGGCGGCGACCGGGCCCGATCGGCCTCCCGAGCTCGCGGCTGAATTGACGCCGGAGCCTCGGCGCTGGTAGGATGCTCCCTCGCGCCCACTCGGGCGAGATTGCGTCCATGCGCGCCCCGGAAGGGGTGCTGTTCAGTTCAGAACGGAGTTCTGTGCCCACCACCCAGCAGCTGGTCCGCAAGGGCCGGGTCCGGATCAACCGGAAGACCAAGGCCCCCGCACTGCACGGCTCGCCGCAGCGGCGCGGCGTCTGCGTGCGTGTCTACACGACCACCCCCAAGAAGCCAAACTCGGCGCTCCGGAAGGTGGCCCGCGTGCGGCTGACCAGCAAGGCCGAGGTGACCGCCTACATCCCGGGCATCGGGCACAACCTCCAGGAGCACTCGGTGGTGCTGATCCGGGGCGGCCGCGTCAAGGACCTCCCCGGCGTTCGCTACCACATCATCCGGGGCACCCTGGACACGGCCGGGACCAAGAACCGGAAGCAGGGGCGCAGCAAGTACGGCGCCAAGCGCGAGAAAGCGGCCAAGTAGAGATTAATTCGAAATGCCACGTCGAGCCCGCGTCCAGCGACGCAACATCCTCCCCGACCCGATCTACGCCAGCCCCGCGCTCGCGAAGTTCATCAACTGCGTGATGCTGGCCGGCAAGAAGTCGACCGCCCAGAAGATCGTCTACGACGCCTTCGAGAAGGTCAGGCGCTCCAGCCGGCGCGAGCCGCTGGACGTCTTCGACCAGGCCATGCGCAACGTGACCCCGGTCATCGAGGTCAAGCCCAAGCGGGTCGGCGGCGCCACCTACCAGGTGCCCGTCGAGATCCGCCACGACCGGCGCCAGGCGCTCGCCCGCCGCTGGGTCATCCGCTATGCCCGGGCCCGGGGTGGCAAGAGCATGGCCGACCGGCTGGCCGCCGAGCTGATGGACGCCGCCAACGGGGTGGGCGCGTCGATCAAGCGGAAGGAAGACACCCACAAGATGGCCGAGTCGAACAAGGCCTTCTCGCACTTCCGGTACTGATCTGATCGTGTGGTCCTGAACTGATGAGCACCGCCGTCGCCGGGCGCGCCGTAGCGCTGGAGAAGTACCGGAATATCGGGATCATGGCCCACATCGACGCGGGCAAGACCACGACGACCGAGCGTGTCCTCTTCTATACGGGCCGCATCCATCGGATGGGGGAGGTCCACGAGGGCGCCGCCACCATGGACTGGATGGTCCAGGAGCAGGAGCGCGGGATCACCATCACCTCGGCCGCCACGGCGGCGGAGTGGCGCGGCCACCGTATCAACATCATCGATACACCCGGGCATGTGGACTTCACCATGGAGGTGGAGCGCAGCCTCCGGGTCCTGGACGGCGCGGTGGCGGTGTTCGACGCCGTGGCCGGGGTCGAGCCCCAGTCCGAGACGGTCTGGCGGCAGGCGGACCGCTACCAGGTCCCGCGGATCTGCTTCATCAACAAGATGGACCGGATGGGGGCCGACTTCTACGCCTCCCTGCAGTCGATCAAGGATCGGCTGGGGGCCAACCCGATCCCCGTCCAGCTGCCGATCGGCAGCGAGTCCAACTTCGTCGGGATGGTCGACCTGGTCAACCTGACGACCATCGTCTACCTCGACGACCTGGGCACCACCAGCGAGCGCGGTGAGATCCCCGAGGAGATGAAGGCGGACGTGGCCAAGTGGCGCCACACCCTCGTCGAGGCCGTCGCCGAGACCGACGACGAGCTGCTCGGCCGCTATCTGGAGGGCGAGGAGCTCTCCGCCGACGACATCCGCCGCGGCCTTCGCATCGGGACCATCAAGACCCAGCTCGTCCCCGTGCTCTGCGGTGCGGCCCTGAAGAACCGGGGCGTCCAGCCGATGCTCGACGCGGTCGTCGACTACCTGCCCTCCCCGCTCGACGTGCCCCCCATCGAGGGCCACGTCCCGGGGAAGGTGGAGCCCGGCCGCCGGCCGGCCAGCGACGACGAGCCCTTCGCGGCCATCGCCTTCAAGATCGCCAACGACCCCTTCGTCGGCAACCTCACCTTCTTCCGGGTCTACAGCGGCACCCTGAAGAGCGGCTCCTACGTCTACAACGCCACCCAGGGCCAGCGCGAACGCGTCGGGCGCATCCTCCAGATGCACGCCAACCACCGCGAGGACATCGAGGAGGTCCGGACCGGCGACATCGCCGCTGCGATCGGCCTCAAGTCGACGACCACCGGGGACACGCTCTGCGCCGAGGATTCGCCCATCGTGCTGGAGGCGATGGTGATCCCGGAGCCGGTGATCTCGGTCGCCGTCGAGCCCAAGACCAAGGCCGACCAGGACAAGATGGGCCTGGCCCACCAGCGTCTGGCGGCCGAGGACCCCACCTTCGTGGTCCGCACCGACGAGGACAGCGGCCAGACCGTGATCTCAGGGATGGGCGAGCTCCATCTCGAGATCATCGTCGACCGCATGCTGCGCGAGTTCAAGGTCGACGCCAGCGTCGGCAAGCCCCAGGTCGCCTACCGGGAGACGATCACCATCCCGGCCCACGGCACCGGCCGGTTCGTCCGTCAGACCGGCGGCCACGGCCAGTACGGCCACGTGGAGCTGGAGCTCCGGCCCCAGGAGCCCGGTCAGGGTTTCGAGTTCGTCTCCAAGATCGTCGGGGGCTCCATTCCCAAGGAGTACATCAAGCCGGTCGAGAAGGGGGTCACCGAGGCCCTCGCCAACGGGGTGCTGGCCGGCTGCCCGGTCGTCGACGTCAAGGTCACCCTGGTCGACGGCTCCTACCACGAGGTCGACTCCTCGGAGCAGGCGTTCCAGATCGCCGGCTCGATGGGCTTCAAGGACGGGATGCGCAAGGCCAAGCCGGCCCTCCTGGAGCCGATCATGAAGGTCGATGTGCCCATGCCAGAGGAGTACATGGGCGAGGTCATGGGGGACCTTTCGGGCCGTCGGGGGCACATCCTCGGCATGGAAGGGCGCGGCACGACCCAAATCGTGCATGCTCTGGTGCCGCTGGCAGCGATGTTCGGCTATGCCACCGAGCTCCGCTCGATGACCCAGGGCCGGGCGGTGTACTCGATGGAATTCCACCACTACCAGCAGCTACCCTCTGGCCTGGCCGACGAGATCGTCGCCAAGGCCAGGTCGTGACCCGCGAGCAGAGCAAGCCAACCGGGAGCCGGCGCAGGACCACCAGCGAGCAGCAGAGGAACTGAGAAGGCCATGGGCAAGAAGAAGAAATACACCAGTACCAAGCCCCACGTGAACGTCGGGACCATCGGTCACATCGACCATGGGAAGACGACGTTGACGGCTGCCATCACCAAGACGCTCTCTGAACGCATCGGTGGCGCCAACTCGTTCGTATCGTTCGATCAGATCGACAACGCTCCCGAGGAGAAGGCGCGGGGCATCACCATCGCCACCGCCCACGTCGAGTACGAGACCGCGACCCGCCACTACGCCCACGTCGACTGCCCGGGGCACGCCGACTACATCAAGANNGACGACGAGGAGCTGCTCGAGCTGGTCGAGCTGGAGATCCGTGAGCTGCTCGCGCGGTACGACTTCAACGACGTCCCGGTGGTCCGGGTCTCCGCCCTCAAGGCCCTGGAAGGGGACAAGGAGGCCGGCGACCAGGTCATGGCTCTCATGGATGCCGTCGACAGCTACATCCCGGTTCCCGAGCGGCCCACCGATAAGCCGTTCATGATGCCGATCGAGGACGTCTTCTCGATCGAGGGTCGCGGCACCGTGGTCACCGGCCGCATCGACCGCGGGATCATCAAGGTCAACGAGCCGGTGGAGATCGTCGGCATCCGGGACACCACCAAGACGACGGTGACCGGCGTCGAGATGTTCCNNCGCAGTTCTACTTCCGGACCACGGACGTGACCGGAGTGGTGCAGCTGCCCGAGGGCACCGAGATGGTGATGCCCGGTGACAACGTCGAGATGGGGGTGGAGCTGATCACCCCGATCGCCGTCGAAGACGGGATGCGGTTCGCCATTCGCGAGGGCGGTCACACCGTCGGCGCCGGCGCCGTCACCTCGATCGAAAAGTAGCGGTAGGGGAGAAGGCAGCGGCATCGCCATGGCGCAGAAAATTCGCATTCGGCTGAAGGCTTACGACCACCGGGTCTTGGATCAGGCCGCCTCGAAGATCGTCGAGACCGTGGTCCGTACCGGGTCGCACGTCGCCGGGCCGGTGCCCTTGCCCACCAGGATCAGCAAGTGGACCGTGATCCGCTCGCCCTTCATCGACAAGGACTCCCGCGAGCAGTTCGAGATGCGCACCCACAAGCGGATCCTCGACATCCTCGATCCCAACCCCAAGGTGGTCGACGCCCTGATGCGGCTCAACCTCCCGAGTGGGGTGGATATCGAGATCAAGCTCGGTGACCAGCGATGAGCAAGGGGCTGCTGGCGCGAAAGCTGGGGATGACCCAGCTCTTCACCGAGCAGGGCACGGTGGTCTCGGTCACCGTCCTGGAGGCGGACTCCTGCCACGTCGTGCAGGTGAAGACTCCGGGCGTCGACGGCTACGACGCGGTCCAGCTTGGCTTCGGTGAGAAGAAGCCTCGCCGCACCACCAAGCCGGAGGCCGGCCATTTCAAGCGGGCCGGGACGCCGCCCCTCGCCCATCTCGCCGAGGTCCGCGATGCGGGCAGCCCCGCGGTGGGCACCCGGCTGTCGGTGTCGCTCTTCGAGGCCGGGGAGCGCGTCGACGTCACCGGTATCACCCAGGGCAAGGGTTTCGCCGGGCAGCACAAGCGGCACAACTTCCACCGCGGCCCGGTGAGCCACGGCTCGCACAACATCAAACAGGCCGGATCGATCGGTTCCACGGACGCCGCTCGCGTCTTCAAGGGGCTGAAGATGGCCGGCCATCTGGGCGCGTCGCGCGCCACCGTCCTCCGCCTCGAGGTGGTGCGCGTCGATCCCGAGCGCAACCTGCTGCTGGTTCGCGGCGCCGTTCCCGGGCATCGTGACTCCGTGGTCCTGGTCCGCGACAGCGAGCGCAGTGGAGCGCTGGTCTCATGACCACGGCTCCGGTCGTCGACCTCACCGGCGCGAGCCAGGGGGAGCTCGAGCTTCCCGAGACCGTCTTCTCGGTGATCCCCCACGCCACCGTGATGCACCAGGCGCTGCTTCGCCAGCTCGCCAACGCCCGTCAGGGCACCCATGACAGCAAGACCCGGACCGAGGTGTCGGGTGGTGGGCGCAAGCCGTACCGCCAGAAGGGCACCGGCCGAGCCCGTCAGGGCTCGATCCGCGCGCCCCATTACGCCGGAGGCGGCACCGTCTTCGGGCCCACCCCGCGCGACCACAGCCTCCAGATGCCGCGCAAGCAGCGACGCCTGGCCCTGCGCAGCGCGCTGAGCGTCAAGGCCGCGGAGAGCCAGATCACCGTCCTCGACAGGATCGAGCTGGAGGAGCCGAAGACCAAGGTGGTGACCGGGTTCCTTCAGGCTCTCGAGGCCGGACGCCGGGTGCTCGTGGTGCTCGGCTCTCATCACGACGCCCTCGAGATGAGCGCCCGCAACCTCCCCGAGGTCCGGGTCATCCTGGCCGGCAACATCTCGGTGCGCGACCTGCTCACCGCCGACACGGTGGTGATGACGCGGGACGCCGTCGAGCACATCGCGGAGGCATGGGGATGAGCCAGGGACGCGCCTTCCACCAGGTCATCCTGCGGCCGATCTCGAGCGAGAAGTCGTACGCGGTCATGGGCGGGCTCAACAAATACACCTTCGCCTGCCCCTCCCACGTGACCAAGATCGACATCCGCCGGGCCGTCGAGGAGGCCTTCCCCGAGCAGAACCTGACCGTGATCGCGGTCAACGTCATGGCCGTCCACGGCAAGGTGCGCAGCCGCCAGTACCGGCGCGGCAGCGGCACCCGGCTGATCGGGAAGAGCCCCGATTGGAAGAAGGCGGTGGTGACGCTGGCCCCCGGGCAGAAGATCCCCGGATTGTTCGAGGGCGTGTAGACCGATGCCAGTCAACAAATACAAGCCGACCAGCGCTGGCCGCCGGTTCATGGCCGTCAGCTCCTTCGAGGAGGTGACCAGCACCACCCCGGAGCGCAGCCTCACCGTCCACCTCAAGAAGGCGAGCGGTCGCAACAACACCGGCCGGATCACGGTTCGGCATCGCGGTGGCGGCCACACCAAGCTCTACCGGGTGATCGACTTCCGGCGCACCAAGCGCGACATGGTCGCGCGGGTGGCGGCCATCGAGTACGACCCCAATCGGAGCGCGCGGATCGCCCTCCTGCACTACGCCGACGGTGAGAAGCGGTACATCCTCGCCCCTCTGGGGCTGACCGTGGGCACCGTCATCAGCGCTGGGATCGGCGCTGAGATCAAGCCCGGCAACGCCCTGCCGCTCTCCAACATTCCGCTCGGCACGACCATCCACAACCTCGAAGTGCTCCCCGGCCGGGGCGGCCAGCTGGTGCGCAGCGCCGGCGTCGCCGCCCAGCTGATCGCCAAGGAGGGCGATTTCGCCACCGTGCGGATGCCCTCCGGGGAGGTCCGGCGGATCGACGTCCGCTGCTTCGCCACCGTGGGCCAGGTCGGCAACGCCGATCACGAGAACCAGAACATCGGCAAGGCGGGCAAGTCGCGCTGGCGGGGCTGGCGGCCCTCGGTGCGCGGCATGGCCATGAACCCGTTCGACCACCCGCACGGAGGCGGCGAGGGTCGCAGCGGCGCCGGTGGGCACCCGCAGACCCCATGGGGCAAGCCGGCACTCGGCTACCGCACCCGCCGCAACAAGAAGACCGACCGCATGATCGTGCGTCGCCGGAAGAAGTGAGACCATGAGCCGTTCCCTCAAGAAAGGGCCGTTCTGCGACGATCACCTGCTCGCCAAGGTTCAGAAGCTGAACCAGAGCAGGGAGAAGCGGGTCATCAAGACCTGGTCGCGGCGCAGCGACATCTTCCCGGAGATGGTCGGGCACACCATCGCCGTGCATGACGGGCGCAAGCACAACCCGGTGTTCATCACCGAGACCATGGTCGGGCACAAGCTCGGCGAGTTCGCCGCCACCCGCAAGTACCGCGGGCACGGCCACCACACCGAGCGGAGCACCGCCCTCAAGTGAAAGTCATCGCCACCGCCAAGAGTGTCCGGATCACCTCCCGCAAGGCGAGGCTGGTCGCCGACAGCGTGATCGGCCTGCCTGTGGCCGAGGCGCTCGCCGTGCTCAGCTTCACCCCGCGTCACGCCGCCAAAGAGGTGGCCAAGGTGATCAAGTCGGCCGCCGCCAATGCCGAGCACAACTACAACCTGGAGGCCTCCTCGCTCCGCGTCGAGCGCATCGACGTCGATCAGGCGGGGATCATGAAGCGCTTCATTCCCAAGCCCCGGGGCATGGCCGGGAGCCTCTTCAAGCGCATGAGCCACCTCCGCTGCTACGTCACCGACGAGGAGCCGGCGCCGGACCGTCGCCGCCGCTCGGTGGTGGCGATGCCGGGCCGCTCTGGAGGGCAGGGATCGACGCGGCCGGCGGGCACCCGCCGCCGCCGTCCTGCCCAGCTCCGCCGGGCCCAGGAGGCGGCCACCGCCGCAGCCGCCGCCGAGGAGGAGGCCCTGGTGGTCCCCGCGACCTCGGCCGGCGAGGACATCGAGACACCCGAGACCGACGCCCTTGACCAGGGCGCGGCGGAGGCCGACGCCGGCGAAGCCGAGGCTGACGCCGCTCAGGACGACGAGGAGAAGGACTGATGGGACAGAAGGTGAACCCTATCGGCTTCCGCCTCGGGGTCTACCGGCAGTGGGACGCCCGCTGGTATGCGGACAAGGACTACACCAAGCTCCTCCACGAGGACCTGGCGATGCGGCGGCTGATCGGCAGCCGTCTGCGCAATGCCGGCGTGGCCCGGATCGAGACCGAGCGCAGCGCCAACCAGTTGACCGTGATCATCCAGACCGCGAAACCCGGAATCGTGATCGGCAAGCAGGGCGCGTCCGTCGACGCCCTCCGGGATGAGCTGGAGCGGATCAGCGGCAAGAAGGTTCGGGTGACGATCCACGAGATCAAGGTGCCCGAGCTCGACGCCCGATTGGTGGCCGAGAACGTCGCCTCCCAGCTGGAGAAGCGAATCGCCTTCCGGCGCGCTCTGAAGCAGACCGTGATGCGGAGCATGCGAGCCGGCGCCAAGGGCGTGAAGCTCGAGGTGAGTGGCCGTCTTGGTGGCGCCGAGATGTCTCGTCGTGAATGGGACCGCGATGGGCGCGTGCCCCTCCACACCCTCCGCGCCAACATCGACTTCGGGCGGGCCGAGGCGAGGACCACATTCGGCCGCATCGGCGTGACCTGCTGGATCTACAAGGGTGACTACGTGACCGCGACCGGCGAGCCGGTGATGATCGGCGGCCCGGGGCGTGAGGTGGTCGAGGCGGCACGTCCTGCCGTGGCTCTCGAGCGCGAGCGGCGCCCGGCGGCTGCGACCCTGGCCCCCGACCGTGAGGAGGTGACGCCGCTCGTCGCCGAGGTGCCCCTCGGAGACGAGGCCGACACCGTGGCGAGCCAGCCCGACGCTGCTGACGGGGCGGTTGCCGTGCTCGAGGCTCTCGGTGAGGCCGATGTCGAGGTCGCCGAGGCGGAGCTCGACGAGGAGTTGCCCGAGCTCGGTGTGGTCCCCGGGGCCGACGCCAAGGTCGAGAAGCTCCCGGTCAAGAAGCCGGTGGCACGCCGCCGTCCCAGCTCGGCCAAGAAGCCGGCCCCGAGCGGCGCGCCCAAGGCCGAGGCTGAGGAGGACTGACGGTGCTGATGCCCAAGCGGACCAAGTTCCGCAAGCTCCACCGGGGACGCCGCCAGGGCAGCGCCCAGCGCGGCAGCACGCTTGCATTCGGCCCCTACGGGCTCCAGGCGCTCGAGCCATGCTGGATGACCAGCCGGCAGATCGAGGCGGCCCGGCGCGCCATGACCCGGCACGTCCGCCGCGGCGGGCAGATCTGGATACGCATCTTCCCCGACCACGCCTACACCAAGAAGCCCGCCGAGACCCGCATGGGCTCGGGCAAGGGCGCCCCCGAGGGGTGGGCGGCGGTGGTGAAGCCGGGGCGTGTCCTCTTTGAGATGAGTGGCGTGACCGAGGAGGTCGCCCGCGAGGCGATGCGCCTCGCCGCCCACAAGCTCCCCATCCCCACGCGCTTCGTCGCCCGGCAGGGCACGGGGGACGAGGTCGAGGCGGAGGAGACGGCGTGAGCAAGCAGGTCGAGGCGGTGAATGTGCTCCGCACGATGACGACCGTGGATCTCGACGAGCACCTGCGCCAGCAGCGCCGCCGGCTCTTCGAGGTCCGCTTCCAGCAGGCCGCCGGCCAGGTGGAGAACCACCGGCAGGTGCGCGAGCTGCGCCGGGAGATCGCTCGCACCATGACCATCCAGCTCGAGCTGGCCCGTGGTCACCACCTCGTCTCCGACCTGGAGGCCGAGGAGGAGCCGGAGGAGCAGCCGCGTCCGCGCCGCCTGCTCCGCAGGCGCACCACCGCGCTCCCGGCCGGGGAGGTCGTGGACGCGGAGCCGGTCGATCCCGGAGCCGCAGCGGCGGACGCCGGGCCGGCCGACGCCGGCGTGGCCGAGCCGGAGCCCGTCACGAAGGTGCGCCGTCCTCGCCGTGGCCGGGTTGCCGCGGAGCCGGTCGCTGAGGTCGAGCCCGCCGTGGAGCCGGCCGGCGACGAGGCGGTGGAGGGCGTGGAGGCAGCCGGTGACGGCGCCGAGATCGCAGACGAGGGCGCCACGGGGCCCGACGAGGAGCAGACAGATGAGTGAGCAGCCCGTGACCGAGCCGACCGTGGAACGCAGCCGCCGCAAGGTCCGGGACGGTGTCGTCGTCAGCGACAAGATGCAGAACACGGTTGTCGTCCTGGTCGAGGAGAAGAAGCCCCACCGCCTCTACAAGAAGGTGGTGACCCGCAACCACCGCCTCAAGGTCCACGACGCCGAGGGGACCTGCGCGGTGGGCGACCGGGTCCGGATCACCGAGACCCGGCCCATCTCCAAGGAGAAGCGCTGGCGGGTCTCCGAGATCATTGAGAAGGCGAAGTAGGCAGTGATCCAGCAGGAGAGCATCCTCAAGGTTGCCGACAACAGCGGGGCACGAGAGATCCTCTGCATCCGTGTGCTCGGCGGTAGCCGCCGGAAGTACGGGTCCGTCGGCGACGTCATCATCGGGACGGTCAAGGTTGCCCAGCCCAACGCTCAGGTCAAGAAGGGCGAGGTGGTCCGCGCCGTCATCGTCCGCACCACCCAGCCCTTTCACCGGCCGGACGGCAGCCAGATCCGTTTCGACGAGAACGCCGCCGTGCTGATCAACCCCCAGAACAACCCGCGGGGCACTCGCATCTTCGGTCCGGTCGCGCGCGAGCTGCGGGAGCGGAACTACATGAAGATCGTGTCCCTCGCACCGGAGGTGATCTAGATGGGACTGGTCGCCAACCGGCGCGCCGCCATCGCCAGGCACCATCGTGTCGAGGTGGAGCACGAGGGCTGGGCTGATGGCGCGATGCGTCCCCTCGACATCCGAAGCGGTGACACCGTGGAGGTCATCTCCGGCAAGGACAAGGGCAAGCGGGGGATCGTGGAGCGGGTCCAGGTCGAGCGTCAGCGGATCGTCATCCGCGGCGTGAACCTGATGAAGCGTCACACCAAGGCCAACACCCAGGGCAACGTGCAGGGCGGCATCGTCGACTTCAACGGGCCGATTGCCTACAGCAACGTGCAACTGGTCTGCAGCCGCTGCGAGAAGAAGACCCGGATCGCCCATCAGGTGACCGAGGAAGGGGTTCGCGTGATGATCTGCCGCAAGTGCGGCGAGCGCTACGAGCGGGTGACCGGCTGATGGCCGTCGCAGCCGCCGAGGCCCCGCGCCTCCGCCGCCAGTACCAGGAGCAGGTCGTCCCCGAGCTGGTCCGGGAGTTCCGCTACACCAACGCGATGCAGGTCCCGCGGCTGGAGAAGATCGTGGTCAACATCGGCCTGGGCGAGGCGATCCAGAATGGACGCGCCATCGACGCCGCCGTCGCCGACGTCAAGACCATGACCGGCCAGGCGCCGATCGTGATCAGGGCGCGGAAGTCAGTGGCCGCCTTCAAGCTCCGCGCCGGGATGCCGATCGGGGTGAAGGTCACCCTCCGAGCCGACCGGATGTGGTACTTCCTGGACAAGCTGATCAACGTCGCGCTGCCTCGCATCCGGGACTTCCGCGGTGTCGACCCCAAGGCCTTCGATGGCCATGGCAACTACACCCTGGGGCTCAAGGAGCAGCTGGTCTTTCCCGAGATCGACTACGACAAGATCGACAAGCTGCGCGGCCTCGAGATCTGTATCGTCTCGAGCGCCAAGACCGATGACGAGGGCCGGGCCCTGCTCACCCACTTCGGCATGCCATTTCGGAAGAGTTAGTGTTGGTTGATAGTTCGCGCGCGTCGGCATCCGCCGATACGGCGCGACGAGGTGCCTCATGGCCAAGAAGTCACTGATAGCCAAGTCGCTGCGGGCGCCTAGGTTCTCCACCCAGCAGCGCCACCGGTGCGCTCTGTGCGGGCGGCCGCGTGCCTACATGCGCAAGTTCGGCATGTGCCGCATCTGCTTCCGAGGGCTGGCCAGCATGGGCCAGATCCCCGGGGTCAAGAAGAGCTCGTGGTGAGGCCATGATCAGCGACACCATCGCAGACATGCTCACCCGGGTCCGCAACGCCAACGCGGCCAACCATCGGACCGTGGTCATCCCGGCCAGCCGGATGAAGGGGGAGATCGCGCGCGTGCTCAAGGAGGAGGGCTTCATCGCCGACTACTCTGTGAGCGGGGAGATTCCCCAGGAGATCATCACGATCACCTTCAAGGCGCGGAGCCCGCGGGGCCGTGCGCTGAGCGGCCTGCGAAGGATCAGCCGCCCGGGGCTCCGGGTCTACGCCCGCAAGTCGGAGCTTCCCCGAGTGCTCGGGGGCCTCGGCATCGCGGTGATCTCCACCAGTCAGGGGCTGATGACCGGCCAGATGGCCCAGCGCCTCGGGCTCGGCGGCGAAGTCGTCGCCTTCGTGTGGTGATCTGATGTCGCGAATCGGCCGCAGTCCCATCCCGCTTCCGGCCGGCGTCACGGTGGTCGCCACCGGGGCCCACGTCTCCGTGTCGGGCTCCCGAGGCACGCTGGAGCGGCTGGTCCCGCCGGCGATGTCCGTTGTCATCAGCGACGGCGTGGTCGAGGTCAAGCGCCCGACCGACAGCGCCGTGCATCGTTCGCTGCATGGACTGACCCGGACCCTCATCGCCAACATGGTTGAGGGCGTCAGCACCGGATTCACCCGCAACCTCGACCTGGTCGGCGTGGGCTTCCGCGCCACCCGCCAGGGCTCCGACCTGGTCCTGACGGTCGGGTACTCTCACCCGATCCGCTACACGCCCCCCGAGGGGGTGACCATCGAGGTCCCGGCC
This sequence comes from Candidatus Changshengia sp., assembly GCA_003134115.1. Taxonomy (GTDB): domain Bacteria; phylum Chloroflexota; class Dormibacteria; order Aeolococcales; family Aeolococcaceae; genus Changshengia. The sequence continues at coordinate 20,768 of PLAK01000105.1, forward strand.
CCGACCCAGATCGTGGTGAGCGGGGCCAACAAAGAGGTGGTGGGCCAGGTGGCCGCCAAGATCCGCTCGTTCCGCAAGCCCGAGCCCTACAAGGGCAAGGGCATCCTCTACCGGGGGGAGCGGATCCGGCGGAAGGCCGGGAAGTCCGGCAAGGCAGCCAAGGGCAAGTAGGCGAGGACGAACGAGGATGTACACCAAGCACGATCGAGAGGCGGCGCGGACGCGACGCCACCTGCGGGTGCGGCGCCGGGTCACCGGCACGCCGGCACGGCCGCGCCTCTGCGTCTACCGCAGCCTCCGCCACATCACGGCCCAGGTGATCGACGACACGGCCGGGCGCACCCTGGCCGCGGCCTCGACCCAGGACCCCGAGGCGGTGAGCCGCATCGGCACCAGCCGGGCGACCGCCGGAGCGGCCGCGGTGGTCGGCGAGCTGGTCGCCGCCCGCGCCCTGGCCGCCGGGGTGTCCAAGGTCGTCTTCGACCGGGGCGGATACCTCTATCACGGCCGCGTGGCCGCCCTCGCCGAGGCCGCCCGCAAGGCAGGATTGGAGCTCTGAGATGGCTATGCGCATGGACCGCCGGGACGACCGCGGGGGTGAGCGTGGCAGCGAGCTCACCGAGAAGATCGTCTCGCTGAACCGGGTGGCCAAGGTGGTCAAGGGTGGCCGCCGCTTCTCCTTCAGCGCGCTGGTCGTGGTGGGTGACGGCCAGGGCCGCGTCGGGGCCGGGCTGGGCAAGGCCGGCGAGGTGCCGGACGCCATCCGCAAGGGTGTCGAGGACGCCAAGAAGCACATGATCACCGTGCCCATGGTGGGCCGGACCATCCCGCACGACCTCCGCTACAAGCTCGGGGCCGCCCGGGTCCTGCTCCGTCCCGCCGTGCCGGGTACCGGGGTCATCTCGGGTGGGGCGATGCGGGCCGTCGTCGAGGCGGCGGGCATCCACGACATCCTCACCAAGTCGCTCGGCAGCAACAACCCGATCAACGTGGTCCGGGCGACAGTGGCCGCGCTCGCCAGCATGCGGACCCTTGCCGAGGTGTCGGCGCTCCGCGGGCTCCCGCCCGAGAGGATCGTCGGGCGCAAGCGCGCCGCCCAGATCCTGGGTGAGACCGCCGCGGCGGCGGAGGCGGTATGACCGACTCCTCCGCCACCCAGACCGCGGGTGAGCCGGTGACCGAGACCGGCCCCGCCCTCGTGCGGGTCACCTACCGCAAGAGCTCCATCGGGTATGCCCACGACCAGAAGGCGACCGTCGCCGCGCTCGGCCTGCGCCGGCTCCGCCAGACCGTCGAGCACCCGGACACGCCGGCGCTCCGCGGGATGGTGCAGAAGGTGCGCCACCTGGTCAGCGTGGACGGGGTCCCCGCCGACAGTGTCGAGCTCGCGGCCAGGCTCGCTGCAGGCGGGCCCCTCGGCGCCGGCGCCGAGACTGCGCCGCTCCGGAGGGAGTCATGAAACTTCACGAGCTGCGCCCCGCTCCGGGGAGCCGCCACGCGCGCAAGCGGATCGGCCGGGGCATCTCGGCCGGGCAGGGCAAGACCTCGGGTCGTGGCCAGAAGGGCGCCGGTGCCCGCGCGGGATCCAAGGTGCCGCGCGCTTTCGAGGGTGGCCAGATGCCCATCACCATGCGGCTGCCCAAGCTGCGTGGCTTCGCCAATCGCTGGCGGGTGGACTACACGGTGGTCAATCTGAGCAAGCTCAACCGCTTTGCGAGCGGCGCCATCGTCGACGGAGCCGCGCTGCTCCAGCACGGGCTGGTGCGCAGTGCCGGTGAGCGGGTCAAGCTGCTCGCGGCCGGCAGGGTCCGGGTGCCCGTGACCGTCCGTGTCCACCGCGCCTCGGAGGCCGCCCGGCGGGCGGTCGAGGCTGCCGGCGGCAGGGTGGAGCTCCTCGAGGAGCGGGTGACCCCGGCGCAACCGGTCGTCGCCGTGGTCGTTGAGGGCGGCGCGGTGGAGGCGGAGCCCGAGGAGTGAACCTTCTCCAGGCCCTCGCTCAGGCGCTCCGGATCCCCGAGCTTCGCAAGAAGCTCGTCTTCACCGTGCTTCTGCTGCTCGCCTTCCGGATCCTGGCGTCGATCTCCATCCCCGGGGCCAGCCCGACGGCGCTGGCCAACCTCTTCGGCAAGAACACCCTGCTCGGTTTGCTCAATCTCTTCAGTGGCAACGGGCTGGCCAAGTTCACCATCGTGGGCCTCGGGCTCAACCCCTACATCAACGCCACCATCATCATGCAGCTGATGACCGTGGTGTCGGTCCGGCTGAAGGAGCTGTCCAAGGAAGGCGAGACGGGCCGCAAGCGGATCACCCGCTACACGCGCTGGCTCACCGTCCCGCTCGCGGCTCTCCAGGCCTTCGGCTTCATGGCCCTCTTCACCAACCCGCAGGTTGCGATCCTGGTCAACCCGAGCGTGACCGAGACGCTGACGATCATCGTCACCCTGACCGCGGGGACGATCATCGCCATGTGGCTCGGCGAGCTGATCACCGAATACGGGGTGGGCAACGGGGTTTCCCTGATCATCTTCACCGGCATCATCGCCCAGCTCCCGGGTGCCCTCTTCAGCTACGGCTCTGAGGGCGCGGGCAACATCTTCCACATCTTCGAGATGGCGGTGATCGCCCTGGTGGCGGCGGCCGGGATCATCGAGGTCCAGCAGGCCCAGCGCAAGGTCCCGATGCAATCGGCCCAGCGCGTGCTCAACCCGCGCACCGGCATGGCGTCGGCGGGCGGGCGACGCAACTTCCTGCCGCTCCGGGTCAACACCGCGGGCGTCATCCCGATCATCTTCGCCATCTCGATCATGGCCTTCCCGACCATCTTCGCCAACCTCTTCGGCTCCGCCTCTGGCTTCATCGGCAACCTGGCAACCTGGATCCGGGACAACTGGCAGCCCAACGGCGGCACCGTCTTGCTCGACCTCCTCTACAACGGCTTCGAGTTCGTGTTAATCCTTGGGTTCACCTACTTCTACACCGCGGTCGTCTTCGATCCCAACGACGTGGCCGACAACCTCAAGAAGTCGTCCACGTTCATCCCCGGGATCAGGCCCGGGCGCCAGACCGCGGAGTACCTGGGCAGGGTCATGAGCCGGATCACCCTTGCCGGGGCGCTGTTCCTGGCCGGCGTGACCGTCGTCCTGCCGCTCGCCACCAGCTTCCTGACCGGGGTGTCGACCACCCAGTTCCTCCTCGGTGGTACGGCGATCCTGATCGTCGTCGGCGTGGCACTCGACACCATGAAGCAGATCGAGACCCAGTTGCTGATGCGCCAATACAAGGGCTTCATCCGATGATCGTCATCCTCTTCGGCGCGCCCGGGAGCGGCAAGGGCACTCAGGCCCAGCGCGTGGCGACCACCACGGACACGCCGCACGTCTCCACCGGGGCGATCCTCCGGGGCGAGGTGGCTCGGGGGTCGGAGCTGGGCCGCGAGGCGAAGCCGATCATGGAGAGCGGGGCCCTGGTGCCCGACGAGCTGATGGTCCGCATGATCGAGAGCCGGCTGGCCGAGCCCGACGCCGAGCGAGGCGTCATCCTGGACGGCTTCCCCCGCACCGTGCCCCAGGCGGAGGCACTCGACCGGATGCTGGCCCGCAACCAGCGCGGGGTCGGGCTGGTCCTCTACCTTGAGGTGGACCCGGATCTCATCCGCGAGCGGATCCTGCGCCGAGCCGCCATCGACGGGCGGAGTGACGACAACCCGGACGCGCTCGCCGAGCGGATGAGGGTCTACCAGCGCGACACCGCACCCGTGGTGGAGTACTACGAGCGGGCGGGCACCCGGATCGAGCGCATCGACGGGTCCCCTGCGATCGACCAGGTGACCGAGCAGATCCTGGCGGTACTCGGGGCGGAGCCCGCCCGGTGATGAGGCGGCTGCGATGAAGATCGAGGGCTTTCGGCTCAAACGGCCGGACGAGATCGAGAAGATGCGGGCCGCGGGGCGGGTTCTCGGGGCCTGCCTGGCTCACCTGGGCGCGACGACGCGGCCGGGGCTCCGGGTCATCGATCTCGACCGCGAGGCGGAGACCTTCATCCGGGATCACCACTGCATTCCCGGTTTCATCGGCTACAACGGGTTCCCCAACTCCCTCTGTGTCTCCATCAACGAGCAGGTGGTGCACGGCATCCCGGGTGAGAGGGTCATCGCAGACGGCGACCTGGTGTCGCTCGACTGCGGTCTGACCCTGGACGGCTGGTGGGCGGATTCCGGCCTGTCGCTCTGCGCCGGGTCTCCCGATCCGGAGGTGGCCAAGCTGCTCGAGGTGACCGACGAGGCGCTCCGCCGGGGCATCGACGCGGCCCGGCCCGGGGGCTTCATCGGGGACATCGGCCATGCCGTCCAGAGCTACGTCGAGAGCTGCGGCTTCTCGGTGGTTCGCCAGTACGTCGGTCACGGGATCGGCCGCAACATGCACGAATCCCCCCAGGTGCCCAACTTCGGGAAGCCGGGGACGGGCAATCTCATCAAGCCCGGCCTGGTCATCGCCATCGAGCCGATGGTCAACGCCGGCCGGCCGGAGACCCGGGTTCTGGCCGACGACTGGACCGTGGTCACCGCCGACGGGCGGCGCTCCTGCTACTTCGAGCACACCGTCGCCATCACCGCCGCCGGCCCGGAGATCCTGACCCTGCGGCCTGAGATGCCCCGGGTGGAGGCATGACGGATGGGGATGGCGCGGCGTTTGCCCGGGGAGGCACCCTGGTATACTCAGCGGCCGTGGCTGCCCGGCAGCCCGATTCGGCACGCCCGATGACGCGGGCTGACGAGCCGCTCGTAGGGCGAGTGATCGAACCGCTCCCGGACGCGCTCTACCGGGTCGAGTTGGCGGACGGGCACAAGGTTCTCTGCCATCCGGCCGGAAAGGCCCGCCTCCAGGCGGTCCGGATCCTCCCGGGCGACAGGGTCCAGGTCGAACTTTCCACCGCCGATCCCGGTCGGGGGCGGATCATCCAGCGCCTTGCCTGACCGGCGGAGCCGGCGGGCGGGACCAATTCCAATCAGAGAGAGATGAAAGAGAGACGAATCGACGGCCGGGCCGGTCTGGCGGGCAGCGCTCCTGTGTCGCCATGCCACCCCCAGGGGAGTTGGGCATGAAGGTCCGCGCCTCGGTGAAGCGTATGTGCGAGCGCTGCAAGATCATCAAACGCCGCGGGGCCGTCCGCGTGATCTGCGAAAACCCCAAGCACAAGCAGCGGCAGGGGTAGGGGAGAAACGTGGCACGCATCGCCGGCGTCGACGTCCCGCGGGAAAAGCGGATCGAGATCGCCCTCACCTACATCTACGGGATCGGTCCCTCCACCGCCAAGCGCGTGCTGAGCCTGGCCCAGGTCTCGCCCGACATCCGGGCTCGAGACCTCACCGACGCTCAGGTGGGGCGGCTCCGGGACGTCATCTCCAAGCAGCTCCAGGGTCGGGTCGAGGGAGACCTGCGGCGCCAGATCGCCCTCAATATCAAGCGGCTCATGGAGATCGGGACCTACCGCGGTCTCCGCCACCGCCGGGGCCTCCCGGTCCGGGGCCAGCGCACCCGCACCAACGCACGGACCCGCCGGGGGCCGAAGAAGACCGTGGGCGTCCGCCGCGCCAAGGCGAAGAAGTAAATGGGCAAGAAGAAGAAGGTCGTCCGCACCCGGCGCCGCGAGCGCAAGAACATCGCGGTCGGGCACGCGCACGTCCTCTCGACGTTCAACAACACCATCGTCAGCCTCACCGATCCTCAGGGCAACGTCATCGCCTGGGGTTCCGCGGGCGGCCAGGGCTTCAAGGGATCGCGCAAGTCGACCCCCTACGCGGCCCAGGTGACCGCCGAGGCCACCGCCCGGCGCGCCATGGAGCACGGTCTCAAGACCGTGGAGATCTTCGTCAAGGGGCCGGGAGCGGGCCGCGAGGCCGCCATCCGCAGTCTGCAGGCCTCGGGCCTGGAGGTCACCGCCATCACCGACATCACCCCGATCCCCCACAACGGCTGCCGCCCGCCCAAGCGGCGGCGGGTCTAGGGAGGGCAGGAGATGGCCAACTACACGGGTCCCGTGTGCCGGCTCTGCCGCCGTGAGGGCGTCAAGCTCTACCTCAAGGGTGCCAAGTGCGTGAGCAACTGCACCTTTGACAAGCGCAACGCGCTGCTCCCGGGGCAGCACGGCATGGCGCGCCGGCGCAAGGTCAGCGATTACGGCATCCAGCTCCGAGCCAAGCAAAGGGCGCGGCGCATGTACGGGGTGCTCGAGACCCAGTTCCGTCACTACTTCGAGCGCGCCGAGAGCGCCACCGGGGTGACCGGCACGGTCCTGCTCCAGCAGCTGGAGCGGCGCCTCGACAACGTGGTCTACCGGCTCGGTCTGGCGGCATCCCGCAAGGAGGCGCGCCAGCTGGTCAACCACCGCCACTTCACCGTCAACGGACGGGTGCAGAGCATACCGTCGGCCCAGATCCGGCCCGGCGATGTGGTGGCGGTGAGGGAGAAGAGCCGCACCCTCGAACCCATCCAGAACGCCCTCTCGCTGCTTCCCAACCGCAGCGTGCCCGACTGGCTCACGCTGGACGCCGACCAGTTGCGGGGCACCGTGCTGCGCCTTCCCGACCGCCAAGAGATGGAGCTGGTCATCGACGAGCAGCTCATCGTGGAGTACTACAGCCGATGACGCTCAGATCCGTCCGGCTCAGCGTCATCGCCGGTTGCGTGGAGACCCTATGATCGACACCCTTGCAGTTCCCGTCGTCCACGAGCTCGACAGCAACCCCAACTACGGCAAGTTCGAGGTGGAGCCGCTCGAGCCTGGCTTCGGGACGACCCTCGGCAACTCGCTGCGGCGCGTCCTGCTCTCGTCGCTGCCCGGTGCCGCGGTCACGTCGGTGGCCATCGACGGGGTCAGCCACGAGTTCAGCTCCATCCCGCATGTCAAGGAGGATGTCATCGAGATCCTCCTCAACCTCAAGGAGCTCTGCGTCGTCTCGCACAGCTCGACGCCGGTTCGCTGCACCCTGGACGTGCGGGGCTCACGGGCGGTGACCGCCGGTGACATCGAGTGCCCGAGCGATGTGGAGATCAAGAATCCGGAGCTCCACATCTGCACCCTGGATGGGCCCAAGGCCCAGCTCCGCATGGATCTCATGGTCGAGCAGGGCAAGGGTTACGTCACCGCCGAGAGAAACAAGAAAGAGGGGCAGCCCATCGGGGTCATCCCGCTGGACGCCATCTTCACCCCGGTCCGCAAGGCCAACTTCACGGTCGAGAAGACCCGTGTCGGCCAGGAGACCGAGTGGGACAAGCTGATCGTCGAGGTCTGGACCAACGGCACCATCCAGCCGGTCGAGGCGGTCAGCCAGGCGGCTGCCCTCTTCACCCAGCACCTGGAGCTGTTCGTGCGCTTCGGCGACAATCTGGCTGCTCCGGCCGTGCGTCAGCAGCGTGGCAACGACATGCCGAGCCGTCTCGCCGACGTGCCCATCGAGGAGCTGGAGCTCTCCGTCCGGGCGCTCAACTGCCTCAAGGCCAACGACGTGACCCGAGTCGGTCAGCTCGTCGCGATGCGCCAGGAGGAGCTGCTCACCCTGCGCAACTTCGGGCAGAAGTCCCTGGACGAGATCAAGGAGAAGCTGGTCGAGCGCAACTTCGTCACCGCCGAGGAGCTGGAGACCCTTTTCCAGCCGTCGACCCGGTGAGCATGGCCAGTTGAGAGATGCGTCACCGTAAAGCCGGCCGCAAGTTCGGCCGATCCGCCGCCCACCGCCAGGCGATGACCCGCAACCAGGTCACCGAGCTGCTCCGGCATGGCCGCATCACGACCACCGAGGCCAAGGCCAAGGAGCTGCGGCGCTGGGTCGAGCGGGTCGTGACCGATTCGCGGGGCAATGACCTCACCGCGCGCCGCAAGATCGCGATCTGGGTGACCGACCGCGAGGTCAGCAACCGGCTCTTCACCGTCTACCGAGAGCGCTATTTCGATGGCCCGACGCCGCGTCAGGGCGGATACACGCGGGTCATCAAGCTGGCTCCGCGTACCGGCGACGCTTCCCCGATGGCGATCATCGAGATGGTGGGGGCTGAGGCCTGAATCGTGGCCACCTTCCGCCTCACCCTCGAATATGACGGCAGCGACTTCCATGGCTGGCAGCGCCAGCCCGGGATGCGCACCGTCGAGGGCGAGTTGCGCGCGGCCCTGGCCCGCCTCGGCGATGCCGATGTGGACCTGACCGCAGCCGGGCGCACCGACGCGGGTGCCCACGCCCACGGCCAGGTGGTTGGGCTTCGCATCGACCGGAACTGGGAACCGGAATCGCTCCGGCGCGCGCTGGTGGCGGTCCTGCCCCGCGACGTGACCGTGAGCGCTGCCGCGCCGGCCGTCGCCGGTTTCCATGCCCGGCGTCACGCCGTTTCCCGCACCTACCGGTATCTCGTGGTGTCGCGGCGCGCCCCGGTGGCGCGGCGCTTCGCCTGGGAGATCTCTGGCGAGGTCGACTTCGAGGGCATGCACAGCGCGGCGGAGATCCTGCGGGGTCGCCATGACTTCGGCGCCTTTGGTCGCTCCCCGAAGCCCGGGGGAGGCACGGTGCGCACCGTTCACGACATCTCGGTCCGGCGGGCCACCTCCATCTGCGGGGGAGAGCACCTTCCCGTCGTCGTCATCGAGGTCACCGCCGACGCCTTCCTCTACGGGATGATGCGGGCCATCGCCGGGGCGCTGGTGGCGGTTGCCACCGGGCGGCTCAGCCGCGCGCAGCTCGCCGCGGCGCTGGCGGATCCCGGCTCCCGTCCGGAGCGGGTCACGGTGGCCCCGGCCCGAGGACTGCATCAGTGGGCCGTCTCCTATGGTCCGGCCGCCGGAGGTGATTCATGACGACCCAGACAAGCCAGAGGACCTACATGGCCAAGGCGGGCGAGGTCCCGTCGCGGTGGTTCCTGGTCGATGCGCGCGGCCAGACCTTGGGGCGCCTGTCGGTCAACATCGCCCGGGTGCTGCGGGGCAAACACCGTCCCCAGTTCACGCCTCACCTCAACACCGGCGATCACATCGTCGTCGTGAACGCTGCCGACATCGTGGTCACGGGCGGTAAGGCGCGCAAGAAGCTCTACGACCGCTACTCCGGGTATCCGGGAGGCCGCCGCACCCGGTCCTTCGAGGTCGCCCTGGAACGCGATCCCACCTTCCCCATCCGCCACGCGGTCAAGGGGATGCTCCAGCACAACAGCCTGGGCGCCGACATGCTCACCCGGCTCCGCATCTATCCGGGCGCCGAGCACCGCCACGAGGCCCAGCAGCCCACGCCCATCACCTTCGGCCCACTCGGGGAGATCATCGTTGCCAGCAACTGAGCAGCACTATTACTACGCGACCGGCCGGCGCAAGTCCGCGGTGGCGCGGGTGCGCCTCGTCCTCGGAGACGGGGTCCTGCTCATCAACGGGCACCCCCCGAGTGAGTACTTCGGACGCCGCGACCTCGAGACCGTGGTCACCCAGCCGCTCCGCATCACCGACACGGTCGACCGTTTCGCGGGAACCGTCAAGGTGCTGGGCGGCGGCGTCGCCGGCCAGGCCGGGGCCGTGTGCCACGGGATCGCCCGCGCCCTGGTGGTCGCCGACCCCGAGTTGCGCGCGGTGCTCAAGAAGGCCGGTCTCCTCTCCCGCGACCCCAGGGAGAAGGAGCGCAAGAAGCCCGGCCTGAAGCGCGCGCGCAAGGCTCCTCAGTACACCAAGCGCTAGCGGCGGGCCCCCGGACCTGTCCATCCGCCTCGGCGGAGGGCCAGATCCCCCATCATCTCCGTCCATGCCACGCATAGCCCTCGTCCACGATTGGCTCAACAGGCCCATCGGCGGCGGTGAGCGTGTGCTCCTCGAGCTGGCCCGGCTGTATCCCGAGGCACCCGTCTACACCCTGCTCTTCGACGCGCGGCCGTATGCGGGGGAGCTCGACCCCGCGCGGATCCGGACATCCTGGCTCCAGCGGCTGCCAGAGCAGGTGCGCTCCCATCCGCGCTACCTCCTGCCCCTCATCCCCGCGGCGGTCGCGGCCTGGGATCTCTCGGGGTTCGACGTCGTCCTCTCCAGCTCGGTGGCCTTCGTCAAGAACGTCGCCACGCCGGCGTCGACCCTGCACATCTGTTATTGCCACTCTCCGATGCGCTTCGCCTGGGACTACTGGCCCCGCTACGTCGAGGAGATGCACGTGGGGCCCCTCCGGCGGCTCGCGGTCACCGCCATGGTGGCGCGCGCCCGCCGCTGGGACCTGGCAGGGGTCTCGGGGGTCGATGCCTGGCTCGCCAACTCGGAGACGACCGCCGCCCGGCTGCGCCGCTATTACCAGGTGAGCGATGTCACCGTGATCCCGCCGCCGGTCGACGTCGACGGGCTCCGGGCGCTGGCCGCCACCCCCAAGGGCGAGCACTGGGTGACCCTCGGCACCCTCACCGAGTACAAGCGGATCGACCTGGCGGTCCAGGCCTTCACCGCTTCGGGGCGCTCTCTGATCGTGATCGGCGACGGTCCGGATCGCCGCCGCCTCGAGGGTCTGGCCGGGCCCTCGGTCCGCTTCGCGGGGCACCTCGGCGACGCCGCCCGGGGCGACCTGCTGGCCAGCGCCCGTGGGCTGGTCTTCCCGAGCGAGGAGGACTTCGGCATCGCCGCAGTCGAGGCCCTCGCCTGCGGCACCCCGGTGGTCGGCTACGGNNGGCGCTCAACGCCGCGGTGGAGGCTCTCGCCGAGCTCCCCATTCGCCGGGACCAGCTGGTCTCCGCGGCGGCCCGATTCACAGCGTCGCGCTTCGGGGAGAGTGTGCGCGGCTTCGTCGACGGTGCGGTCGCCGCTCGGACCGCGGGTGTCCGCGAACCTGCTTCCGGCCGACCAGGAGCCGCCGCGCCCGCGCGACCGCGCGTCCTCGGGGTCGCGGTCGATCCGCTGACCGTCGCCGAGGCGGTCGACCGGATCGTGGAGCGTGCGGCCGATCCGCAGAGCCCTCCCGCCTACGTGGTCAAGCCCTACGTCGAGTTCTTCGGCCCGCGTGCCACGCCGGCGGTCCGGGCGATCTTCGAGGACGCCTGGCTGAGGCTCGCCGACGGTGTCGCCGTCCAGTGGGCTGCCGCCTACGGCCGTCGGCCCGGCCACCGCACCCTCGACCTCTTTCGGTCGCTGGCCGCCATCGCGCTCCGGCCGCGGTCGGTCACGACCGTCATCCCGGAGCGGGTGGCCGGAGCCACCCTCACCCTCACCCTCCTTGACGCCTGCCGCGATCGCGGGCTCGCGGTGTTTCTGATCGGGTCGCCCAAGCACAACTCGATCATCCATACGGCTCGGTATCTGGAGAGCGCGTTGCCCGGGCTCCGGGTGGTGGGGACGGCCCCGGGCCGGGTCGATCCTGCCGGCGACCCCGCCCTGCTCGCCGAGCTCCGCCGCTGCCGGCCCGACCTGATCCTGGTCGGGGTCGGGTTCCCGGCCCAGGAGCGGTTGATGGCGCGCCTCTCCTCCGAGCTCGGCCACGGTGTCCTGATCGGGGAGGGTGGCAGCTTCGACTTCCGCGAGATGGGCGGTGGCATCCGCCGCGCCCCGGGGCCCCTGCGCCGGCTCGGCCTGGAGTGGCTCTGGCGCCTCGTTCGCGAGCCGCGCCGGCTGGGCCGCCAGCTCGCCATCCCTCGATTCGTGCTGGCCGTGCAGCGCGAGGCGCACCGCCGCGATCGAACCTCCCCAATGTGACCCCGGCCATGGCAGAGTCCCGCCAATGCTGAGCGTCATCGTTCCCGCCTTCAACGAGGCGCGGCGTCTGCCCGCGACCCTGCAGGCACTCCGGGTGTACCTCGACGGCGGCGGAGAGGAGTACGAGGAGTACGAGGTCATCGTCGTCGACGACGGGTCGCATGACGGTACCGCCCAACTGGCCGAGCAGACCGCGGCCGGCTGGAAGCAGCTCCAGGTGGTCAGGCTTCCCCAGAACCGGGGCAAGGGCGCCGCGGTCCGCGCTGGGATGCTGGCCGCCAGGGGCCAGCTCCGCCTCTTCACCGACGCCGACCTGAGCACCCCCATCTCCGAGCTGGCCAAGCTGCGAGAGCTGATCGAGGGGACGACCGCCATCGCCATCGGCTCCCGCGCCCTCGCCGACTCGGAGGTCGAGGTTCACCAGCCCCTTGCCCGGGAGATCATGGGCCGCTCCTACAACCGGATGCTGCAGCTGCTCGTGCTCCCTGGGCTCCATGACACCCAGTGCGGCTTCAAGCTCTTCACCGCCGAGGCCGCCATCGCCTGCTTCACCCCGCTGCGGACACCGGGATTCGGTTTCGACGCCGAGGTGCTGCTTCGGGCCCGGCGCCTCGGCTGGCGCGTTGCCGAGGTCGGTGTGGTGTGGCGGCACGCGGAGAACTCGAGGGTCAGCCCGATCCGCGACTCGCTCGGCACCCTGGTCGATCTCATCCGGTTGCGCCTGCGCCGCGATTGATCCGCCTGACCCGTCGGTGCCATCTGGGGTACCCCACCGCCGGGACGGGAGCCCCCCTGGAGGGGGCCTTCCAGCGGACCACCGGGGGAGGCTGCTAGCCTAGCCGTGCTGTGGTCATGGCGTCTGACGGGATCAGGGTGGGGGTGCTTGGCTCGTCACCTCTACGGGACCTCTCCCATGCCCTGGAGGAGCGGGCGCAGGAGCTGGAGACACTGATCGCGGGCCTCGATGAGGTGATCGCGGAGCAGTTCGCCGAACGCACCCGGGTGCGTCTCGCCCTGGCTCAGGCCGAGGCGGTGCGCGCTCAGATCATGGAGCACCGTCGCCTGGTGCGCCCGGAGGTGCTCGCCGGCGCCCTCCGGCGCAGCGGCGAGCGCTACGCGCGCATGCGCTCCCTGGACACCCGCCTCGAGGGGCTCGAGGAGCGGCGTGCTGGGATGCAGTCGGAGCGCGACCAGCTCGGTCAGATCCGCCCGCTGGCGGCGGAGCTGAGAGCCGACCCGAGCGCGCAGTCGGTGACCGCCGACGACGCGCAGGTGGTCTGCCGGCGAGCCGAGCGGCAGCTTCAGCGCCTGGTCTCCCAGGACCATCAGGCGATCAGCGACATGATCATGTCAGGACCGCTCGAGGACCTCGCCGACGTGGTCCTGGCCGCCGAGCTGATTGGACGCCGGGTCGGGCGGGCTCCCGCCCTGACCGTCACCTCCGAGGTCATCCAGTGCAGGGAGGTCACCCGCCGAGCCATGGCGCGGATGGACCGCCTGCTCTTCCAGATCAGCCCCCAGGGCCTGGAGGAGGAGGGCCTGGTCACCTCGGTGCGCCGGGCCGGGGCCGACCTCCTCGGCATGGTGACCGTCCGGGTGCAGGTGATCGGCGAGGAGCGGCACCTCGCCACCCCGGTCGGCCTGGCCGCCTTCCGGGTGGTGGTCGAGGCGATCGAGAATGCTTACCGGCACGGCCGCGCCGAGGAGGTGGAGGTGGTGGTCGCCTTCCTGCCGGGCCGGCTCCAGATCGTCGTCGCGGACCGTGGGGAGGGCTTCGACGTCGGCGCCACGGAGGCGAGGCTCGGGCGGACGCGGTCACTCGGCCTGATCAGCATGCGCGAGCGCGTCGAGAATGTCGGCGGCTCTTTCGAGATCCGCAGTGCGCTCGGAGCGGGCACCGAGGTCAGGGCAATCTTCGGCACCCCCGCCGCGGTCAGGCGGTGACGGCGCCCCCAGCCTCGTAGCGGCCGATGCGGGGCCGCTGGGTGCGCTCCCGCTTCAGCTCGTAGAAGTGCTCGGCGGTGAGCAGCCACGAGACCCGGTCCCACAGCTCGCCGGCGGCCTCCCCGGTGATCCGTGCGTCCACACACGGGCCGAAGGTGGGCGGGGCGTCTCCGAGGACCAGGGTGGGGACCCCGAAGGCCCCACGCGCCGCGATGGCGCGATGCTCGGCCAGCATCTCCTCCTTGGTGCTCGGGTCCGCGGTCGCGGCCTCGACGAGAGCCGGGTCGAGGCCGCTGGCTACGAGGGCCCGGCGCAGCACCGCGTCGTCGTCGAGGGGCGCGCCGTGCTCGTGGTGGGCGTCGCCGAGCTCCGTGAAGACGCGGGCCAGCGCGGCGTCGCCGCCGGCCCGCCGCGCCGCGACCATGACCCGCATCGCGGTCTCGCTGGCGCGGTGGAAACGGAGGCGGCGCTCGTCCGGCTCGGTTTCCCGGTTGATCTCGGCGAGGACGAAGAGGCGGGTGGTGACCCGGATGGGGCGGACCTTCTCGACCTCGACGAGCCAGCGGGAGGTCAGCCATGCCCAGGGGCAGGCGGGGTCGATGTGAAGGGTGAGATCGGTCAGGTTCGTCATCCTCACACCATACGCGGCGCGTCCTCCGCGGCTACCATGCGGTCGTGGTGACCGCTTCCCTCCGCCTGGAGACCGCCGACGGCACCGTCGTCGCCGAGCACTGCGCGGTGGCCACCACCTTTCTCGCCAGGTTCCGCGGCCTGATGTGGCGCCGCGAGCTGCCGGTTGGGGAGGGGCTCTGCATCCAGAAATGCGGCTCCATCCACATGTTCTTCATGCGCTTCGCTCTGGACGTCGCCTTCGTGGACGGGGACGGCCGGATCCTCCACGCCTGCCACACGATCCGGCCCTGGCGGATCTCCCGTGTGGTCTTCGGTTCCAAAGCCGCCCTCGAGCTGCCCGCCGGCACACTCCGCAAGCTCGGGATCGACCGGGGCTCGGTCCTCAAGCTCGTCTGAGGAGAGCTATGCGCGTCTCCATCGTCACCGGCCACCACGTCCCGCCCGATGCCCGCGCCTACGCCGAGGCGAAGCTGCGCCGCCTGGAGCACTACGCCCACCTCGAGGAGGTCAGCCTCACCGTGGAGCGGGAGACGGCCCTGCTCCCGGAAGCCTCCGCCGAGATCGTCCTTCACGTGCGCCGCACTCGGCTCTCCGCCCGCCAGGAGGCGGCGAGTGTTCGCGAGGCGATCGATGGCGTCATCGACAAGGCGGACGAGCAGGTGCGCCGCCACCACGACCGGGTCACCGACCGCAAGGGCAGGATCCGGGCCGACGCCGAGCCGCCCCGACCCTGAGCCGCCTGGCCCCGAGCCGCCCCGTTCCTGGGTCAGCCCGGGGGGCCTCCGTCCCCGGGATGGACCGCCCCTTCCCGGGTGCGAACTCCATGCCTCGAGGAGGGTTGGGCCGGCCGGCTGGCTGGTACGATCCAGCTCGGCACGGAGCCGCCAGGCCCGCTCGGAGCGGTGACGGGCGCTCCGGCCGCGTCATCATGGAAGCTCGCGTTCATGCTCGGGACCCTCAGGTCCCCGCTAGGAAGTAAGTCTCATGTCCCTGCTCAGCAAGGTGCTCGGTGATCCCCACAAGCGGGAGATCTCCCGCCACCTGAGGGTGGTCGCGGAGATCAATGCCCTCGAGGGGGAGATGCGCGCGCTCTCCGATGACGAGCTCCGCCACCGGACCGAGGAGCTCCGGGAGCGGATCGGCTATGAGGGGCCCGACATCAGCTTCGGCCAGTCCTACGCCGAGGACCTCGACGTCCTGGGTGAGACCGCCGCCAAGGCGGAGGCCGAGTTCGCGAGCGGGAACGTGAGCGCGGAGAGCGAGGCGGAGATCGACCGGCAGTTTGCCCGACGTGAGAAGAAGGAGCGCGAGGAGGAGCAGAAGGAGCTGCTCGACGAGATCCTTCCCGAGGCTTTCGCCGTGGTGCGCGAGGCCTCACGCCGCGTCCTTGGGATGCGCCATTTCGACGTCCAGCTGGTCGGCGGTATCGTGCTCCACGACGGCAAGATCGCCGAGATGAAGACCGGCGAGGGCAAGACCCTGGTGGCGACCCTCCCCCTCTACCTGAACGCGCTGGTGGGCAAGGGCGGTCACCTGGTCACCGTCAACGACTACCTGGCCCGCCGTGACGCGGGATGGAACGCCCCCGTCTACCACTTCCTGGGCATGAGCATCGGGGTCATCTCCGGCCAGAACCTCTCCTTCATCTACGACCCCGACTTCCTCGACGAGAGCCACCCCGACTCCCGCCTGCAGCATCTCCGCCCCTGCACCCGTCGCGAGGCCTACGCCTGCGACATCACCTATGCGACCAACAACGAGCTTGGCTTCGACTACCTCCGGGACAACATGGCGATGACCGTGGAGCAATGCGTCCAGCGCCGGCTCCATTACGCGATCGTCGACGAGGTCGACTCCATCCTCATCGACGAGGC
>PLAK01000090.1 GCA_003134115.1 Candidatus Changshengia sp.
GAGTTGAGCCAGCTTGGATCTGCTACGAATTGCGCCAGGAGCATGCGCGCGAGGGACCTCCGTGCCGTCAGATCCGGACGCCTGACCGTTCTCCTGGAGGCTAGGGGCTGCCTGTGCAGTTCGTACATGTGCGCCCAGCACAAGCTGGGTGGCCCTCTCGTTGTGCGGACGCCGGCGCCGGGCGGCGTCCGGTCTCCACCCGTGTCTGGCCTGGTGCGTTCCGTCCCGGCCTTCCCCCGGATGGTCCGGGCATAGACTCGGCTGAGTGTCGACGCTCCCCGGAGGTCAGCAGGTTGGCTCGTAGACCAGGTGCCCATGCTTCGCCCGAGTGACCTGCCCGAGTGCCGGGTCATCGCCCTGAGCGGAGAGGTGGTTCGCCTGGGGGACGAGTGGCGCGACCACCCCGCCGTCGTCGTCTGGCTGCGCCACTTCGGTTGCCTCCTCTGCAAGGAGCAGGCCGGCGCCTTCCGGGAGCGCCGGCAGGAGATCGAGGCCCTGGGCGGCAGGCTGGTCTTCGTCGGCAACGGCGAGCTCATCTGGGCGCGGCAGTTCGAGGCCGGGGAGTGCCGGGGCTGCCGGGTGCTGACCGATCCCGGGCTCGGCAGCTACCGGGCGATCGGCGCCCGGCGCGGCTGGCGCTCGACGCTTGGCCCGGCGGGCGTGGCGGCGGGGATCAGGGCCTTCCGCCATGGCTACCGCCAGAGCGGAGTTCGGGGGGTGCCCGATCAGCAGGGCGGGGTCTACGTCATGCTGCCGGGCGATCGGACCGCGTACGCCTATCTGAGCGGCAGTGCCGGTGACCATCCCCCGATCGATGCCGTCCTCGATGCGCTGCGTGCGGCGGGATGAGCAGCGCGATCGCGGCCGCGGAGGCGGCCCTCCGCTACAACGTCCGCCCGCTCATGGCACGCGCCCCCGAACGGCTCCGCGGCGCCGTCCTGGAGCTGGGTGTCGACGCCGCCCTGGCGGTCGCCGCCGCTGACCACGCGGTCGCCCTCGAGGGCCTGGCCCCCGACCAGGCGCCGGGGCTGGAGCGCGCCACCCGGGCGGGCGGGGTCAGGATGGTCACCGGACCCGATGGACGGCGAGCCGTGCTGGCCGGCCCGGCCGCATCCCTCGCCGGAGTGGCCACACGCCTGGTCGGAGAGGGGCCGCCCCTCGACGATCTCGGCGGGGCGCTCGCGGCCGCGCTGGCCGCCGGCCGGCCGCGCCACCCACTGCGCTGCGGGGACCGCTCTCTCCGGTTCGGGGCTCGGACCCTGATCATGGGGGTGGTCAACGCGACACCCGACTCCTTCTCGGGCGACGGTCTCGCCGGCGACGTCGCCGCGGCGGTGGCCCTCGCCGAGCGGCAGGTGGCGGAGGGTGCCGACCTCATCGACATCGGCGGTGAGTCCACCCGGCCCGGCTCCGATCCGGTGGACGCCGCCACGGAGTTGCGCCGGGTGATGCCGCTGCTGGAGGCCCTGGCCGGGCGGCTGCCCGTGCCGATCTCGGTGGACACGCGCAAGGCCGAGGTCGCCAGGGCCGCGATCGCCTCCGGCGCCGCCATGGTGAACGACATCTGGGGGCTGCGCGGTGATCCCGGGATGGCCTCCGTCCTGGCCGCCGCGCCTGGCGTCGCCCTGGTGGCCATGCACAACCGCCGGGGCAGCCCCGAGGGCGAGCTGCTCGCAGAGGTGGGACGAGGCCTGAGGGAGTCGCTTCTGATCGCGGCGCGCCACGGCATCGGCGCTGATCGGGTCGTCGTCGATCCGGGCTTCGGCTTCGGCAAGACGCCCGGCCAGAACCTGGAGCTGGTCCAGCGCCTCGGGGAGCTGGACGGCATCGGACGCCCGCTGCTCCTCGGTGCCTCGAGAAAGTCGACGATCGGTCTGGTGCTCGGGGGAGCCCCGCCCGAGCTGCGCCTGGAGGGGACGCTGGCGCTCTGCGTCATCGCCGTGGCGGCCGGCGCGGAGATCGTGCGTGTCCACGACGTGGCCGAGGTCCGGCGAGGGCTGCGGGTTGCGGACGCGGTGCTGCGCGAGATCCCGGAGGCGGTCCGGTCGGCGCGGGCTCCCGGGCGCACCGGATGAGCGGCAGGCCGGCCGCATCCGGGTGGGCCTGGATCGCGCTGGGGTGCAACATCGGCCATCGCGGGCGCGCGCTCGCCTGCCTGCGGGCCGGCCTGGTGGCCGCGGGAGTCCGCATCGAGAGCGCGTCCGGGGAGACCCTCACCCGGCCGGTCGGGGTCATCACCCAGGGTGACTTCCACAACCAGGTGCTGCTCGCCCGCAGCCCTGAGCCCTGGCCGGCCGAGCGCTGGCTGGACGTGTGCCTGGAGGCGGAGCTGGGCTGCGGCCGCCGCCCCACCTACCGCTGGGGCCCGCGGCGCGCCGACGCCGATCTCATCCTCCTGGGCCGCCACGGCGAGGTCGTGAGCGCGGGCTCTCCGACCGTTCCCCATCCCGGGCTGCCCGACCGCCCCTTCTGGCACCGGCTCATCGCGGAGATCGACCCGGCGGTTGCCAAGGCGTGCCTCGGCTGATCGGCTGGGCGGCGCCCCCTCAGATGGGGAGGCGGTCGGCGAGCTGAGGGATGAGGCGGAGGGCGTTCTGCACCTGGTGCGCGATGCCCTCGAAGTCGGGCGGCCGTTCGAAGTCGAGAAGCCAGGAATGCTCAGCGGTGAACTTCTCGACCAGGGTGGTCGTCCCCAACGAGGCGATCCCNNACATGGACGGAGGGGCGGTCCTCGTCACGGAAGATCTTGGCCAGCAACTCCTGAACGGTGTCCAACCAGGCGGAGACCTCGGCAACGTCGTGGAGCTCGTAGCCTCCGTCGCCCAGGATGAACTCGGCCTCCAGCTCGACGAAGGGCTGGGGCGGGAGCTGGTGGTGGGGGCAGTCCTCGGCCTCCTCGTCGTCGTGGTAGAGGTCGCAGTCGGCGCCGGCACCGTAGGCGGCGACGTAGGTGAGCAGGGCATCCCAGACGAAGCTGAGATGGACGTGGTAGCGCGACGGGGGCTCCCCGGAAGAGAGCCGCACGGTGCACTCGAAGCGGCGCTCACCGACCGACGGCTCGAGGTGGTGGCGCACGTCCTCGATGAAGAGGCCGGCCTGGTCGATGGCCTCGATCAGGTCGGCGGACAGCTCCTCGTAGGACGGGAAGGCGGACCGCTCCTGGCCGGGGTGCTCCACCGACTCCGATGCGGGCGGCTCAGCCAACCCACGCCTCTCGGGGGACCGGGATGGGAGGTGTGCCCACGCCGTCAGTCTAGACGGTTTGTGGGAGGCCCCCCGGCCGGCCGCCCCGGCGCGCCACCGGAACTCCGTCGGAATTCAGCGGCGCATCGGGCGCGGGGTTGTTACTATACGGCCGATCTCAGGTTTTCAGTCCGCCCTTGCGGCACATTTATCCCCACACGGAGAAGGGCCTGTGCAGACTCAGGGCACGCTGCAGGAATCGAACCTGGCATCCCTGCTCCAGACCATGCAGACAGAGCGTGCGACCGGTGCCCTCGCCCTGGAGAGCCAGAGCGGCACCGCCTCGTTGT
Organism: Candidatus Changshengia sp.; assembly: GCA_003134115.1. Taxonomy (GTDB): domain Bacteria; phylum Chloroflexota; class Dormibacteria; order Aeolococcales; family Aeolococcaceae; genus Changshengia. The sequence goes on from PLAK01000090.1 coordinate 3,534, forward strand.
ACTTCCTTTTCGGCCATCTCTTCCATGCGGCCGGTCCGACCGGGCAGGGCGAGGACGTCGTCCTCCAGGCCCTGAGCTGGCACGACGGCAGCTTCCGCTTCGACCCCCGGGCCAAGCTGCCGCCCGAGGAGACGATCAAGTCGTCGCCGTCGGAGTTGATCGCCGAGGCCGAGCGGCGGGCTCCGTCGGAGCAGGCCGGTTGGGGCGGGACCCCCGGCTACGACGAGTCGCAGGCCTACCAGGGTGCCGGCTACTCGGATCAGGGCGTCGGCGGGTACGTCGACCCCGGGTGGACACCCCCCGAGCCGGAGGCGGTGGGAATCGACTCCCAAGCGGCCGCGGGATATTCCCCCTGGGCCCCTCCCACCCCCGAGCCCATCACCTCGGAGCCCGTCTACGGGGCTCCCGCGCAGTACGAACCGTCGGAGCCGCGGCCGGTACCCACCCCGGCGGTTTACCGTCCGGAGCTGGCGGCGCCGGCTCGACCCCAGTACCGACCGGAACCCTCCTCCCCGGCCGCTCCGGCCCCAGCGCCGGAGCCTGCCCCCACCCCGGTCCAGGTTCCGGTCCCCGCAGCGGTGCATGCGCCGGCGCGCGCCGCTGCGCATGCTGCCGCACCCGCTCGGACTCCCGCCCCGGCTCCCGCGCCGGTCCCCGCTGCGGCGGCTGAGCCCGGCCCGATCCTCGGAGCCCCGGCGGCGCAGCCTCTCGACATCGTCTACCCGCTACCCTCGGGCCGTGCCCAGTACGAGGGGCTGAAGAGTGCCTTCGTGGACTTCCCCAAGCTGCTCCGGACCCTCAGGGGTGACCAGCACACGGGGTACATCCGTCTCACCGCGCCCGATTTCGCCGGGATACTCCTCTTCCATCAGGGACATCTCCTGGAGGCGCTCTCCAGCAACGCCGGCGCCCGCTCCGGTGACGCCGCCTTCCAGGCGATGCGACGGAGCATGGACGCCGGCACCGGTGGCCTGGACGTCATCGACCTTGCCGGCGAGACGGTCGAGGCCCTGGCTCAGCTCCTCACCGCCCCCCTGCTCTACACCGGCCTGCTCGGCCGCTTCATCAACTTCGACGCTCTGATCGCCTACCTGAACGAGGAGTCGGTGGAGGGAGCCGTGCTCGTGGCCGGCAGTGCCGACGTCGGCATCATCCTGCTCAGCCACGGCAAGGTCCTCGGCGCCTACACCCAGACCAGCCCTGCGCTCAACACGGCGACCACCGGGGTGGCCAAGATCGCGGCGGACAAGACGGCCCGGATCGAGGTGAAGAGCGGCGCCGGTTCCGTGGTGCCGATCGACGTGGAGAACGCGCTCTCCCGCGCGTATTGAGCCCCCCGCGGCACGCGCTCCGGCTCCGTGCCCTCCCTCTCGGCCTCGCGATCCTCGCACCTTCGGTTCTCCTCACCGGGTGCTTCAGCGCCCCGCCGCAGATCGTCGAGCTCAACCCTCCGGCCGGCTCCACCCAGCTGGACGCCAACGCCATCGTCGAGGTCGTCTTTGACCAGCCGGTGACCCACGCGAGCGTTGCGGCCCACCTCAATGTGTACGAGACGCTCTCGCCGAACGCGGGGCTGCCGGGCTGCAACGTGGCGGCGGCGTTCACGGCCGGCCCCGGCGCGCCCTGCTGGATCACCTGGCTCTCCGGGGAGTCGGGGTTCGTCTTCCACCACCCGGGCGCCCTCTTCTTGCCCAACCAGGAGTACACGTTCGACCTCGGAGCCGGCATCACCTCGGTGAACGGCAACGTCAACTCCCTCGACCACCTCTGGAACCTGACCAGCTCGGCGGCCCCGGTGCTGACGTCGGCCACCCCCTCGGAGGGCGCCACCACACCGCGGGACTCCCCAATCGTGCTCTCGTTCTCCCGGGAGATGTCCCCATCGGCGATGGCCGCCGCGATCTCGCTGACGCCCGCCGTGACCGGCCTGCAGGTGGTGCGCAACCCCCTGAACCTGGGCCAGTTCGAGGTCATACCGGATCGCCCTCTGGAGCCGTCGACGGCATACACGCTCACCGTCAGCCGCCGGGCGACCGACGCGTTCGGGCAGCCCATCCCGGCTCCGATCGACCTCCACTTCACCACCGGACAGCTGTCGACGACCGGCCACCTCCTGGTGCTGGCGGGTCCCGGGCTGGGGGATGCCACCCAGGTGGTGCTCGCTCAGCTCAGGGCTCCGGCCACCGGCCTCCCGATCCCGGCCGAGGTCCTCGACGCCGTCCCCCTCTGCACCGACCCCGACGGTTGTGGCGACGTCGGGCCCGGGCAACCGGCCGCGGCGATCGACGACGCCACCATCTCGGCAGGCGGCCGGTGGCTGGCCGTCGTCCAGACCGCCACCACCCGGGTCGGGGCGACCCCGGTGATGCGCATCATCAACCTGGAGACGGGCCAGGACCAGCTCGACCTGGCCGGGGCCACATGGCCGGCGTGGTCCCCCGACGGATCCACGCTGGCCTTCGTCGCCGCCAACTCGTCGGTCCAGCTCTACGACCCGGTTTCGGGGTCGCTCTCCGCCCTCCGGCCCGGCTCTCCTCCGAGCGGGACACCGGTCTGGACCTCGGATGGTGACGCCCTGGCCATCCCGGTCGGCGCGACCGGGTCCAGCCCGGCCCACGTGGACCTCGCGGACCCGGGGATCAGCGCCCGGTACCAGCTCCCCACCCTGGAGGGCAGCGCCTCCAACCTGGTGGCCGCGCCACAGGGCGAGGAGCTGGCCCTCGAGCTGAGCTCGCCGTCGTCGCCGCTCCCGACGACCTGGGTCGCCGACCCGTCGGGTGGACAGCGGCCGCTCAAGGTCGGCACCGAGATGGCGCCGGTGGGGTTCACCGACGACGCCACCCTGGTGGTCGCTCTGAACGCGCCGCTCGGCTCGCCGCAGCTGGGCGGGTTCGAAGTCGCCACCGGCGTCGTCTCGGCGATCACCACCGCCCTGGGGGAGATCGACCCGGAGAGTGCCACGGTCGCGCCGACCGGACGGCAGATCGCGTACATCACGACCATGCCCTCCGGAGTGGTCGAGGCGGTGATCGCCAACGCGGACGGTTCCGGCCCCCTGCCCCTCACCTCGCTCGCCCCCGGGCTCCAGGCGCTCTCGGTGCGCTTCGGCGGCTGACGGGCTCCCGCCCTCGTCACGCCGGCGCTCGCTGCCGCGCGGTCCCGAGAGCCCTCCGGCACCCTGCTAGTCTCAGGGGCCATGTCCCGCTCACTCCTCTTTCTGATCGCGGACACCGGCGGTGGGCACAGGGCTGCGGCCACGGCGGTGAGCCACTATCTCGGTCGCGCCCACCCCGGCGAGTTCGACGTGGAGATCGTCGACCCCTTTGCGAGCGCCTCGCCTCGACTCCTGGGCCGGACTGCCGGCCTGTACGGCCCGCTGATCCAGCGCGCACCGTGGCTCTGGGGCGGGATGTTCCACGCCACCAACTCCCGGCCCATGGTCAGAGCCGCCGAGCTGGTGCTCCGGAGCGTCGACCCCGCCATCGAACGTTTGATGACGGACCTGGAACCGGCGGCGGTCGTCTCCTTTCACCCCCTGCTCAACCGGGCCGCGGTGAGGGCGCGGAGACGCCTGGGCATGCGGGTCCCCCTGATCACGGCCGTCACCGACCTGGTTGACGTGCACGCGTTCTGGGCGTCGCCCGACGTCGACCTGGTGATCGTGCCCTCCCCCGGGGGCCTGGACCGCTGCCGCCGCAACCGGGTCCCTGCCGACAAGCTGGTCCAGGTGGGTCTTCCGGTCGACGCCGGCTTCACCGACCATGCGTCCGATCCGGAGACCCGGCGGGCCCGGCGGCTCCAGCTCGGGCTCGACCCCGATCGCTTCACCGTTCTGGTCTGCAGCGGGGCGGACGGCTCGGGCGACATCGAGCGCCGCGGCCGGCTGCTGGCCGGCAGCGACCTGGACATCTCCCTGGTGGTGATCTGCGGGCGGAATCAGCGGGCCTACGACGGCCTGAAGGGCCTCCGCAACCGCGACGGCCGTCCCGTGAGCGTGCACGGCTTCGTGACCAACATGGCGGACTGGATGACGGCGGCCGACATCGTGGTGACCAAGGCCGGCCCCGGGACGATCGCCGAGGCCCTCTGCGCCGGACTGCCCCTCCTCATCACCTGGTACCTCCCCGGCCAGGAGCGGGGAAACATGGAGTGGCTCATCGACACGGGGGCCGGGCGCTACGTGCCCGGCGACGCGGAGCTGGTCGACGAGGTGGCGGAGCTGGCCCTGCCGGGTTCCCCGTCGCTGCTCTCGATGCGGGCCGCGGTCTCACAGCTGGCCCGCCCGGAGGCGGCCGCGGAGGTCGCCGAGCTGGTGCGCTCCGTGGCGATGACACGGTCATGACCCCGCCGGGTCCCGCGTCCTCGGCGGAGGCGGGGGGGCTGACCCACCTTCGCCTCTACAACTTCCGAAACTACGCGGAGTTGAACCTGCCGCTGGGACCCGGGCTCAACGTCTTCGTCGGGGAGAACGCCCAGGGCAAGACCAACCTGCTGGAGGCGGTCGCCACGCTCCTCCTCACCAAGTCCCCGCGCACCAGCACCCCGGCGGAGCTGCTTCGCTGGGGATCCGAGGAGACCGCCGTCGATGCCGTGCTGGGCAGGGGGGCCCTCTCCGAGACGCTCGCCCTGCGGCTCCGCCGCATTCGCGACGCCGATCTCACCGGCGCTCCCGGCCGCGATGCGTCACCGCGCATCGCGCGCACCACCACGCGTGACGGCCACCCGATCGCCCCGCGAGACCTGATCGGGCGCTGGCCGGTGGTCCTCTTCTGGCCCGATGACCTTCAGCTGGTGAAGGCGGGGCCCGAGGCGCGGCGCCGGCTCCTCGACATCCTGGTGTCCCAGCTCGACCGCGCCGCCGCGGACGAGCTGATCCGCTACCGGCGCGTGCTCGAGCAGCGCAATTCCCTGCTGCGACGCCTGCACGACGGGGGAGGCCCCGCCGACCAGCTCCGGCCCTTCGACGACGCTCTTCTGCGCCACGGTGCGGCAATCCAGGTGGCGCGCACCGAGCTGGTCGGCGCGCTGGCGCCGCTGGCGGCGGCGGCGATGACGGAGATCAGCGAGGCGGTCGATTCCCTGGAGCTCCGTTATGCCCCCCAGTCCGGTGCGGCGAGCGGCGATCTCGAGGAGGTGCTGGCGGCACTGAGCGGCGCGCTGGCGCGCGCCCGCGGCGAGGAGCTTGCCCGCGGTACCAGTGTCGTGGGTCCTCATCGGGATGATCTCGAGTTTCTCCTCAATGGCCGCCCGGCCCGCTCGACCGCATCCCAGGGACAGCAGCGGAGCGCTGTGCTGGCGACCAAGATCGCGGAGGTGCGCCTGGTCGGCGCGCGTGCGGAGCGGATGCCCATCCTGCTCTTGGACGACGTTCTCAGCGAGCTCGATCCCGCTCGCCGAGAGCACCTCCTCTCCGCCCTCTCCGCTCGCGGTGAGGCGCCGCAGACGATGGTGACATGCAGCGACGAGTACCAATTCGGGGCTCATCCGTCGCGCCGCTTCGTGGTCCGCCAGGGCACGGTCGTCGCGGAATGAGTGACGGGATGGACGCCGGCCGGCACCCCGACCACGGACCCGGACCGCTGCACATCACCGAGGTCCTCGGCACGGCGCTCCGCCGGCTCGGGGTGCAGCGCGAGGTTCGCGAAGTCCAGTTGCGCGACGCGTTTGCGGAGGTGGTGGGCCCGGCGGTGGCGCCGCTCTGCGAGGCCCTGTCGCTGCAGCGCGGCACGGTGCTGGTCGCCACCCGAAACGGTGCTCTGGCCCAGCAGCTCCAGCTCGAGATGCCGACCATCGTGCGCGCCCTGAACACGCGGATGGGAGGGGACGAGGTGAAGCGGCTGCGCTTCACCGCCATGAGCTGAGGGCAGACAGGCTGCTACGGCACCCGCACCGGCATGATCACGCAGAGGTAGTCGTCGCGACCCAGAGCGCGGACCACCGCCGGCTGGAGCGGACCATTCAAGGAGAGCTCGGCATCCTCGCCGTCGATCGCCTGCAGGGCGTCGAGGAGGTAGCGGGCGTTGAAGGCCACCTGCACGTCCTCTCCGTCGACCTTGGCCGGCAGGGGGGCATCGTGGTCGCCCACCTCTGCGGACTGGGCGAGGAGCTCCAGCTCTCCCTTTCCGGCCCGGAGGCGGACCGGGTTGGAGGCATCTCGCGCCAGCACCGCCGCCGTCTTCGCGCTCTTCAGCAGGAGCTCCTTGGAGAGCACCACGGTGGTGGTGGAATGAGCCGGGATGACCTGCGTGTAGTTGGGATAGTTGCCCTCGATCAGGCGCGAGGAGATCTCCATGTCACGCAGGGTGAAGAAGACCTGGTTGCGCGCGTCGCTGAAGGCCACACCGACCCGCGGCCGGGTGGGATTGATGGCGCGGGCGAGCTCTCCGAGATGTCTCGCGGGGACGATCACCGTGCCGCTGACCACCCCCTCGGTGAGCACCTGCGCCTCCAGCTTCTTGACCGCGAGGCGATGGCGGTCGGTTGCCACGAGGGTGAGCTCAGAGCCCTCCACGTGGAGCAGGACCCCGGTGAGCACGGGCGTCTGCTCATCGCCGGAGGCGGCGACCGCCGTCTGGGTGATGGCCTGCTGGAGAGCCGCCGCGTCCACCTCGAAGGCGGGTGCGGTCTCCCGCGCGGGAAGCGGGGGGAACTCCACGGCGTCGATGCCGTGAAGGTTGGTCTTCTGCACCCCAGAGGTGATCCGGAGCATCTGCGTCCGCTCGTCCACCTCCATGGTGCACGTGGTCTCATCGAGGGAGGCGACGTACTCGGCGAGAAGGCGGGCCGGAACGGTCACCCGGCCCTCCTCCAGCACCGTCGCCGCCACCAGGGCGCTGATGGTCAGGTCGAGGTTGGTGGCGGTGACACGGAGTCCCTCTGCCTCAGTCTCGAGCAGGACGTTGCTCAGCACGGGCAGCGTGGAGCGGGGCGACACCGCGCGGGAGACCAGGCTGAGCGACGAGCTGAGGGCGGACGGGGAGACCGTGCAGCGCAGAGCGGTATGGGTGCTCGTACCGGAAGGCCAGTTGTTCACCGGAGAGGACTCCTTGGGTGGTGACAGTGTAGAGATAAGAAGAGATTAATAGGGGTGAGCAAGCGGGGGATAACCTCGGTTTCTGAATACGGGAGGCTGGGGAGAACCGGGGCGAGGCTGGGGAGGGTCGGACCGGTTCGGAGGGGTTGTCCCCAGGCGGACGGGGGATGTCCGGTTAGCCACAGGGCTGCGGTGAGATCCACACAGGCTTTGTCCCAGCCGGCGCGAGGGGTGGCTTCCGGGTGGTGGTTGGGCGGGAGGTGCGTCGGTGCTCCCGGGCGGAGAAGGGGCTCAACCATGGGTGTGGAGGCGCTCTCGGAGCTGGCGGATGTCGCTCTGGAGCCGCGAGTCCTCGCGGAGAAGCTCGGTGATCTTGTCGATGGCGTGCAGAGCGGTGGTGTGATCGCGGCCGCTGAAGGCGTCGCCGATGACGGGAAGCGAGGAGTCCGTCTCCTCGCGGATGAGGTACATCGAGACCTGGCGAGGGAAGACGATGTGCTTGTCGCGGCGCTTTCCCTTCATCTCCTCGACGGGGATGCCGTAGTAGTCGGCAACCGTGTCCTGAATGAAGGGGATGCTGAGTGGTTGGGCGTCGGCGACCGGGATGATGTCGCTCAGGATGCGCTGGGCCATCTCCAGGGTGATGGGATGGCCGTCGATGGATGCATGGGCGAGGACGCGGATGAGGGCGCCCTCCAGCTCGCGGATGTTCTTCTGGATCCGGTGCGCGATGAAGGTGCAGACCTCGTCCGGAACCAGACGGTTGTGCGGGCCCAGCTTGGTCTTGAGGATGGCCAGGCGGGTCTCGACGTCCGGGGGCTGGATGTCGGCCATGAGGCCGCCCTCGAAGCGGCTCCGCAGCCGGTCCTCGAGGGTGGGGATGTCCTTGGGTGGCCGGTCGCTGCTGACGACGATCTGCTTCTGGATCTCGTGGAGGGCGTTGAAGGTGTGGAAGAACTCCTCCTGGGTCCGATCCTTGCCGGCCAGGAACTGGATGTCGTCGATGAGCAGGACGTCGACGGTGCGGTACCGGTGCCGGAAGTCGTTGGTCTTGTTCTCCTGGATCGCCGTGATCATCTCGTTGGTGAATTTCTCGGAGGTGATGTAGGCGACCTTCGGGGAGCGGCGGTGACCCTCGCGCACGGCATGACCGATGGCGTGCATGAGGTGGGTCTTGCCCAAACCCACACCGCCGTAGAGGAAGAGGGGGTTGTAGGCCTTGCCGGGGGCGTCGGCCACCGCGCGGCAGGCGGCGTGAGCGAAGCGCGAGGAGTTCCCGACCACGAAGCTGGAGAAGGTGAAGTTGGGATTGAGCCGGGACTCGCCGGCCGGGGCGAGGTCCGTCTCCGGGGCCAGGTCGGAGTCGCTGAGAGGGGCCGGCTCGTCGCGAGGGGGGCTCGCCGTGGGGTCGATCGTGATCTCGACCTGGCACTCGTGCCCGAGGAGGCCGGAGAGCACCTCCTGGATCACCGAGACGAAACGTTCGGAGACCCAGTCCCGAGCCAGCCGGGTGGGCACCCCGATCACGAAGCGCTGGCCGTCACTCTCCACCAGCGTCGCGCTGGCCAGCCAGGTTTCGTAGCTGGGCCGGGCCAACTGGAATCGGAGCTCCTCCTGGGCGGAGCTCCAGAGCTGCTGTGCGGAGTTTCGGTCGGTGGCGGTCGGGATGATGCCGTCGTCGGCGCCGATGGTCAAGGCCGCTCCTCGTGCCGCCCAAGCGCCGAAGTCAAAGTCCAACCTCCTCGCACCGAAGCCACTTGTCCACAGGATGTGAACAGGAGTGGATAAACTTCGACNNCGGTGGGCGCGACGGCCCCGCGGTGCCCGCCCGGGAAGGCCGGATGGGCAGGCGAGCGCGGAGAGCAGCGGGGCGGCGAGGCACTCCCAGACCTCCCCGAGGAGCTTGTGGGAGGTGTGGGTGGGTGGACCGAATATACTGGCGTGACCACGCCGTCCGGGCGCGGCGCTCCGTGGCGTCCCCGGACGCGATCTGAGATGTCCTCACGGCAGGAGAGATCCGATAAAGCGAACCTTTCAACCCAAGAAGGCGTACCGCCGCAAGACCCACGGCTTCCGGATCCGGATGTCGACGCCCGGTGGACGCAACGTGCTCAAGGCGCGCCGCCTCAAGGGACGGAAGCACCTCACCCCGACCGGCCCTCGCTGACGGGCAGCGGCAGGCTAGCTGGCCGTGGGCGCTTCGCCTCCGTGCGCACGTGGCGGTGCGTTGGCCGGGCCGGTACGGTCCGCGTCCAGGCCGCTCCCAACGGGCGTGACGAGGCGCGCCTCGGACTCTCGGTTCCGGGCATGGCCGGCGCCGTCGAGCGGAATCGGGTCCGCCGCCGGCTCCGCGAGGCGGCGCGCGGGCTGCACGACCACCATGGGTACGACCTGATCGTGAGTGCCGACGCCGCCGCCCTGAGGATCCCCTTCAGCCTGCTCCGCGATCAGGTGGAGGCGGCTGCGCGTGGAGCCGTCGGCCGTGCCAGGGTGGCCGCGGGGCCGCCGGCCCCGGGTCAGGCGCCGGGCAAGCCGTGACGCGCTTCAGCCTCTGGTTCATCCGCATCTACCAGGTCACCCTGGGGCCCGTCTTCGGTCTGATGAGCAGCTGCCGCTACGAGCCGACCTGCTCGCGGTACACAGCCCAGGCGATAGGCCGGTTCGGCCCCCGTCGCGGCTGGTGGCTGGGCGTCCGCCGCATCTCGCGCTGCCATCCGGGCTATCCGGGCGGGGTCGACCCCGTGCCTGACGAGTACGTGACCTGGCGCCAGGCCCGCGGGCTCCACCGGGCCTCGCGCTCCGCGCACGGGAGCTCCGTCTGATGCCGGGGCCGATGCTCGCGGGGCTCGACCTCAACCCGATCGACTGGCTGAGCCTCCTCCGCTACCCGATCGGCTGGATGATCGAGGAGCTCAGCAAGGTCTTCAACGGCGTCGGGGTGCTCCGGGCCATCGGTCCCTTCGGGCTGGCCGTGGTGGTCACCACCCTGATCATCCGGGCCCTGGTCTTCCCGATCATGGGCTGGAACCTGCGCACTCAGCGGCGCATCCAGCGCGAGCAGCGCCAGGTCGCCCCCCAGCTCAACGAGATCCGGAAGCGGTACAAGGGGCAGACCAGGAAGATCTCGGAGGAGTCGCAGAAGGTCTACGCGGAGCACGGGATCAGCCCGTTCAGCTCCATGTCCGGATGTGTCCCACTCTTGGTCCAGATGCCGGTGCTGTACGGGCTGTACTGGGGCATCCGGGACGTGATCGGCATGGACAACACCGGGACGTCCCGCGTCACCTTCGACATCCTGCCCAAGACGTTCTACTTCGGCTTCCTCTGGATCCACAACGTGGCCCAGACCATCGGGCAGGCGCTGGGGGCCGCCAACAGTCCCTCGACAGGCTGCGCCCTGACCAACAGCAAGGGTCTGGCCGTCACCTGCGCGACCGACTGGGGCCATCTGTTCACCCACCCGGCCAATCTCGCGCTGCTGATCTTCCCGATCCTCACCGGTCTCGCCTACTTCGTCCAGTCGAAGATGACCATGCAGCCGCTGCGCCCGGACATGAGCGACATGGAGCGGCAGATGGCCTCCTCGATGAAGATGGTCGTCTACTTCATGCCCCTGATGAGCCTCTTCTTCGGCTTCGTCTGGCCCCAGGGCCTGACCCTCTACTGGATGACCGCCGCCCTGGTGATGGTCGGCCAGCAGTACTCGCTGATGGGCTGGGGTGGGCTGCGGGTGCCGGGCTGGGTCCCGGGAGCAGGGCGTACCACCTCGCTCTCGTACTCGAGGGCCGATCTGGACGCGGCGGCGGCGATGCGGGCCGCCGGGACCACCGCCGGAGGCACCGGCTCGTCCAATGGTTCCAAGAGATCGGGTCGAGGCACGGCCTCGCCCATGAGCATGCCGCCGGCCAGCCCTGGTCGAGGTCGGGCCCCGTCGCGAGCTCAGAAAAAGGCGCGCCGCCGCCGCTGAGGCGGTGCGGGCAGGAGGGTGACAGGGTGACGGAAGCAGGGGCCATGAGCGCGGCCGAGGAATGGGCGAGCGTCGAGACGAGTGGTCAGACCGTCGAGGAGGCCATCTCCACCGCTCTCGCCGAGCTCGGGGCGGGCCCCGACGAGGTCTCCATCGAGGTGCTCTCGCGACCGGCTCGCGTGCTTCCCGGGGAGAGGGTGTCGGGAGCGGCGGAGGCCAGGGTCAAGGTGTCCAAGCTGGACGAGCACACCGCCAAGGCGAGGACGACGCTGGCGGAGCTGCTCGAGCGGATGGGGATCGACGCCCGGATCGCTGCTCGCCGGGCCACTGCGACGCCGGGCGGACCGACGGCGCCACCCCTCCTGGACGTCTCCGGGGACGACCTGGGCCTTCTCATCGGCTGGCGCGGTGAGACTCTCCGGGCCCTCCAGACGGTCGTCAACCTGATGATGGGAGACAACGAGATCGGTTCGGGGCGCCGGGTCATCCTCGATGTCGAGCGATACCGCGCTCGCCGCGAGGAGCAGGTGCGGGAGCTGGCCCTCCGCCTCGCCAATCGCGTCAAACGGACCGGCCAGCGGTACACGCTGGACCCGATGCACGCCTATGAGCGCCGGACCATCCACCTGACCCTGGCGGATGACCCGGGCGTGCGGACCGAGAGCAGCGGCACGGAACCGGCCCGTCGGGTGGTGATCCACGCCACGGGACCGGCGCAGCCCGACCTTCCCGAGCTCCCGGATCGCGTCGGCCGGCCGCCCCAGCGGAGCGGCGGGTTCGGTGACGGGGGACGCGGCGGGGACCGCCGCCCGTCGCGCTGGCAGCGCGGCTGAAGCCCGAGGCCGGGACCGCCTCAGCTCGGGGTGGCGGTGGAGCCCTGCCGGGAGCGGCGCAACCGGGAGCGCATACACTCGGGGGACCGATGACCCCCGGCGACGCCCCCTATGAGCTGCAGCGTCTGTCCAGCGGCGCGCGGCTGATCGCGACCCCGATGCGGGAGCGGAGGTCGGCCGCTGTCGCATTCATGTTCGGGGTCGGGTCCCGGTACGAGGTCGGAGCCACCGCCGGGCTCAGCCACTTCATCGAGCACGTGGTGTTCAAGGGTGGCGGCCGCTTCCCGACCGCCCGCGCCGTCTCGGAGGCGATCGAGAGCGTGGGCGGGTCCATCAACGCCTCCACCGACAAGGAGGCGACCATCTTCGACGCGAAGGTGCCGGCCGAGCACATGAGGCTGGCCTGCGAGGTGCTTGCCGGCATGGTCTTCGCCCCGGTCCTCGATCCCGCCGAGGTCGCCAAGGAGAGGCAGGTGGTGATCGAGGAGCTGCGGATGAGCCTGGACAATCCCCAGGACCACATCGGAACCCTCTTCGACGAGGTGATGTACCCGGACCAGCCCCTGGGGTGGGACATCGCAGGCACCGAGGAGACCGTCCGCAGCTTCGACGTCGACGCCTGCAGAGAGCACCTCGCCCGCCATTACCGGCCCGGCCGCCTGGTGGTGAGCATGGCGGGGGCGATCGAGCCCGGGCAGGCTCGGGAGGTGGTGGAGCAGTCCGTGGGCAGGCTCGGGGAGGAGGCGGCGGAGGGGCCGGCACCCGCCATCGAGGTCGCGGGGAGCGCACTCCGATTCGTCAACAAGCGCAACGAGCAGGCCAACATCATCCTGGGCGGCTACGCCTGTTCGTATCTCGCCCCCCGCCGTTTCGCCCTCGATCTGCTCAATGTCGTGCTGGGGGAGGGGATGTCCAGCCGGCTCTTCCAGGAGTTGCGGGAGGAGCGGGCCCTCGCCTATGACGTCCACTCCTTCACGGCGAAGCTGCGGGACAGCGGGTGCCTCGGCATCTACATCGGATGCGAGCCTCGCCGAGCGATCGAGGCGGTGAAGGTCGCCGTCGAGGAGCTGGCCCGCCTGGGCGACCGGCCGGTGGAGGCTGAGGAGCTGGGCAGGGCCAAGGAGTACGCGAAGGGACGCCTGCTCCTCCATCTGGAGGGGACCGGGGCGGTGAGCCAGTTCCTGGGGCAGCAGGAGCTGCTCGCGGGGGAGGTCCTGCTCGCTGGCGACGTGGTCGCGGCCCTGGAGGCAGTCACCGCGGAGGAGCTGAGGGCGACGGCCGAGGAGGTCTGCCGCCACGGGCTCCGCGGCGCCGTCATCGGCCCCTTTTCGAAGCCCGAGCGTTTCGAGAGCGCCCTCGCCCGGGCTTCGTGAGCGGGGGTGGGGGCGCGCCCCCGAAGGGGATGGTCGTCGGACGTTGATCAAGGAGTGGAACGAGACCTCATGACCGTGGAACGCACACTCGTCCTGGTGAAGCCCGACGGGGTCCAGCGCGGCCTGGTGGGCGACGTCATCGCCCGGCTCGAACGCCGTGGACTGCACCTCGTCGGCCTCAAGCTGTTGCGGATCGACGAGGCTCTGGCGGCGCGCCATTACGCCGAGCACGTCGGCAAACCCTTCTACCCCGGGCTGGTCCGCTTCATCACCTCCGCGCCGGTGGTGGCGATGGCCTGGGAGGGGCCGGGTGCGGTGGCCCTCGTCCGCTCGACGATGGGCACGACCAACCCGGCCACGTCCGCGCCGGGCACCATCCGGGGCGACCTCGCCGTGTCGATCGGGACCAATGTCGTTCACGGCAGCGATTCCCCGGAGCGGGCCGCCGTCGAGATCGACCTCTTCTTCGGCGCGGACGAGCTGGTCGCCTGGGAGAGCGCGCTCGCGGAGTGGACCGTGGGCGGCTGATCCGCCGGCCCGCGTCGCGCCCTTCGGGGAGCGGGGTCAGGTCAGGGGCGGGTCGCTCCGGGTGAGGCAGGCCAGGTCGCGGGGGCTGCGACGGCGACGCCGCAGCGGTGCGGCGACGAGGACGAGCCCGCCGACGGAGGACCCGGCGGGGAGCGGCGTGGGCGTCGAGGTCGTCACCAGGGTGGGCCCGGCGCCCAGGCCTCCGAAGCTGCTGAGCGGCCAGATCCGGAGGATGGCCTTGGCGAGGATGCGATTGCGCGCCACCAGCCCGAAGAATCGGGAGTCGCACGACGCGTTGCGGTTGTCCCCCATGACGAAGTAATCGCCGGCGGGGATGTGGAGCACCCGATTGACCGCGTCGGCGGTGCCCGAGATCGAGAATTCCGGGCCCTGCAGCCAGGCGTCGGGGAGGTAGGGTTCGCCGACCCGGTCCCAGGGACCCGTGCTCCCCGGCTGCACCAGCAGCTCGGCGGGGTTGGCGGCAGCGTCGATCTCGATGCTGTCCCCCGGCAGGCCGACCACCCGCTTGACGTAATCGGCAGAGGTGGCGTCGCACTGGTGCGGGGGGTTCAGGATCACGATGTCGCCGCGCGCCGGGTTGCCGAAGAAGTACGAGATCTTGCTGGCGATCAGGAAGTCGCCGCTCTGGAGGGTGTTCTGCATGCTGTCGCCGTCCACACGGACGGTCTCGATGCAGGTCCAGATGAGCGCATAGAGGACGACGGCGACGAGCAGGACCTCGAGGAGGTCGCGGACCCAGGCCCCGCCGGACGCGGCCGGGCGGGTGGGCTCGCCGACGGGTGGGGTGGCCTCGTCCGCGGGGGGCGTGGGGACTTCGGGTGGGGTGGGGACGGCGTGCTGCTCCATGCTGGGGCTGGCGACGGAACGGCTCCTCGGGAGATGCGCCTCCGCGTCACCTGGCGCCCGATTATACGGCCGCTCCGTGCAGCCCTCCCACGCTGCGACAATGGACCTCAAGGCGGCCGGCCACTCGGCCCGGCCAGCACCCAGGTGGAGGACGCAGATGGCTCTCCTGACCCTCTCCCCGTACAAGGCCAAGGAGTTCCCGCTCAGCGGCCTGCAGGGGATCTCCGACCATACCTTGGAGATCCATTTCGGACTTTATGCCGGATATGTCAAAAACACCAATCTCCTGACCGAGCAGCTGGTGGACCTGGCCGGCAAGGGGCAGACCGCGACGCTCACCTACAGCGAGCTGAGCCGCCGTCTGCCCTTCGAGTACAACGGCATGGTCCTCCATGAGTGGTATTTCGACAACCTGACCAAGGACGGGGGCGGGGAGATCTCCAGCTCTTCGCCGCTCGGTCGGGCCATCGGGGAGTCGTTCGGGGACATCGAGACCTGGAAGCGCGACTTCACCGCGATCGGGGGGATGCGAGGGGTTGGCTGGGCGGTCACCTACCTCGACCCGGCGACCGGACGGCTCTCGAACCACTGGATCACCCTGCACCAGGACGGCAACATCGCCGGCTTCAAGCCGGTGGTCGTGATGGACGTCTGGGAGCACGCCTTCCTGCTCGACTACAAGCCCGCCGAGCGGCCGAAGTACATCGAGGCCTTCATGACCAATCTCAACGCCGGCACCTGCGAGGCCCGGTTGACCGGGAAGGAGCGTCCGGTCGGCTGACCACCAGGTTGCGGGCAGGGCTGCTCTTGGGCGCGGTCTCCGGCGGGTAGGCCCCGCTCAGAGGGCAGGACCGTCCAGGCGCCGGTAGAGGGCGTCGAGGTCCTCGTCACCCGCGAAGTCGATCAGCAGCCGGCCCCCACGGTGCCGGCGCTGGAGGACGACGGGGAGTCCCAGTGCCTGCTCGAATCCGCGCCGGAGCTGCTCGTCGTCGGGTGAGAGCCGGGCCGCCCGGGTGGGTCCCGCGGCGGTCCCCGAGGCGGGCCGCGGCCGGCTGCCGGCTGCGTACTCGTGGACCAGGCGCTCCGTGTCGCGGACGGTCAGGGCGTCGTCGACGGCGCGCCGGCCCAGCTCGAGCATCGCCGGCTCGTCGTGGACGGCGAGGATCGCTCGGGCATGGCCGGCGCTGAGGGCCCCCGAGGCGACGGCCTCCTGCAGGGGTGCGGGCAGCTGGAGCAGGCGGATGGCATTGGTCACGGCTGGGCGGCTGCGACCGAGACGCAGGGCGATCGCCTCGTGGGAGAGGCCGAAGGCATCGGCGAGGCGGGCGTAGGCGGCGGCCTCCTCGATGGGGTTGAGATCCTCGCGAAGGAGGTTCTCGCTGAGCGCCATCTCCAGCGCGTGGCGTCCGGACTCGGACGCGGGTCGCAGGATGGCGGGGATCTGGCCGATGCCTGCCTGGCGCGCGGCGCGGAGCCGGCGCTCGCCCGCGACCAGGCGGTAGTCGTGAGCGTCGGGCTCGACCACGATGGGATGGAGGAGGCCGTGGAGCCGGATGGATGCCGCCAGCGCGGTGAGGGAGGCGGCGTCGAACTCGCGCCGCGGCTGCTCGGGGTTCGGGCGGACGCGGAAGGGGTCGATCTCGATGAGGACGGGGCCGCCCGTGCCCATATCCCGGGCCGGGTCGCTGCTCGCCAGGAGGGCGTCGAGGCCGCGGCCGAGGCCGTGGCGTCGCGCCGAGGGGGCGGCGGGAGGGTGGCTGCCGGTGCTGTCGACCATCATGCCTGCTGGGGGGCGGTCATGAGCTCGGCGTCGGCCTGGAGCCGGGCGTCCAGGTTGACCGCGAGCTCGCGGTAGGCGTCTGCGCCCCGGGAGCCGGGGGCGTAGGAGGTGATCGGCAGGCCGTAGCTCGGTGCCTCGCTGAGCCGGACGTTGCGGGGGATCACGGGGTCCAGCACCAGGTCTCCGAAGCGCTTGCGCACCTCGTCCACCACCTGGGTGGCGAGGGTCAGGCGCCCGTCATGAAGGGTGAGGACGATGCCCGCGATGCGGAGCTGGGGGTTGAGCTCGCGGCGGAGGAGGCTGATGGTGTGGGTGAGCAGGCCGAGGCCCTCCAGGGCGTAGAACTCGCACTGGATGGGGACGACCAGGGCCCGGGCAGCGACCACCGCGTTGACCGTGAGGAGGCCGAGGCTCGGCGGGCAGTCGAGCAGCACGTAATCGAGGGAGTCGTCGGCGAGGGCCTCGAGCGCATAGGAGAGTCGCTTCTCGCGCCGGGCGACACCCACCAGCTCGATCTCCGCCCCCGCCAGGGCGATGTCCGAGGGCACGAGCTCGAGGCCGGGGATTGCGGTTTGGATGCGGGCTTCGGCGATCGGCCTGCCCAGCACGACCACGTCGTAGGTGCTGGCGGAGATGTCGCGTCGGGCCACGCCCAGGCCGGAGGTGGCGTTGGCCTGGGGGTCGCAGTCGATGATGAGGACGCGGCGTCCGATCTCCGCGAGGTGGGCCGCGACATTGATGACCGTGGTGGTCTTGCCCACTCCCCCCTTCTGGTTGGCGACGGCGAGGACAAGGGGCGCCATGGCTGCGATTATGCGGCGCCGGGGCAGGGCCGAGCCGGGGGTGGGAGCCGCGGCACGTGGGCGGGCCGTGTTTCACCGTCATGTTCCCCGTGGAACCCGCCCCCCTTCCGTCGAGTTGTTTCACCGTCATGATCCCCGTGGAACGCGCTAACCTGCCATGCCGTGGACACGCCCCCCGCTCAGCTCGACGGGCTCGCCGTGGGCTACCTGCTCGGCCTGCTCGTCGGCGAGGGGCACTTCGGGGGGGATGGGCGCCAACCGCAGATCACGCTTCGGATGCACATCCGGCACGAGAAGCTCTTCCGATGGCTGACCGCCACCTTCCCCGGCGGCCGGCTCTACGGCCCGTACCACCACGGTGGGCGCCACTACTACCAGTGGATGGCACGCGGCGACTACCTCCGCCAGGTGCTGGTCCCCCTCATCGCCGCCAACCGAGACTGGTTGGACGACCACGTCGCCGGCCGTTTCGACGCGATGTGCGAGCGCTATGGCATCTCCGAAGCGGGCCCCGTGCGCCAGGCCACGAAGGACGGTGAACCCGCCTCCTGACCACCCTCAGGCCCCGGGTGGGTCACGCCGCGGCCCCTATCAGCCGTTTGACATCCGGTGCAGGGGCAGGCTCGCAGGCGGCCCTTCGGCTCCCGCCCGTAGAATTCGGAGGATGCCGGTGGTGAGCCAGCTTGAACGCTGGGTCGTGAGAGGGAAGGACCTTCAGCGCCGGGTGCTGGCGGCGCGGGATGCCCACCGGCTGCCACTGCTGGCCAAGGAGGCCCAGCACTGGACCTTCCTGGCCTCGGTGCCCCCTCGCGAGGTGTTCGCGGTGATGGAGCAGATGCTGGGCACCTTCCCGTTCCGATTCGAGCTGACCGGGGAGAGCTCAGCGCGCATCGTCGAATTCCGGCGCAGGGGACTCATCGGCCAGTGGTCCCGGCATGTCGAGCTCCGCACCCGGTGGGTGACCTGCGAGGCTCGGATCGAGTCCTCCGGCACGGTGGTCACGGTCGCCGCGAGCAAGGGACTCGGGCCCGTGCCCAGGGCTCTCCAGCTCGTCCAGCTGCTCACCCGCGGCAGCGACGATGCGCGCACGATCTACCGGCACCGGACCATCCCCGAAGGGCCGGTCAGCCTGGTCGCGTCGTGGGCCGGGATGCCCTATCAGCTCTTCACCGAGCCGCGCCGGGACGCGCCGCGTGGCCCCGGCGTGCGGACCGCCAGCGGCGTCCAGGCCATTGCCGGTGGCAGCGGCCCCTTCACCAAGGTCCGCCTCTCCGACGGGACCGAGGGCTTCATCGAGACCGATCAGATCGTCGCCGCCCCCGAGGCCTCCACCCGCGCGGCCCAGCTGGAGTCGGCCCGCTTCGTCTGACGCCGGCGCAGCGCTTTCACGTGCTGTCCCCGTCTCGGCTGCCTCTCACCGAACGGGCTCCGTGGAACGAGAACGGGGTGCCCACCCGTGTGGTGGACACCCCGTCTAGCGCTCGGAGACGTCACGACCGCCGTCAGCGATCGCGTCTCACAAGGTCAGGCTCCCGGCGATCAGCAGACGCCTCGGGCGCTGGTCGGCTGGGGCACCGTATGTGGGCAATCAATCATCGGCATGACCCTCCTTTTCTCGGAGTGCCGCATCGCCCCATACCGCAGAGCGTCGTGGATGGTATTGCGCGGGGAGGCGGTGGGCCGGAGACGCTTGAGGGCAGTTTACCTGGTGCCGCCCCCCGGGGGGGGGGTGGCGCAATCGGCGGAGCCGGCTGCCAGCCGCCTCAACGCCAAAGCCTGCGGCTCTC
>PLAK01000112.1 GCA_003134115.1 Candidatus Changshengia sp.
GCGGGTCGCGTTGGGGGAACGGCTGCTGGTCCTCCGCGGCCACGGGGAGCGCCCGACGCTCGGGCGGGCGCCGGAAGGCCGGGCGGTGCTCGGCGGGGAGCGGGAGGTGAAGGTGTTCTTCCCCGGCTTGCCGCGCGCCGCCCGCCCCGAGGGGCCGGCTGCGCCGCGCCACGCCGGGGGGCGCCGGCAGCGGTCCACCCCCGCGCACGCGGGGTCCGCCGCCGCCTCCTCTGACGACCTGGACGCGGCCGGGCAGCTGCGCTTNNCGCGAGATCGCGGACCGGAACCCCGGTTCAGTGGCCGAGCTCCTCCAGGTGCGCGGCGTCGGTCCCACCAAGGCGTCGCGCTACGGAGAGGGGGTCATCGGGGTGCTGCGGGACGGCTGACGTTGAGCCCCGGAAGCCGAACCACCGTGCCGAACCGGGTGTCCCGGACCCCGTCTGAGATGATCGCTGGCGGATGAGCCAGGCCAATGACACCTACACCCACGGGCACCATGAAGCGGTCCTCCGCTCCCATCGCTGGCGGACCGCGGAGAACTCGGCCGCGTACCTCCTCCCCCACCTCCGACCGGGGATGAGCCTCCTCGACGTCGGCTGCGGCCCCGGCACGCTGACCGCCGACCTGGCGGCGCGGGTCGCGCCCGGTGAGGTGCTGGCCGTCGATGTCTCCGCGGAGGTGATCGTGGAGGCAGGGGCGCATGCGCGAAGGGTGGGTGCCACGAACCTCGCCTTCAGGGTGGGCGACTTCCGCGCCGCGGGGCTCGCCGCGGGGTCCTTCGACGTGGTCCACGCCCACCAGGTGCTCCAGCACCTGCGCGACCCGGTGGGCGCGCTGACCGAGATGCGTCGCCTGGTGCGTCCAGGCGGCGTGGTGGCGGCGCGGGACGGCGATTACTCAGCGATGGTGTGGTCGCCACCCGACCCCCTGCTCGACCGCTGGCGGGAGATCTACCTGGCGGTGACGCGGCGCAACGGCGCCGAGGCGAACGCGGGCCGCCGGCTGCTGAGCTGGGCGCGTGAGGCGGGCTTCCAGGAGATCGAGTACTCGACCTCCAACTGGACGTTCGCCACCCCGGGAGATCGCGGCTGGTGGTCGGAGCTGTGGGCCGAGCGCACGACATCGTCGGCCTTCGCCCACCAGGCGGTCGAGTACGGGATCGCGACCGCGGCGGAGCTGGAGGAGGTCGCAGCCGCCTGGCGATCTTGGGGGGCACTCCCCGACGCCGTCTTCATCGTCGTCGGCGGCGAGATCCTCGCCCGCGGCTGAGACGGATCAGAGGTCGGGGCGGGCGAGCCGGCGCAGCCGCTCGCCGATCTCCTCCGGCCGCCGGAGGAGGAGCGTCCCGTCGGGATGGGCCGGCGCCCGATCGCCGGCGGGCAGACCCCAGACCGCCCGCCAGACGGTGCCGCCGGCGCGCCGGCCCGCCTCCACGTCGTGATCGCTGTCGCCCACGAACACGGCCTGGGCGGGGGGCACTCCGAGCCGCTCGAGGGCCAGGATCAGCCCTTCCGGGCTGGGCTTGGGCGTGGTGACATCCTCCAGCCCGATCACGACCGGAAAGTGGCTCCGGAGACCGGTGGCGTCGAGGCCGCTTTGCAGAGCCGCCAGGCGGCGCGAGGAGACCACCGCGAGGAGCAACCCCTTCCGGTCCAGGTTGTTCAGGAGGGGAGCGATCCCCGGGAAGAGCCGGGGCGCCTCCGGGCGCTCAAAGAGCGGCAGGATCTCCGAGCTCCGGCCCGGCCAGGCAAGCTCGATGCGGCTCACGAGAGGCTCCCCCTCATGGCGCCAGAAGGTCTCAACCCCGGCGGCGGCTGCGGGATCCGAGGCGACCAGCGCGGCGACCGCGGCCTCGTCGACGAACCGGCTGGCCACCAGGGTGCCGTCAAAGTCGAAGACGACGGCATCGACAACCTGCTCACTCCGGCGCAGGTGCCGAGAGCGGTGCCACGGCCTGGCCGCCCGCAGCGGAAGTCTCAGCGGAAGAGCAGCATCGCGGCGCCGACACCCACGATCAGCGGCGCTCCGACGCAGGCCGCAAACATCTGCACCGAGTCGGTCTCCCGCGGCCACCACTCGTGCGGGACGGCCCGATTGATCGGCACGCGGGCCCGACGGCGCCGCGGAGGCTGACCGAAGACCACGGTGAGGGCGAGACAGAAGAGGGAGACGAGGAGCGCGTAGTCGGCGGTGGTGGCGGCCGCGTGGGTCGCGCCGGCATGCCACATCAGGGCCACGACGGTGAAGGTGACGAGACCCAGGAGCGCGCCGAGGATGGCCCCCCGGAGGGGAAGCGCAAGGCTGAGGCGCGGCTCGCGCGGCTCGGGCATGATGCCGCCCAGCGTACCACCCGGTACCGAGGGCTCAGGCAACTCGGGCTGCGTGCCGGGAGAGGCTGCACCCGTCACATCGGGGGCTCCCTCGTGACAATGTGCAACAAACCTGGAACGTCGGTTGACCGGATCGTTGCAGACGCCTACTCTCTGATCGCACCGCGAAGAGCGGGGTGCAGTCCCCCACCGGTCCCACCCAACGTCCCAGCAGGAAGTCCTGATGTCCCCACGCTCTCGGTTCGCCCTGGCGGCGCTCGGCGCGACCGCGGTCGCCGCCGCACCCGCCGCGGTCATGGCCTCCACCTATGTGGTGCGTCCCGGCGACACCCTGACCGGGATCGCCCTGCGCCACGGCTCCTCGGTCCAGGCCATCGTCGACGCCAACCAGCTGGGCGCCCCCGGGCCGCTCCGCGTCGGTCAGCTGCTCGAGATCCCGGACCCCTCGCGCAGCCTGCCCGCCTACGTCGCGGGCAGCCAGGACCTCGACACCTGCACGGTGACCGCGGGCGACACTCTCTGGATCATCTCCCGGCGCTACGGCGTCGACCCGACGGCCCTGGCCCGGGCCAACGGGCTGAACGTCAACGCCCTGCTCCCGGCCGGCGCTCAGATCCAGGTCCCCGGCCGCCTGGTCCGGGTCAACGCCCTGCTCAGCCACGTCGCCCAGCAGGCCGAGGTGGAGCCGGGACTCGTGAAGGCGGTGGCGTGGATGGAGTCGGGCTGGCGGCAGGACCTGGCGTCGCCCACCGGGGCGGTGGGCCTGATGCAGATCGAGCCCTACACCGGCGAGTGGGTCTCCCAATTCCTGGCCCACCGGGCCCTCAACCTGCGCACCGCTGAGGACAACGTGACCGCCGGGACCCTCCTGATCGGCCACCTCATCTGGATGCACGGAGGCGACACCGCCCAGGCGCTCGCCGCCTACTACCAGGGCGACGCCAGCATCGCCGAACACGGCCTGTTCCTGGATACCCAGCAGTACCAGCGCGCGGTCCTCGACCTGATGGCGCCGGAGTAGGTCCCCCGCCCTGCCGAGCGTGAGCGGGCGGCCCCGGCCCAGCCGTCACCTTCAGGTTGGCGGTTGACCGGCAAGCCCCAGAGGGTGGCGGCACCGGACGCGGGTGGTGCGCTTGGCGGGGGCCTGAAAGTCCCTGTCAGCCGAAGGCCTGTCGTCCCGGGAACGGGGTGATCGGGCCTGATGATGCCTCGGGCGGAGGCGGAAAGCGCGCCAAATTGCGGATTTGTGCAGCCGACCTGTTGACACTATGAAGCGCAGCGCGTATATGACGTCCCAATTACCATGGCGGCCGGGGAGAAGCCACGGTCACCTGTTCCCTGCGGAGGGGGTGTCTCATGCCCAACCGGAGTCAATTCACGACCTTGCTGGCGCTGCTCGCCCTGGGGGCCGCCGGCTGCGGCACCAGCAGCACGTCCAGCAGCGCCCATTCGGCCGGCTGCACCGGCACCGTGACCGTCGCCACCGAGTTGCCGGTGAGCGGCAACGATGCCTCCGATGGGCTGCCGACCCAGCAGGGGGCGGTCCTGGCGGTCGACCAGGCCAACGCCAGCAACACGCTGAACGGCTGCACGCTGACCGTGATCAGCAAGGACGACACCAGCGCCGCGACGGGGGCTCACGACCCCACCCAGGGCGCCTCGAACATGACCGCGCTCGCGGGCAACCAGGCTGTCGTCGGGGTGGTGGGGGCCTTCAACTCCAGCGTCTGCGAGGCGGAGCAGCCGATCGCCAATGATGCCGACCTGGTGATGATCAGCCCCTCCTGCACCAACCCGGGATTGACGATCGAGGGTTCCAACTCGAGCATCGACACGAGCAGCCTGCGGCCGACGGGCAAGATCACCTTCTTCCGGGTCTGCACCACCGACATCGGCCAGGGGGCGGGACTCGCCCAGGTGGCCACCAAGACCCTGAAGGACAGCAAGGCGTACGTCTTCGATGACCAGGAGACCTACGGCCAGGGCCTGGCCGCCACCTTCAAGACGGACTTCGTCGCCGATGGCGGCACGGTGGTCGGCACCGCCAGCCTCCCCGGCAGCACCACCGACTTCACCAGCGAGCTGACCCAGGCCAAGAGTGACGGCGCCGACCTCGTCTTCTTCGGCGGCACGTCGTCGAACGGCGGCGGCATCATCCGCAAGCAGATGGGCGACGTCGGCTTGGGCAGCGTCGACTTCCTGGGCGGCGACGGCATCCAGGACACCCAGTTCTTCACCGAGGCGGGTGCCGCCGGTGACGGTGCCTACAGCACCGTGGCCGCCCCCAACCCAGCGGACCTCTCCAGCGCGACCGCTTTCGTCAGCGCCTACAAGGCGAAGTTCAACAGCGACCCCGGCGCCTACTCCGCCAACGCGTACGACGCCATGCAAATCATCATCCAGGCGGTCAAGGGAGCCATTCAGTCGAATGGCGGAAAGCTGCCGACGAGCGCTTCGGCCTTCCGCGAGGCGGTGCGGGCCAACGTGGCCGCCATCCACTACAGCGGGGCGATCGGCACGACCACCTTCGACACCAACGGTGACACCAACAACAAGCTGCTGACCCTTTGGAAGGGCAACGGCGGCCAGTGGACCTACGTCTCCACGCTCACGGTCTCGAGCTGAGGCGGTAACGGACCAGCGCTGATGAGCGGGGGGAGGCACGGCCTCCCCCCGCTCCGAGGCTGAGAGGAGAGGCAGATGAGCGCAGCGACAGAGGCCGCCGTCGGAGGCCGCAGACCGGCGCCACGGATTCGGCGCGGGCTCCGCCTGGCCGTCAGCCAGGGCCAGTTCCTGACCGTCCTCGCCGGCGTCTTCCTCATCCTCATGCTCCTCATGATCGTCCAGGACGGTGCCGGCACTGCCGGCAACGAGGTGTGGCGCGGTCTGGTTCTGGGTGCCATCTACGCGCTCATCGCCGTGGGCTACACCCTTGTCTACGGCATCATCGAGCTCATCAACTTCGCCCACGGTGACGTCTTCACCCTGAGCGCCTTCTACTCGATCTTCCTGGCGGGGATCCCGGGCGTGCAGGAGGGCTTCTTCAAGCGGTTCTTCGGCTTCGACATCAACCACCTCGCCGGCTCCAGCCCCGGTGGCCTGGTCCTCGCCCTGCTCATCATCTTCCCGATCAGCATGATCCTGGCCGGGCTCACCGGGGTGCTCATCGAGCGGGTCGCATACCGCCGGCTGCGCAACGCGCCGCGGCTGGCGCCGCTGATCACCGCGGTCGGGGTCTCCTTCCTCCTCGAGGGGATCATGTTCGCCTTCTTCGTCCCCCCAGCCCCGCCCGGCCAGCCGGGACTGGGCACCCCGGGGGCGGCCTATCCCACCGGTGAGGACGGCTGGATCCCGACCACCCATGTCCTCTTCAACATCGGCGGCAGCCACGGGGTCGTGATCGGCGCCAACGACGCCATGGTCATCGTCATCGCGCTGGTGGCGATGTTTGCGCTCGCCGGCTTCATCCGCTACAGCCGGACCGGCAAGGCGATGCGGGCGTCGGCCCAGAACCGTGACGCGGCTCAGCTCTGCGGCATCAACATCAACCGGACCATCTCCGCCACCTTCTTCCTCGGCTCGGCCCTTGCCGCGGTCGGCGGCGTGGTCTACGCCATGCACTACCACACCATCACCTGGAACCAGGGCTACCAATTCGGCCTCATCGCCTTCACCGCAGCGGTCCTGGGTGGCATCGGCAACATCGTCGGCGCCGGCATCGGCGGCTTCCTGATCGGGCTGGTCGAGGCCTTCACGGTGACCCTCATCCCCAACGGGGGGTCGTGGGCACTGATCGTCGTCTTCGCCGTGCTCATCCTGGTGCTGACGCTGCAGCCCACCGGGCTGCTGGGAATGAGGGTCCCCGACCGTGCCTGAGCGGACCGCTCCCGAAACCGTCCAAGCGGTGCCCGGCGAGGCGGAGACGCCCCCCACCGCCACCCCGGCAGGGGGTGGAGGGGGTGCCGGCCTCACCTGGATGCTCTGCAGCGTCGCCCTGGGCCTGCTCATCATCGGATGGCTGCTCCCCTGGTATGTCGAGCCCACCGCCAATGGCATCGGCTACAGCGCCCAGGACGCGCTGACCCAGACACTCTCTCTGAACATCGAGGGGGTGGGCAGCCTGTTGGTGGTGATCCTCGGGCTCTGCCTGCTCGGCCTGCTGGTCGGCTTCCTCAACGACCTGTGGGCCCGGTTCCTCGGTCGGGGGACGCTGTTTCGTTACTCCAGGGCGCGAGTCGCCCTGGCCCTCACCGGATCACTGTGCACCCTGTTGATCGCCGGGGTCATGGCCATCCCCGGCGCCCCTGCGCTCTTCGGCTCCCTCGACAGCAACGCGCTCGCCGATGGCGCGGTCTGGATGACGCTGACCGGGTTCATGGTCGCCGCCTTCGCCTACGGGCTTCCCGGTCCCTGGCTGATCGGCCTTGCCGGCGCCGTGCTCGGGCTGGTGAGCTGGTCGCAGCCCTGGTATGTGGCCACGGGCATCGGCGCCAAGCTGACACCGTCCCCATCCCAGCAGCTTCTGAACCCCTCGGGTGCCGGGGCCGGCGACATCCTCCTGCTGCTGGTCGCCCTCGGGGTGGTCGTCGCGGTCGCGGGTCTCGCCGCCGACGCCGTGGCTTCGCTTCGAGGGGTGACCACACCGGTGCTGGCGCGGCCGCGCTCCGTCATCCTCTTCGTCGGCGCCGCGGCGGCGGTCCTGGTGCTCATCTTCGTTTCCGGCCTTCACAGCTCCTCCCCGTTCGGTCCCCTCCACTTCCAGAGCTCGCCTCGCGACCCGTTCAACGCCTATGCCGGCAACCCGGCCTGGATGGGGGTGCTGGGGCTGGTGCTCGCCGGCACATCCGTCGGCTTCCCCAGGCTGCTGCTCCGCCGGACCGTGGTGCTGGCAGTCCTCGCCTTCGCCATCGGGGGCGCGTTCCCGGCGATCTTCAACCAGGCCGACGACTTCGTCGCCTGGGGGGCGCGGTTCGCCGTCATCTACGTCCTGCTCGCCCTCGGGCTCAATGTGGTCGTCGGCTTCGCCGGCCTCCTGGACCTGGGCTACGCCGCCTTCTTCGCGATCGGCGCCTACACCACGGCCATCCTCTCCGGACCCCGCTACGGCCTGCACCTCCCGTTCTTCCTGATCATCTTCATCGGGGCGGCGATGGCCTTCACCTTCGGCGCCATCCTGGGCGCGCCCACGCTCCGACTGCGCGGCGACTACCTGGCCATCGTCACGCTGGGCTTCGGCGAGATCGTGCCCAACCTGGCCACCAACAACATCTTCACGGCGACCGGCGGCCCCAATGGCGACGAGGCCTACCCCGCCTCGCTGCTCGGGAACAACTTCGGCCCCCTGGGCGCCCTGCCCCAGAACACCAAGTTCTACTTCTGGGCGTTACTGGCCCTGGTGGCACTGGTGATCTGGCTGTAGCGCAACGTGGAGCGATCACGACTAGGGAGAGCCTGGGTGGCGATCCGCGAGGACGAGGTCGCCGCGGCGGCCACCGGGATCAACACGGTCAGCACCAAGCTGCTCGCCTTCTCCATCGGCGCCTCGGTGAGCGGCTTCGCCGGGGCCTTCTTCGGGGCCATGATGGGAACCGTCAC
Source organism: Candidatus Changshengia sp. (assembly GCA_003134115.1). GTDB lineage: Bacteria > Chloroflexota > Dormibacteria > Aeolococcales > Aeolococcaceae > Changshengia. Next base: position 7,926 of record PLAK01000112.1, read on the forward strand.
CCCGGACAACTTCCAGTTCGCGGTCTCGGTCACGGCGCTGGCGACGGTGGTGCTGGGCGGCATCGGCAGCATCGCCGGCGTGATCGTGGGGGCGCTCCTCATCGCCCTCGTCATCAACTGGGTGCTGCCCAACCTGGGCGGCTGGACCGCCACGGCCGGACACACCCTCGGTGTGAGCCAGCTCAGCAACGTCAACTACTCGCAGTACACGTACATCATCTTCGGCCTGATCCTGATCACGGTCATGGTGCTGCGGCCGGGAGGCCTGCTGCCGAGCCGGGCCCGCAAGGTCGAGTTGCAGACGGGCACCGAGCCGAGCTCGCTGGCCGAGGTGCAGGGGCAGACGTGAGCTCGCCAGTGGTCGTCGCGGAAACCCAGGCCGAGGCGGGTACCGAACCGGCCCTGCTCGAGGTCAGCGCACTTCGCAAGGTGTTCGGTGGTCTTGCCGCGGTGAACGACGTCTCCTTCGACGTGGGCGAGGGCGAGATCGTCTCCATGATCGGGCCCAACGGCGCCGGCAAGACCACGGCATTCAACTGCATCACCGGTCTGTACGCGCTGACCTCGGGCGCGGTGCGCTTCGAGGGGCTCAACATCAGCGGGCTGCCCCCACACCGGATCACCCGGCTCGGGATCGCGCGCACCTTCCAGAACATCCGACTCTTCGCCTACATGACGGTGATCGAGAACGTGATGGTGGGCGAGCACGTGCGCATGCGGGCCAAGGTCTGGGACGCGGTCTTCCACACCCCCCGCGCTCGGGAGGAGGAGCGGAAGGTGGCCGCCCACGCCCACGAGCTGCTCCGCGGTCTCGGTCTCGCCGGCTACGCCGACATGTACGCTCGCAACCTCCCCTACGGCCTCCAGAAGCGGTTGGAGATCGCGCGGGCGCTGGCCAGCCGGCCCCGCCTGCTGCTTCTCGATGAGCCCGCCGCCGGACTCAACCCGCAGGAGAAGGGGGATCTCATGGAGGTCATCTCCCGCCTCCGCTCGGGAGGGCTGACGGTGTTCCTCATCGAGCACGACATGCGGCTGGTGATGGGGATCAGCGACCGCATCGTGGTCCTCGATTACGGCGAGAAGATCGCCGAGGGTAAGCCCGCCGAGGTGCGCAACGACCCTCGGGTGATCGAGGCCTACCTGGGCAAGGGTGCGGCGGGGAGCTCCGCTACGGCAGGACCCGTCGTCCCGCCAGACGTGGCAGGTCCAGACTGATGGCCCTGCTCGAGGTGGACGCCGTCGATGTCTTCTACGGGCGCGTCCGAGCCCTCCAGGGCGTTTCCATCGAGGTCGACGAGGGCGAGATCGTTGCCCTGATCGGCAGCAACGGCGCCGGCAAGACCACCACGCTGAGGACGATCAGCGGTCTGGTCAGGCCGGCCCGGGGCGCCGTTCGCCTCGCCGGGAAGCCGATCCACACGATGGGTGCCGAGCAGATCGCCAGGATGGGGATCGGCCATGCCCCCGAGGGCCGCCGACTCTTTCCGCGGATGACGGTTCAGGAGAACCTCGACATGGGCGCGTACAGCCGTCGGGATGGGGCGAAGGTCAAGCACGACTTCGCATGGGTGTACTCGCTCTTTCCCCGCCTCGCCGAGCGGCGGCGCCAGCTCGCCGGCAGCCTCTCCGGTGGCGAGCAGCAGATGGTGGCCATCGGGCGGGCGTTGATGAGCAGGCCGAGGGTCCTGCTGCTCGACGAGCCGTCGCTGGGCCTGGCCCCGATCCTCGTTGACGCCATCTTCGATGTGATCCGGGAGATCAACGGCGAGGGCACGACCATCCTCCTGATCGAGCAGAACGCCCTGATCGCGCTTCACACCGCGGCTCGCGCCTACGTCCTCGAGACCGGCTCGGTCACCTTGTCGGGGCCGGCCTCCGAGCTGCTCGCCTCGGCTGACGTCCAGCGCGCCTATCTCGGCATGTGAGGCCGCCCCCTCCCAGGAGGGGGCATCCGGCCGGAGACCGCGGGGTCATGCCCCCGGCTGGAGGACAGGGACCAGCCGCGCGCTGACCCGCTGAGCCGCCGCCACGAAACCCTTGGCGGCGGGCGACCGGTAGCGGTCGCGGTGCCAGACCAGCACGATCGTGCGGGTCGGCAGGTCATCGAGATGCAGGATCCTTATGCGGGGATCCTGCTCGTCCAGGGTGAGCAGCGGGGTAACCGCCACGCCGATCTCCGCGGCGACGAGCCCCTGGAGGGTCCCGTTGTCGTCGGTCCGCATCACCACCCTCGGCTCGACGCCGCGTTCCCGGAGAGCTTCCTCGACCCGTGATCGGACATGGGGGCTGCGGTTGCCGATCAGTGGGACGCCTCGCAGGTCCTCGAGCCGCGCCGGCCGGCCGGCTCCGATCGGTGAGGCGGCCGGGACGACCAGCACGTACGGGTCCTGAACCAACTCGGTCGCCTCGAATGGCCCTTCCGGGAGCGGGTAGGCCGCAAAGCTGAGATCCACCTCTCCGTGCTCGACGGCGGCCAGCAGCTCGTCATCGGCCTCCCGCTCGGTCAGCACGACGTCGACCCCTGGCCAGGCGGTCGCGAACTCGCGGAGCAGGGCCGGGATGATGCGGGCGCCGACCGACTGGAAGGTGCCCAGCTGCAGGCTGCCGACAGCACCCGACTCGAAGGCGACGAAGTCGGCACGGGCGGCCCGCAGGCGAGCGATGACCGCCCGCGCATGCCGGACGAGCAGCTCGCCGGCCTCCGTCAACTGGGTCTGCCGCCGTCCGCGGGCGCGTTCGACCAGCCGCTCTCCAACGATGCTCTCCAGCGTGGCCAGCTGCTGGCTCACCGCCGACGGGGAGAGGTCCAAGACGTCGGCCGCCGCCCAGAGGGAGTGGCCTTCAGCGATGGCCAGGAGGACCCCCAGGTGGCGGATCTCTAGGTCAGGCCACAGATTAGGGTAGCTCATGTTATACGTGAATGATTGCACTATCTTGGATGAAGTTGGAGGTCCACCATAGGGATATGGAATACGCAATCGTGGCCTTCATCCTCCTGATCGGCCCGCTGAGCATGCTGTTCGGGGCTGACTCCCGCGACATCGACGACCGCCGCGGTTGGTGGCCAGGCGTGTCCGGAGAAAGGTGGAGCCGGCTGATCTCGCGATCGCGGCTCGCGCCGTCTCGTGGGCAGCCCAGGAACTCCGGGTCGCCTCTCTGACCAGAGCCGAGGAGGGCCGCGTAGGCGCCCGCCTCAGGTGGATACCGGGCGTGTCCGGGTCGCCGGCACCGGCAGAGAGAGGCAGCGCACGCCGCCTCCTGCTTTCATGAACTCGCCCATGGGCAGGCCCAGCGCCCGGTAGCCCAACTCACGGAGCTGGTCACTCAACCCCTCCACGGCCTCCGACGAGACGACGACGTCGCCGATCGCCGTGGCGTTGCATGCGAAGCCGGCGGCGAGGCCGTCGGGGACCTCGATGACGCGTGGGGCGAGGCGCCGCACCCGCTCTCGCGAGGCGGGGGCAAAGGCCGCCGGTGCGAAGAGGATGGTGCGGGCGTCGAGGGCACAGAAGCAGGTGTCCAGGTGGTAGTAGCGCGGGTCGACCAGCTCCAGCTCGACCACGTGGACGCCGAGTGCCCTGGCGACCACCGGGATCGCGGCCCGGTCGGTGCGGAAACCGTACCCGCAGACAAGGGTGTCCCCCACGAAGAGGGCGTCACCGGCACCCTCGAAGGGCAGGGCGGCGGTGTCGAAGACGGGCGTCCCCCGACTTGCGAAGAGCTCCCGCCAGTGCACCTCCTCCCCCTGCCTCTCCGGGTGCCGGAATCTGCTGAGCACCACCCGGCCGCCCCAGGTCACCCCGGCGTTGGCCGTGAAGACCATGTCGGGAAGCCCGGGCACGGGGTCGGCGAGCACGACCTCGGCGCCGAGGTCCCGATAGGTGGTGCGCAGAGCCTCCCACTGGTCCGTGGCCCGTCGCCGATCGACGGGGCTCGCGACGTGCATCCAGGGATTGATCTCGTAGACCACCCCGAAGTGGGTGGGAGGACACATGAGGATGGGCATCGGCGATGTCTCGTCGGGACGGGCCGATCGCACTGAGGCGGGGAGCTCCCGTCAACCGCTGGGCCGATCATCCCACAGGCGGCGACACCTCGAGGGGGAGGGCGCTCAGGACGGTGGGCCGGAAGCCCCGAGCCGGAACCGGCCGGCTGAGCGGCGGAGGCACCGGGTCCCGGCGGATGCACCAGGCCGGGTCGATGTCGTCGCGCAGGGTGACGACCTCGGCACCCCGCAGGCCGCCGTCCGCGCCGCGACTGCGGTAATCGACGGTGGCGATGAGCGGTGACCGCATCCTGGTGCCCGGCGCGGCCCATCGCCAGAGCGTGGAGGTCTCGGCGATCTCAGCCGTCCCCGCCTGGGTCAGCCGCGAACCCTGGTATTCCGCCAGCCGGAGCCGGCGGCGACGGGTGGATCCCAGCACCTGGTCGGCGCCGATCACGACACAGTGGGCCCGGTGCCGCAGGGGGATGCGGAGGCGATCCGGCGAGGCCACTCCGGGGTGATAGTGGGCGCTCCCCCTGCGGGCGAGGAGCGCGGGCAGGTGACGCGGGGCGGCGGCGTCCGCGAGGGCCTCCCCCTCACCCACGACCCAGTCCGGCACCTGGATCCGGGGGTCGGGAAGGGCGAGCCCCCGGAGCAGCTCGAGGCGGCGGTCCAGGGCCAGCCCGATGGTCCCCCTGCCGTCGAGGTGGAGCAGGTCGATGGCCAGGTAGACGGCGGGAAGCCTCTGCTGGGTCGTCGCCCCCAGGGCCATCCTCTCCCCCAGCGCGACCAGATCGGGGCAGCCGGACGGGTCGAGGACGGCGACGACTCCATCGAGGACGGCGGCGCGGTTCGCCAGCGGCAGGGCGGCGGCCACGATCTCCGGGTACCGGTCGCTGACGTCGGCGAGCGTCTCGCTCTGGAGGCGGATGGCCCCAGGGGAGGCGAAGAGGAGCGTCCGGGTGCCATCCCAGTCGATCGAGAAGCGGAAGTCGGGATCGTCGAAGGCGCCGACGCAGGGGACCGAGAACTCCGGAAGGACACGTCCCGGCAGCGCCGGAGGGATGGGGAGGCNNCGGCGTCGCTGTCGAGGGCCGCCTGCCGCTGCCGGGAGGAGGCCTCGACCGACGCCTTGAGGACCGCCATCAGGTCGGTGATCTGGGCGAGCGGCGGCGACGGGAGGCGCTCGAGGGGCCGGTCGGCGAGCTTCGCCTCGACGAGGCTCTGGACAGCGTCTCGATAGCCGTCCCGATGCCGGGCCGGGTCGAAGCTCGCCGCGAGATTCTCAACCAGCATCACCGCCATGTCGAGCTCCCGGGCATGGACCTCGACCTCGGCGTCGGGAAGCGCGAGCTGGCCCAGGTCACGGATCTCGTCCGGCCAGTGGAGGGTGTTGAGCAGGATCGCCCGCTCGTGGAGGGCCAGACGGCAGAGGTGCTCGCGGTCGCGCAGGGCAACCTTGCCGACCGCCACCTTCCCGGTCTTCTCCAGCGCCTTCCTCAGAAGCTGGTACGGCTTGACCCCGACGGCCTCGGGTTCGAGGTAGTAGGCACCCTTGACGTAGACGCCGGCGTCGATCTCGGAGTCGTCGCAGAACTCCAGGATCTCGATGGTCCGGGTCGTGTCCAGGGGCAGGTTTTCCAGCTCCTCGTCCTCGATGCGGACGTACTCGTCCTTGCCGACCTCGAAGCCGCGGACGGCGTCGTTCCAACCGACCTCACACTCCTCGACCGGGCACCAGCGCTTGTTCCGGAGCGGCGCGCCGTCCCGCGGGCAGAGGAGTCGGAAGGAGACCCCCTTGGACTCGTTGGCGAGGTACATCCTCACCGGGATGGCGACCATCCCGAAGCTGATGGCACCCCGCCACATCGACCTGGGCATCGATCGAGTATATGCGGGCATCCCCGATCGCGGCGAGGGTGAACGGGTGCCCTCTAGTGCTTCACCACTGCTGTCGGGTCGCCGGCGAGCTGCCCATCAGGTCGAGACCGGGGTCCTCCACCGGGACGAAGGCGGACTCCACCGCCACCCGACCCGGGCCGATGCAGCGCAGCCAGAGATAGCGGTTCCCCCAGGATCGCCAGGAGCGGTACGCGCCCGCCGGGTGCTCGAAGTGGAGGTGCATGGAGACGGAGAGGTCCTTGTAGAGCAGCGCCGTGGGCTTGATGAGGATCGTCTCCCCGGGGCCGAGCCGCCGGACGAAGGCATTGCCCTTGGCGTGGAGCAGCACCAGCCCGGGGGCTCGGGGCGCCGTGAACCGGTCCAGGAACTGGCCCATCGGGTAGTGGGTCTCCTGCTCGTCCTGGCCCTTGAGGGTGGTGAAGTAGATCCCGCTCATCACCCAGTCGTAGGCGGTGGCCCCGCTCGCGATCAGCATGGTGTGCTCGCGCACCTCGACCCCGCTGCCGACCTGGATGGGCAGGGCGACGATCTCGCCGGCCGCGTCGTGACTGAACGCGATGTGCCCCTTGCCGCTGGCCTGGACCATCACCAGCGGCATGCCGGCGAGCATCCGGCTCCAGCCGCCCCGGAGCTTCAGGGTGTCGATCTTGACCCCGTCGTCGCGGAACAGCAGCGTGTGGTGCATGAAGAAGACGGATTCGCCGCCGTCGAGGTTCACGTCCGCCACCGGGACCACGGTGCCCGCGATCTGGCAGGTGGACTGGCCGAACTGGATCCGGGCCATGTCCTTGACCGCGGGCAGCTGGGTCCACCCTGAGGTGTCCTGAATTGCCCGGATATCGACCGGCGCACCGCAGGAGGGGCAGCTTCCGCCGGGGTTCTGGCTGGACATCCCGCACCAGGCACAGGTGTAGGCGCCGGCGGGCGGCTGCGCCATCGAGGGTGCCGGCTGCGGAGGCGCGACCGGCATGCCCGGCGGAGCGAAGGGCATGCCGGGTTGCGGGGGCGGTTGCGATCCGGGCGGAGGGCTCCAGCCCTGGTTGACCTGCCCGGGCGGCGTCGGACCGGTCGGTGTCCCCCAGTTCGGGGAACCCTGCGCGGGCGGCTGCGTGGGATTGGCGGGGGAGCCCCAGTTGGGAGAACCCTGACCCGGCGGCGGCGGCGGGTTGGAGGCCATCTCGCCGCTACTCGGTCGCGTGGTGGACGTACATCGACTGGATGCCGAGACGCCCGGGCCCGGTCATCCGCACCATGTGCAGCCCGGTCCCGCCGAAGAGACCGGTGGTGAGCTTCTGGCTCTCGACCGCCATCTGCACCGAGGAGTCCTTGTAGAGGTAGGCCCCGGGCTCGAGCAGGATCGACTGACCGGCGGCGAGCGTGCGCTCGAAGACGTTGCCGTAACCGTGGAGGATGAGCAGCCCCGGCTGACCCGCCGCGATGAAGCGGTCCATGAACATCCCCTGCCCCCCGAAGAGGGCGGTGCGCATCCCCTGGATCCGCGTATACGAGTACTGGATGGTGTGGGAGGCGAGCAGGAAGGCGTGCTCCCGGGCGTCCAGCTCCATGGACGGGTGGAGGGGCAGGACCACCAGCTCGCCGGTGGCGTCGCGGGAGAAGGCGATCCGACCCGGACCGCGGGCGGTGGTGACGATGTGGGGCATCCCGGCGAACGACCGCTTCATCATCCCCTGGAGGGGCATGACGCCGACCGGCACGGTCTGGTCCTTCCAGAGCATCACGTGGTGCTCGAAGAAGACGCCGTCCTGGGGCGAGAGGGTGATCTCGGCGACCGGCACCAGCTCCCCCTCCACCTGGCAGGACGAGGACCCGAAGTGGAACTCGGTCATGTCGCGCAGCCGGGGGGCCTCTCGCCACCCCGAGTCGGACACCAGGTTGCGGACGTCGAGAGGCGCTCCGCACGTGGCGCAGCTCTGAGCGTCGACCGTGTTCTGGCCGTGGCACCACTGGCACTCGACGCGCTGGCCGACGGCTTCCACCATGGCTTCTCTCCCTGTTGCGGACGGCGAAATCGTAACCACCCGGCCGCCGGTCATGT
>PLAK01000116.1:0-579 GCA_003134115.1 Candidatus Changshengia sp.
CGTGGAGAGCGGCCTGGTGCAGCTCCTCGGGGCGACCACCGAGAACCCGAGCTTCGAGGTCAATGCGGCACTCCTCTCCCGGGCCCGCGTCGTCCGCCTCGAGGCGCTCGATGCCGAGGCGCTCAAGACCGTGGTCCGCCGCGCGCTCGCCGACCCCGAGCGCGGTCTCGCGGGCCGGGGCGTGGGGATCGATGCGGCGGCCGAGGCGCGACTGGTCGGGCTGGCGGGCGGGGACGCGCGGGTGGCCCTGGACGCGTTGGAGCTGGCCGTGGTCGCCGTCTCGCGTCGGGGCGGGACGACCGTGGAGATCACCGACGTCGAGGGAGCCCTCCAGTCGCCGGCACTCCTCTATGACAAGGCCGGCGACCAGCACTACTGGCTGATCTCCGCCTTCATCAAGTCGGTCCGCGGGTCGGATCCCGACGCCGCCATCTACTGGATGGCCCGGATGCTGGAGGCGGGGGAGGACCCGCTCTTCGTCGCCCGGCGCCTGGTGATCCTCGCCGCCGAGGACATCGGCCTGGCCGACCCTCGGGCGCTCACGGTGGCGGTGGCCGCGCAGCAGGCGGCCCATTTCGT
>PLAK01000116.1:646-10372 GCA_003134115.1 Candidatus Changshengia sp.
GAGCAGCAGCACCTCCCGGACCGGCTCGCCGGCCGGATCTATTACGAACCCGGGGAGCGGGGCGCCGAGGCAGCCATCGCGGTGCGACTGGCGGAGATCCGGAGGCGGCTGCGCGGCGAGTAGCACCGGCCGGCGCGTTTCCCCTGATCCCGGAGGTGCCCAGCCTGCGTGTCTGCGTCCTCGTGCGAGATGCGTACGGGATCGACAGGAGTGGGGTTCGCTACCATGGCCCGGCCTGCTTCCCCCTCCGGGTGGAGCGACCTTCGACCCCTGACGGGTGATAGGAGCCGAGTATTCATGCCCCAGGCAACCCCGCCGCCACGCGCCCCATGGCCACCGTCGAAGTCGCGCGAGGCGCGNNCGGCCGGACGGCGTCCCCCGACCAAGAAGCAGCGGCGGCGGATGGTGAAGCAGGCGCCGGAGCAGAACCTCCGGATGTGGTGGCAGAAGCCCCTCTACTGGGCGGGAGGAGGCGCCGCGGTGGTGCTCGTCGTGGTGCTGCTGGTCGTGCTCCTTCTGCCCCCGAGCTTTGCGGTGACGACTCCCACCAAGGTCCCGACCTCGGTGCTGACCGCGGTGACGGACCCCGGCAGTCGCGCTTTCGGCATCGTCGGTGAGGGGGGGCAGCCCGGGGAGCTCAGCCGGCTGACCGGGACCAAGCCGCTCACCGACTCGGCGGGGAAGCCCGAGGTGATCTACGTCGGCGGCGAGTTCTGCCCGTTCTGCGCCGGCGAACGGTGGAGCATGATCATGGCCCTCGCCCGGTTCGGCACCTTCACCGGCCTCAAGGAGATGTCGTCGAGCAGCACCGACGAGGATCCCAACACCAGTACCTTCACGTTCGTGGACAGCAGCTACACGAGCCAGTGGGTCGACTTCACCCCGGTGGAGGAGGAGGACCAGAACCAGAATCCGCTCCAGACGCCGAGCACCGCGGTTCAGCAGATCTTCACGACCTACGACCAGGAGCCGTACTCGAACTCAGCTGCCGGCCAGCCCGGCTTCCCGTTCCTGGACATCGGCGGGGACTATGTCCTCTACCAGACCAGCTTTGACCCCGCCATCCTCCAGGGGTTGACCTGGAAGCAGATCGCCGCGGACCTCGCCAACCCGGACAGCCCGGTGACGCTCGCCATCGTCGGCAACGCCAACTGGCTCACCGCGGCGATCTGCCTCGCGGACCACAACCAGCCGTCCTCCGTCTGCGGCTCGGCGACCATCCAGGGCATCGAGACCGTCCTCACCTCGCAGTCGACCGTCGGCAGCTGACCCACGGCCGCTCCGGGGCGGCGGGCGTCCACACACCGGCCGGCGCTCCGACCGTCCCGGCGGAGGTGGAGCGTTTGGAGGCGACGGTGGGAATCGAACCCACGATCAGGGTTTTGCAGACCCGTGCCTTACCACTTGGCTACGTCGCCGCTTCAGCGAGGATACCCGAGCCGATGACGGCCGGGACGCCGCCTTTCGCAAGCCTCGGGCTAATCCGCGGGAGCCGCTCCCCCTGCCGGCTGTCCCACAGCATCGGCCTCCGGGGGCAGTACGAACCCGACCTCGAGGGCATCGGCCAGCGCCCGGAGCCGTGCGAAGAAGCCGGCCGTGTGGTACGAGCGGGGCAGCCGCAGTCCGTGGAAGTCGTAGTGGTGGGTCCACTCGTGGAGCAGCGTGTTGAGGAAGACCTTGGGGGCGATGACGCGCTGCTGGACCGCGGTGCGGTGATAGATGCGGATGCGCGCCCACGCCACCTTGCCCTGGGCGTCCAGCCGGTAGGTGTAGTAGCCGTACGTCTTGGACTGGAGGCGCTGCCCGTCGTGCCGGTGCACCTGGGGGCGGTCGGGGACGACGACCTGGCAGGGGGGGAGCCCCGCCTCCCGGCTCAGCTCGTCGACGAGGTGCTGGGCGATGCGCTCCCGCTCGGCGGCATCCTCGCCGACGCCCAGGACTCGGAGCGTCAGGCCTCGGGCGATCGCGCTCGGACGCACCGGCACGCCGGTGGCGGCCTGGCTGCGACGGTAGCTGGACTCGGAGAACCGCCTGGCGAACATCCGTCCGCAGTATAGGTGCTCGGGCTAGACTGGGACGCCCGCACCGGGCTGGCGGAATCGGTAGACGCAGCGGTCCTAAACACCGCGGGGGCGCTGCCCCATCCGGGTTCGATCCCCGGGCCCGGTACTGTGGTCTTTGGTCAGGGCGCGTTCCCTGTCCAGACCGCGCCTGCGGATGCGCTGATCGGCGGCCGAGACCGTCGGACCCTGCGCCGGTCCCCGGGTGGCCGCGCCTGACTGGGAATCGGTACACCCGGGTACATTGATGGCAGGGAAGTGTCTGCTTCGAGGCGCAGGGATGATTGACTGGGTCGGCACTCTGGTCGCTCGGGCGATGGACGCCGGGGTGCGCTGGCAGCTTGCCCGCCTCCCCGTGGAGACACCCGCCACGGGGAGCTGGGCGCCCGCCGACCCCGAGCAGTTCTGGGCAGCCAGCCGGCTCCATGACCCCGCCGAGGTCACGGCCGGCCCGGTGCTGCGTCACGACCCCGATGGCGCGGAGGTGCGCGATCTGAGCGGGCCGAGCCAGGGGCCCGGTTCCGACCTCGGGAGCCGGCGGTTGGAGGCCACCGCGCACCTCCGGCCCGGCCGGCGCGACCTGCCCTTCGTGCTCGTCATCCACGGACTGGCCTCGCCCAGTCCCTGGTATGAGGAGCGCCGTTGCCGGTCCCTCACCGCGACCGGGGCGCATGCGGCCCGGATCGACCTCCCCCTTCACCTCCGCCGGCGGCGGCCGGGCAGCCGGAGCGGTGAGGGATTCATCCAGGCGGATCTGACCTGGACGCGCGAGATCGTTCGCCAGTCGGTGGAGGACTGCGCAGCGGTGCTCGCCTGGGCGCGGCGCGAGGTCAGCGATCGGGTGGAGGTCTGCGGGACCTCACTCGGCGGTCTCGTCGCCGTCCTGCTCGCCGCTCAGCTGGAGCTCGACGCGGTGGTGGCCATCGCCCCCTTCTGCGACCCCGCCTCCACCGTCCTCCACAACCTGCCGCGACGGACGCGACGGGCGGTGGGACTGGACGGGGGCGGCGGAGGCGTGTGGGGCCCCGACCGTGACCACGCCCGACGGGTGGTCGAGGCGGCTCTCGCTCCCATCGTGGCCCGCACCTTCTGCCCTCCGGCCACGCCCGGGGAGCGGATCGCCATCGTCCGCCCCACCCTCGACGGGATCGTCGGTGACGCTCCGATGGCCGAGCTGGCCGAGGCGTGGGGATCCGAGCTGTGGAGCTACCCGCAGGGGCACGTCTCGGTGCTCAACGCCCCCGGGCTGTCCGCCCGGGTGAGCGACTGGCTGGTCACGCCGCATGCCGGCCTCACCGGGGCCGCCGGGCGTGGCGCCTCCGTCATGCGGGCCCCCGGGATCCAGACTGCCACCTGATCTCTCCTCGCATACTGAGCCGATGCCCGTCCCTGACCTGCAGCCGGCGGCTCCACCTTTCGTCCCCGCCTCGGTCCGCCGGTTCCGATTCCTGGGCTGGCGGTTGGAACCCTCGACGGGGCTGATCGATCTCGGCTACGCGCTCGACGGTGACGAGCTCCACGAGCGGGTCGAGCTCGGCACCCCCATCGCCGGTTTGGGCCCGGGTCGGATGGCGGCACTCGGGCGTGCCGTCGGTCTGCTCCACCTCATCGCCGGGGTCAGCTATTACAAGACGTGCTTCGCCCCCGAGATCTCGGTCGAGGCGGATCCGCCCGCCCCCGTCGTCGCCGCCTTTCTCCACCAGCTCTACACCCGCGGACTGGCCGAATGCCGCTTCGTGAACGATCTCCGGGGGCGCGAGATCCCGCCCTTTCCGAGCATGGCCGGCGCCGCTCCCGAAGCGGGGCCCGCGGGCCTCGACGACCGGCCGCTGGTGCCCATCGGAGGCGGCAAGGACTCGATCGTGACCCTGGAGGCCGTACGCGGCACCGGCCGGGAACCCCTTCTTTTCAGTGTGGGCAACGCGCCCGCCGTGGTCCGCACCGTCCAGGTGGCCGGACTGCCCCACGTCTCGGTGACCCGGGCCCTCGACCCGCGTCTCCTGGAGCTCAACCGCCGCGGCGCCATCAACGGCCACGTCCCGGTGACCGCCGTGGTCTCCTGCCTCGCCGTCATCGCCGCCCTGATCCACGGTGCGGGTGCCGTGGTGATGGCCGACGAGCGCTCGGCGTCGGTGGGCAGCCTCACCTGGGACGGCATCGAGGTCAACCACCAGTACAGCAAGAGCTGGGACTTCGAGCGGCGATTCGCCGCCGTCGTCGCCCGCCACGTCGCCGCGGACCTCGCCTACTTCTCCCTGCTCCGGCCGTGGTCGGAGCTCGCCATCGCCCGGCGCTTCGCCGCCCTGCCCGCCTACCACCGCGCCTTCGTCAGCTGTAACCGCGCCTTCCTGCTCGACCGGGACCGGCGCACGCCCAGCTGGTGCGGTGACTGCCCGAAGTGCCGGTTCGTCGCGCTGGCGCTGGCACCCTTCCTTGATAGGGACAGGATTGTCTCGATCATGGGGAGCGATCTGCTCGGCGACCCCGCCCAGCTTCCGGGCTTCGCCGCCCTGCTCGGGATCGAGGCCGACAAGCCGTTGGAGTGCGTGGGGGAGGTGGAGGAGTCGAGGGTGGCGATGCGCCTGCTCACCGCCTCGGCGGGGTGGCGCGATGCCGCGGTGGTGCGGGCACTCGGCGCCGACCCGCGGGTGGCCGGGCTCTCGCAGGCGACCGTCGACGCGGTGCTGGCCCCGTCGCCCGAGCATGCCCTGCCCGCCGCCTACAGGGAGTTCGCCGATGCGCTTGGATGAGCTCGGAGGCCGGCGTGTCGGTCTCTGGGGTTTCGGTCGCGAGGGCCGCGCGACGCTCGCCGCGCTGACCGCGATGACGGATCCTCCGGCCGAGATCGCCATCGTCTCCGACACCCCACCCAGCGATGCGGAGCGCGCGCCCGCCGCCAACCTCCCCTGGCTCCACGGGGAGGAGGGGATCGTCCGGCTCTGCGTCTGCGACGTCGTGGTCCGCTCCCCCGGCATCAGCCGCTATCGCGACGACGCGCTGCGCGTCGCCGCCGCCACCCGCGTCACCACCGCCACCAATCTCTGGGGTGCCGAGCACGCGGACGAAAGGGTCATCGCGGTCACCGGGTCGAAGGGCAAGAGCACGACCAGCTCCCTGATCGACCACCTCGCCCGTGCCGCCGGCATGCGGACCGTGCTGGCGGGCAACATCGGCATCCCTCTGCTCGCGCACCTGCACCCCGACCCGCCGCCCCATCTCTGGGTGGTCGAGCTGTCCAGTCACCAGATCAGCGATCTGGACTGGTCGCCGCCGGTGGGAGTGCTCCTCAACCTCTATCGCGAGCACCTCGACTGGCACGGCACCGAGGCACGGTACTTCGGGGACAAGCTCAACCTCTTTGCTCATCGGCAGGGCATGGTGGCCGTCCTCAACCGCGAGGACGCGCGCACCCGTGCGTTCGCGCCGGCGGTGGCCGGCCGGCACGTCTGGTTCGGCGATCCGGCCGGCTATCACACCGACGGCGGCTCGATCCTCTGGCGCGACGATCGGCTCATCGACGGGGACGGGCTGCACCTCCGCGGCCGCCACAACCTGCTCAATGCCTGCGCGGCCCTCACCGCCCTCGAGGAGGCAGGTGTCGAGGTGCGCTCCCTGGTCCCGGCCCTCTCCGGCTTCCGGCCGCTGCGTCACCGCCTCGAGCCCGTGGGCGACGCCGACGGGGTCACCTTCGTCAACGACAGCATCGCCACCATCCCGGAGGCGACGGTGGCTGCGCTGGACGCGCTGGAGGGACGGCCGGTGGTGCTGATCGCGGGGGGATTCGACCGCGGGCAGGACTACGGGCCCCTGGCGCGACGCCTGCGCCGGGACCGGGGAGTCCTCGCCGTGGTCACCCTGCCTCCGAGCGGCAACCGGCTGGCCGTGGAGCTGGCGGCGGTGCCGGATCCCCCCCCGGTCCTGCCCGCGGCAGACCTGGGCGAGGCCGTGCGGCTCGCCCGTGCCCGGGCCCAGCCGGGCTCGGTGATGCTCCTCTCGCCCGGGGCCCCCAGCTACGGCGCCTTCCGCGACTTCGAGGCGCGGGGAGACGCCTTCCGGGCACTGGTGGCGGACGCGGAGCCGTCCGCGCCGGCGTGAACGGCGAGAAGCGGAGGCACCGGCAGGCGGGCCGCAGCCGGTCCGACCGGTGACTGATATCCTCCCCTCACAGATGGACGCGAGCGGGGCAATCCGGCAGGCGATGGAGGTGCCCGCCCACGGCCGGTCTTCCAAGGCGGATGCCGCGGCATCGGCCGCGAGCGATGCGCAGACGCTCTTCGGCCCGATTCTCGGGGAGCTCGCCGAGTTCGAAGGCCGGCTCGAAGCAGCGGTTGCCGCCGACCTCGGGCCGATGGCCGAGGCGATGCGCCACATCGTGCGCGCCGGGGGCAAGCGGATCCGTCCGGCCCTGGTGATCCTCACCTCACGCATGGGCGATCCGGTGATGGACCACGTCTACGACCTGGCCATGGGCATCGAGTTCATCCACACCGCAACGCTCGTGCATGACGACCTCATCGATCGCTCGCCAACGCGGCGCGGGATGACCACCCTCCACGAGACGATGGGGGCGGCGCCGGCGATCATCATCGGCGACTACTACTTCGCCAAGGGTGCAAACCTCACCTCCGCCATCGGCATGCCCGAGATCGACTCGGCCATCAGCAACACGGTGATGACCATCTGCATGGGCGAGCTGCTCCAGATGACGAGCAAGGACGACTATCACCAGTCGCTCGAGGACTACCACCGCAAGATCGCGCGCAAGACGGCCACCCTCCTCGCCACCTGCTGCTACTGCGGCGGGGTGGTGGGCGGCCTCGACCCGGATCGGCGCGACGCGCTGCAGCGGTACGGGCACAAGCTGGGGATGGCCTTCCAGATCGCCGACGACCTCCTCGACTACGTCGCCACCGCGGAGGAGCTGGGCAAACCGGTGGGGGCCGATCTGCGCCAGGGGACGGTGACGCTGCCCTTCATGCTCGCCCTCCAGGATCCCGTGGTCGGCCCCGAGCTGGCCCGCGTCCTGGAGCACCAGCCCCGCGGCGACCCCGATTACGAGCAGGTCGTGAGCCTGGTCCGGCGGAGCGGCGCGGTCGCCGGCACCGAGAGGGCGGCCCAGGCGTTTGCTCGGGACGCGCGTGGTGAGCTGGCGGTCTTCCCACCCTCGCCGGCACGGACCACGCTGGAGGCGGCCTGCGATTACGTCGTCGGGCGTCGCATCTGACTGCGGGGACCGGTGACGCCGCCGCATGGAGGCCCGCATCCGGGGCTTCCGGCTCGGCCGTGGCGTGCGTTCAGGGCGGTGAGCCGCCTCCTCCATCGTTGGCGCGCCGAGGCTGCAGCGCCCCGACCCGCGCCAGCTGCAGGCGGAAGCCGAGCACCCAGGCGGTGAGGGCGGCGGTCGCGGCTCCCAGCCCGATGACCTCGACTCCCATCCAGGGGAGCCCGTCCCCGGCGCCGCCCACGCCGAGGAGGGCGGCGATCCCGCTGACGGCCAGCCGGGCGAGGTCGGCGACCGTCAGCACGCTGACCGCGATCAGTATCAATCGGGCGCCCACGTACTCCCGGCGCAGCCCCGCACGAACCTCCGCCGCGCTCAGCTCCCCGGCGCTGCTGCGGCCGGCGGGTGGCTCCACCGGTCCCCGACGGAGCCGGCTCGCGCTCACCCCGAGGATGACCGCGGCCAGCCACCCGGGCCAGGCGGTCAGGGCGGACGATCCGTCCGCGAAGAGCGTCCCCAGGGGGCTGAGCGAGGCGCCACCGGTGCGGCTGGCGAGTGCCTGCTGGTGGAGGGCGAGGGCGGCGAGGCCCCAGCCGATGGCCAGCGCCACCGCCAGGATCAGCGCGGCGGCCCGCCCGGCCCGCGTCAGGCCGTCGAGGAGCAGCAGCTCGGTCATACGACGTGGGCGGGCGGGAGCCCCGGCAGAGTCGCGGTCCCGCATCGGTCGCAAGTGTATGCGCCACCGGGAGCCGGCAAACCTCCGCCGCCACCCGGGCGCCTCAGCGTCCCCCCCGCGCGGCGGACGGGTCACCGGCGTGGGCGCCATAGAGAGGTGGCAGCGTGCGCACGCGGCCTGAGAGCGGGGCGGAGTCGCGGATCCGCGTCCTCACCTACAACGTCCTGCTGGGTGGGGAGCGGCGTGAGGAGCGGATCGCCGGCGTGCTGGCGCGCAGCGGCGCCGACCTCATCGCCCTCCAGGAGGTGCAGGACAACGGCATGGTGGCGAGGCTGGCCGGCCGGCTCGGCATGACCGCCGTCACCGGGGCGCCGAGCGACGGCGGCCGGCTGGGGCTCGCGGTGCTGACCCGGCTTCCCGTCGTGGACCACCGCAACCATCTCCACGGCGGGATGCTGCGCAGCCATCTGCAGGTGACCGTCGCACCCCCCGGTGGTGAGCGGCTGCGCCTTCACGTCGTCCACCTCGCCGCCCGCTTCGGGGAGCGGGCGAAGGGGGAGGCGCGGCGGCTGGAGGAGCTGGAGCACGTCCTCGCCGACATCCGGGGAGAGGCGGCGATGCCGCACCTGGTCGTCGGCGACTTCAACTCGCTCTCTCCCGGCGACCACCTCGAGGCCACCGGATTCTTCCGGCGGATGAACGAGCTGCGCAAGGCCGGGCTGCTCGTCCGCCAGGAGGGCGGCTGGATGGGGCCGCCCGCCGGTGGGGCGGATGAGTCGATCGAGGCGAAGTGGCTGTCCCATGGCATCGACCCGGGCCTCCGGGGCGGAGTTCCGGTGCTGCCCTGGGTGGTCGGACCGCTCACCGCGCTCGTGCCGGAGCGGCGTGGGCTGGATCGCCTGCTCGGCCGGGCGATCGAGCGCTGGGCGGTGCCCCGCATGCTCGAGGAGGGGTACACGGATTGCTTCCGTCATCTCCACCCTCGCGCTCATGGCTACACCTGTGCGACCTGGATGCCGGCGGCCCGCATCGACTATGTCTTCGCGAGCTCGGGGGCGCTCCCCCGGCTGCGCGCCTGCGAGGTCGCGGTCGGCCGTGGCCATGCCGGTCGTGAGACCGCGACGGCCTCGGACCACTTCCCGCTCCTCGCCGACCTGGCGGGCTGCTGACGGGTTCTTCAGCACCCTGCCGAGCGTCGGAGCGATCCGGTCCTACTCGCCGAGCGGCGGCGCCCCGGGGGCCGGCCGGCTGGTCACCACCAGGAAGTAGAAGACAGCGCAGATGACCAGCCAGAAGATGAGGATGGTGATGGCGCCCTTGCCGAGCGCGTAGTAGAGCGAGTTGGCGCCCACGAAGATGACGTCTCCCACGAAGGAGAGGATGTCACCGGCGGCGGCGAGCATCAGCCCGTACACGGCCCACGCCCTCCCGTGGGGATGGAGCGTGAACATCAGCGCGAAGCCGGCGGTGGCCACCACCCAGCCGACCATCAGGATGATGGTGCCCAGCACGTCGATGGTNNCCGGTGACGAAGAGCAGGGAGGCCACGGCGGCGAACGTCCCGAGGATCATCAACACCAGGCCCAGACCCCTCGAGGGGAAGGAGAGGTCGAAGGGCGGCCGCTCCGCGAAGAACGGGCGGACGATGGGGTTGTCCCTCAGGCGGGTGGGCATGGACGGCTCCGGGTCACGTGGGGCCGGCGTCGCCGGGGTCGCCGGGGTCGCCGGCCGGCCCGCTGCGACGGTGCCGCCGTCCGCCGCGGCGCCGG
>PLAK01000065.1 GCA_003134115.1 Candidatus Changshengia sp.
GAGGTCGACCTGGCCGGAGGTCACGGTGAGCGCTCTCCGGGCCGGCCGCTGCCGGCGGCTGATGTCCTGATCTGGCAGGGGGGCGGCGATGCCCGTGTGGTGCTGCGACCCAGTGGCACCGAGCCGAAGTTGAAGGTGTATCTCGAGGTGGTGGGTCCGGTCGCTGCCCGTTCCGACCTGGTTGCGGCCCGGTCTGCGGCCACCGTCCGGTTGCAACTGCTTGCCACTGAGGTCGTCAGCGAGCTCGACATCGATGCGCCGCCAGATGCGGCTCTCTCCTCCCCGCCCCTGCCACTGCTCAGGAGTCATCCTTCATGACCAACGCCATCGCCCCCCTGACCAAGGCCGAATTGGCCCGGATGATCGATCACACCCTGCTCAAGCCTGAGGCGACGGACGATGACGTGACCCGGCTGTGCCAGGAGGCGTCCCTGCTCGGCGTGGGGGCGGTCTGCATATCTCCATCCCGGCTGCCACTCACTCCCGGCGCCCTACGCCCGGGAATCGCGGTGGCAGCGGTCGTCGGCTTCCCATCCGGCGCACATCCGACCGCGGTCAAGGTGGTCGAAGCCGCCATCGCGGTGGCGGCCGGGGCCAACGAAATCGACATGGTCATCGACCTCGGTGCGGCGTGCGCGAGCCAGTGGGACGTGGTGACCGCAGAGGTGGCCGCCGTACGCGCCGTGCTCGGCCCTGCCATCGTTCTGAAGGTGATCCTGGAGACCGCGTTGATCGGCCCTGACCGCATCGCGGCCGCCTGCAAGGCCGTTGAGTCCGGGGGAGCCGACTTCGTCAAGACCTCGACGGGATTCCACCCGGCCGGCGGGGCGACGGTCGAGGCGGTGGCGGCCATGGCCGCCGCGGTCGGCGGCCGCCTGGGGGTCAAGGCGGCAGGTGGCGTGCGCACCACCGAAGACGCACTCGCCATGGTGGCCGCCGGGGCCACGCGGATTGGCGCGTCGGCTACGGCCGCGATCCTTGCCGGCCTGCCCTGACCCGCCCTCGTCTTCCGTCGACCCCTCATCGCCGGGGAGCCCTCCGCCAGCTGGGCACGCAGCTTCCCCGCCATCGCGACATCCAAGTTCCAGGAGAAGGACAGTGCAAGCGGAACGGCAACATCATCTTCAGGTCACAGCAGGAGACGTCGGAGAGTACGTCCTCCTTCCCGGGGATCCCGGGAGATGCGAGGCAATCGCCCGCCGCTTCGACTCGCCGCGGCAGGTGGCGTCCAACCGCGAGTTCAACACCTGGTCCGGCCTCCTTGACGGTGTCCGCGTATCGGTGACGTCGACTGGCATCGGCTGCCCCTCCACAGTCATCGCGGTCGAAGAGCTGGCGCGAGTGGGGGCAACCACGCTGGTTCGCGTGGGCACCTCCGGTGCGATGCAACCGGACATCCATCCGGGCGATCTGGCAGTGGTGACCGCGGCCATCCAGGACGAGGGGACGACCCTGCACTACATGCCCGTCGAGTTCCCCGCCGTGGCCGATCTGGACGTGACCAACGCTCTCGTCAAGGGGGCGAGGTCGGTCGGGGCCACCGTGCGTGTCGGCATCTCCCACTCCAAGGACTCGTTCTATGGGGAACTGGAGCCGGATCGCATGCCGGTGGCGGAGCGCCTGCACGCACGCTGGAAGGCATGGGTCGCCGGTGGAGCGATCTGCTCGGAGATGGAGGCGGCCGGCATCTTCATCGTCTCGCGTGTCCTCAGGGTGCGAGCCGGCGGCATCATGCTGATCGCCGGGAACGACGAGGGCTGGCTCAAGGCGCAGGAGGGGCCGGCGGCGGCCGACAACCTCGAGCTGCTCATCGACGCGGCCATCGCCGGGATCCGGGAGCTCATCGCCTTTGACCTGCACGCAGCGAAGCCGCAACCTGCGTGATCGAGCATTCCCGTGCGGGAGGGTCCTGATGGCTCCGTGCGCAAGGGTACTGACGCGGCGGCGCGGACCATGCCAAGATGCCGTCGGCAGGCGCCGGTTCGGCCGTCGAGTCGCGCCCGAGCCGGGTATGAGCACGCGGGAAGGGAGTCCATGCCTACAGATCTGTTGAGCGACCCTGTCACAGTCCACCGCTCGGTGCTCCAGCGCATCAATGGCGAGATTGAGACGGTCGGGGTTGAACCCGTCCCCGAGAAGCAGCGCACGACCACCCCCTACCGGCTCTTCATCGTCTGGTCGATGGCGTCGGCCTCGGCGACCACCCCACTTGTCGGCGCGCTGCTCTTCAACATCGGCCTCTGGTACATGCTCGCCGCCATCGCGCTGAGCTGGCTGCTCTTCTTCATCCCCCTCGGCGTGGCCTCGGAGATGGGCCGGGAGCTCCCGCTACCCACTCTGCTCATGGCGCGGCGCAACTTCGGCTGGCACGCGACCTTCATCTTCTCCCTCCTCTTCCCCTTCGTGAACATGGCCTGGTTCGGGCTGANNGCTATGGCGCCCTCACCGCCTACCTCTTCCTCCACTTCTCGCTTCACGTCCCGCGCCAGACCGCACCGGTCGAGTGGGGCCCCGCGATCACCACGGTGTCGGGCTTCGCGATCCTCGGCTGGGCATACGAGGTCTCGACGGTGTCCCGCTTCTGCCGGCCAGCCCTGGACCGCGCCGCCACCAGCGGGCAACCGGCGAGCAAGGCCCCGCCACGGCTCTGGTACTTCCTGATGCCATCGATCGGCATCATGGTCCCGGTGGTGCTGATGGCTGTCATGGGGGCGTTCTCCCAGGAGGCCATCGGAACCTGGAACATCGCAACGCTCGGCGCCAGCATCTCCGGGTGGGGCGCCGTTGCCGCATTCGGGGCGACGCTGGGCGTACTCCACACCAACGCGATGAACCTCTATCCATCAACGGTGGACCTGCTGGTGGCGATGACCACCGTCCGGAAGCCCAAGAAGTGGGAGCAGCCGCTGTCAACCGTCATCCTGGGTCTGATGGGGACGGGACTCGCCCAGGCAGGCATCCTGAACCACGCAGAGACCTTCGTCAGCGATGTCGGATACCTGCTCGGCCCGTTCATGTTCGTGATGGTCATCGACTGGCTCTGGGGGCTGAGGAACAAGCGGGATGTCGAGAGCTACTTCCGGAAGCCGCGGGGATTTGCGGAGCAGTGGCGCCTGCCGGCGATCATCAGCTTCGCGGCCGGATTCGTGGTCTCCTTCTGGGGGACCAACTTCCTGCCACTCTGGCTCACCAACGACATCCCGCTGGCGCTCACCGGGTCGGTGGTGTCGGGGATCCTCTACGGGGCGTGGCTGTCGGTACGCGGGCACGTCGGGATGGCTCCCGACGCCAGAGAGGGGCTCGCTCCCGAGCCTGCCAAGGCGGCGTAGGCCAGGTTAGACGGCGCACTCTCCCTCACCGGTCTTGCCGGTGAAGGCGGTGTCCTGATCTCAGTCGGGGGGCGCGGCGCCGCCGGAGGCTGTCGATGGGGCGGCAGGTACCACGTCGGGGGCAGCCGCCGCCTGGCCTGGCTGCGCCGCCCTCAACAGCTCGGCGATCTCCGGGCGGGTGAACTCGGCCGGCAGCGGCTCGCCCTGGACGAGCAGCTCGCGCACCCGCGTCCCGCTCAGCACCGAGCGCTGCTCGGCGGGATGCGGGCAGGTCCGGGTCGACGCCATCCCCCCGCAGGCCCGGCACCAGAACGAGTGCTCGAAGCGCAGGATCTCGATGCCCAGCTCGCCGGGCTCGTATTGGTCGAAGATCCGCTGCGCCGCGTAGGTGTCGTAGTAATTGCCAACTCCGGCATGATCTCGTCCCACGATGAAGTGGGTGCAGCCGTAATTGCGCCGTATCAGGGCGTGGAACACCGCCTCCTTGGGGCCCGCGTAGCGCATCCACGCCGGGTTGG
>PLAK01000141.1:0-2317 GCA_003134115.1 Candidatus Changshengia sp.
GCCGCCTCGCCCGATGACCCCGCTGACCGTCGTCTGAGGTCGTCCTGTGACGAGGGCTTCCGCAAGGGCGGGAGGCGCGGGGGTGGTGCTTCGCTTCGGCACGGCCGTCGGCAGGCCTTGACCGGCCTGCCGCGGCCTTTGCTCGGCGGCATTGCAGCTGCCGCCTGAGCAAGCCCCCACTTCGACGACGTGCCCCGCTGGCGCCGCACCGACTCTCGCGGTCATGAGGCGGCGCCCACGGTGGCGCTGGTGCGCGCCAGCGAGAGCACGTGGTCGGCCATCCTGCCGGGGATGTCGACACCGGTCGTTGCGATGCTGTTGCGGAACTCCATGGTGTGGTTGACCTCGGAGATGAGCAGCTCGCCATCGCCGCGCTCCAGGAGGTCGACGGCCACCATCCCTCCGCCCACGGCATCGGCGGCGCCGAGGGAGAGGCGGTCGATCTCGGCCGTGACCGGGCAGTTGGAGGCGTGGCCACCGCGGGCGGTGTTGGTGATCCAGTGCTCGGACTCCCGGTAGATGGCGCAGATGGTCTCGCCGCCCACCACGAAGCTGCGGATGTCGCGCCCCGGCTTGTCCACGTGCTCCTGGATGTAGTAGACGGAGTCGGCGGCGGAGCCGAGGGCACGCTTGTGCTCGAGCACCGCCTCGGCGGCGTCGCGGTCATTGAGACGTGACACCATCCGGCCCCATGAGCCGACGGCGGGCTTGATGACGACGGGGTAGCCGAGCTCCTCGATGGCGCGCAGCGCCGCCTCCGGAGTGAAGGCCACCAGGGTCCGCGGCGACGGCAGGCCACGGCCGGCGAGGGCCGCGCTGGTGGCCAGCTTGTCCCCGCAGGTGGCGACGACGGCGGCGGTGTTGACGGTCGTCACCCCCTGCGCCTCCAGGACGCGGAGGGCGGCCAGGGCCCGGGTCTGGCTGAGGCTGCGGTCAAAGACGACGTCCCACCGGGGCGGGGCGCCCGCCGGCCCGCGGATGTCGAGGACGACCTCGTCGTCATCGATCCGCTCCGGCTCCGCGCCCCGCGCCCGGAATGCCTGCAGGAGCAGCTTCTCCTCGACCCGGATCCGCGAGCAGAGGAGGCCGATGCGGGAAGGGGTCACTCGCCCCAGTCCTCCTCTTCGGGCGGGGCGACCTCGAGCTGGGCAGGAGCCAGCCCCCGGATCTCCAGGTCGGCGCCGCACTCCGGGCAGGAGACGATCTCGCCGACCTCGGCGTCGCTGCCGATGGCCACCTGGGCGTCGCACTCGGGACAGGCTGCGGTCAATCCAGCCATGGTCAGACCTCCTCTGCGTTCGGCACTGTCAGACCACCTCTTCGATGGCGGCCCAGCCATGATTCTTGATCAATTCGACGAGCGAGCCGGCCTCGCTGATGCGGCGGGCGACCGCCGAGGGCGCCTCGCCCTGGAAGGTTCGGCCACCGGCCACGATGGTGCCGTGCTCGATGTCGACCACCACCTCCTCGCCGTCCTGGACGGCGTCGTGAAGGTCGGCGCAGCGGATGACGGGCAACCCGAGGTTGACCGCGTTGCGGTAGAAGATGCGGGCGAAGGAGCGCGCCACCACGGCGCTCACCCCGCTCGCCTTGATGGAGAGGGGGGCGTGCTCTCGGGAGCTGCCGCAGCCGAAGTTGTTGCCCGCGACGATGACGTCACCGGGGCGCACCGCCTCGTGGAAGTCGGGGCGATTCTCGATGAAGCAGGCCTTGGCGAGCGCAGCCGGGTCGGTGGTCAGGTTGTAGCGGCCGGGCATGATGGCGTCGGTGGAGATGCCGTCTCCGAAGCGGAAGACCCGTGCCATCAGCTCTCCTCCCGGGGGTCTGCGATGACCCCGGCCAGGGCGGACGCCGCCGCCACCGCCGGGTTGGCCAGGTAGATCTCGGCGTCCGGGCTGCCCATGCGGCCCGGGTAGTTGCGCATGCTGGTCGAGAGGGCGCGCTCGCCGGGGCCGAGGGTGCCGTGCTGGCGGCCCAGGCAGGGGCCGCAGCCGGCGGCCATCACGACCGCCCCGGCGCGCACGAAGGTGTCGATATAGCCGCGCTCCAGCGCCTGCACGTAGGCGGTCCGGGTGCCCGGGATGATGATGGTCCGGGTGGTCGGGCTGACCTGGTGGCCCTCGAGCATGCCGGCAACGATCGCCATGTCCTCGATCCGGCCATTGGCGCAGCTCCCGATGAACACCTCGTCGAGGCGGGTGCCTGCCAGCTCCGAGAGGGGCCGCACGTTCTCGATCGCGGGCGGCGCCGAGACCTGTGGCTCGAGCTCGCTGACATCGACCCGCAGGACCTCGGCGTAGGAGGCTTGGCTGGGGCG
>PLAK01000141.1:2362-5625 GCA_003134115.1 Candidatus Changshengia sp.
CGGCACCCGGAACCAGGAGCGCCCGGTGGCCATGGTCACCCCGATGTCGGTGGAGCCCATCCCGGTGGCGAAGCATCCCAGGGCCCCGTAGGTGGTGCTGTGGGAGTCGGCGCCGACCACCACGCCGCCGGGGCGGACGAATCCGCGCTCCACCATCACCAGGTGGCAGATCCCCTCGGCGAAGAGGTTGCGGATCCCGTACTCGGCGGCGAACTCACGGATGCGGCGGTGCAGCTCGCTGGCGGCCACGCTGTTCGAGGGGAACACGTGGTCGAAGCTGAAGATCGTCCGCGATGCGTTCCAGATCGGCATCTCCAGGCTGCGGAAGGCGTCGATGGCGAGCGGCCCGGTGACATCGTGGGCCATCACCGCGTCGACCTCGGCGACCACCGTGTCGCCGGCGTGGACGGGCCGGCCCACGCGCCGGCTGAGTATCTCTTCGACCAGTGTTCCCATCTCGGTATGGATTCTCCTGATGTGCGGGTTAGGCGGCGGGGTTGCGCCAGCCGAGCAGGAGCGCGTCCACCTGCTCGTCGGCGAGGGCGGCGGAGTCGGCCAGCCGCTTGATCTCGGCGGTGGCCGCCGCGATCTGAGCCTCGTCGAGGTTGATGCCGAGGCTCCCGGCGCGGTCGCGGATGGCGTTGCGGCCCACCAGCCGGTGGCCGATGAGTATCTGCCGATCCAGACCATAACGCTCGGGCTGGAGCACCTCGTAGCTGCGCGGATCGCGAAGCACCGCGTTGCTGTGCATCCCCGCCTTGTGGGTGAAGGCGAAGGCGCCGGTGATGGGGGCGTTGAAGGGCACCCCGATGCCGAGGATCCGGGCGACCAGGGCGTCGAGCTGGGGGAGGAGGTCGAGGCGGTAGGGCGCGACCCGCTCCGGGGAGACGGTTCCGATCCGGGCGATGAGCCCGGAGAGGGAGGCGATGCCATTGCGCTCGCCGATGCCGAGCACGGTGGTGTCGATGTGGGTGGCGCCGGCCTCCAGGGCGGCCAGGGCGTTGGCCACCGCGCAGCCGGTGTCGTTGTGGCCGTGGAACTCGATGTCGCAACCGACGGCGGCCCGCACCGCCACCACCATCTCCTCGACCTCGCGAGGGGTGGCGATGCCGACGGTGTCGGCGATGCCGACCCGGTGGGGCCCGCAGGCGTCGACGGCCCGGTAGACCGCGAGGATCTCCTCGAGGTCGCTGCGGAAGGCGTCCTCGCAGCTGAAGCGGATCTCGCGGCCGGCGCTGCGGACGTGGCCGATGACCCCGCAGGCGATGTCGATCACCTCGTCGAGGGAGCGGCGGTGGCTCGCCCGGCGGAGCACCTCGGAGGTGGCGAAGAGGACGTTGACGCCGTCCGCGCCGGCGGCGAGCGCCCGGTCCACGTCCTCGATGGAGCAGCGGGTGTGGGTGAGCACCCGGGCCCGGGGGCGGGCCGCGACCACCGCCCTCAGGTCGGCGTCGGACTGGGGCGAGGCCGCCGGGGAGGTCATCTCGATGTAGTCGACGCCGAACTCGTCGAGGGCGGCGACGATCTCCAGCTTCTGCAGGGTGGTGAAGTCGGCACCGGCGAACTGCTCGCCCTCACGGAGGGTCGAGTCGATGATGGCCATGCGCTCGACGGTCACCTCCGAGCCTCCAGCGACGCGCGGGCACTCAGGGCTTGGAGCACGGCCTCGGTCATCTCGCCGGTCGAGCTGGTGCCGCCCAGGTCGGGGGTGCGTGCCCCGGCGTCGAGGGCCGAGTCCACCGCGGCGCGGATCTCCGCGGCGGCCTGGGGGAGGCGGAGCGAGTGCTCGAAGAGGAGGGCGACGCTCAGGATCGAGCCCACCGGGTTGGCGATGCCGCGCCCGGCGATGNNGCCATCAGGCCGAGCGACCCGCTGATGGCCGCCGCCTCGTCGCTCAGGATGTCGCCGAAGAGGTTCTCGGCGACCACCACGTCCAACGCTGACGGCTGCTGGAGCATGCGCAGCGCGAAGCTGTCGATGAGCTGGTGATCGAGGGCGACGTCCGGGTGGTCCGCGGCCAGCTCGGAGGTGACGTCGCGCCAGAGTCGCCCGCTCACCAGGGCGTTCGCCTTGTCCACCGAGGTGAGGTGGCGACTGCGTGCACGCGCCAGGTCGAAGGCGAAGCCGACCACGCGGGCGATCTGCTGGCGGCTGTAGGTGATGGTGTCGTGGGCGCGCTCCTGCGCACCCTCGCCGGTCCGGCCGTGAGCGCCGTAGTAGGCACCTGCGGACAGCTCGCGGACGACGATGAAGTCGGTGCCGCGGGTGACCTCGGGGCGCAGCGGTCCGCAGCCGGAGAGGGCCGGGAACGCGCGGACGGGGCGGAGATTGATGCTGAGGCCGAGCCGCTGGCGCAGCCCGTGGATGGCTGCTCCCGGCCTCGCGTCGCCGCGCAGGTGGTCCCAGCGTGGGGCCCCGGCGGCGCCGAAGAGGACGGCGTCGGCCTCGCGGCAGAGCTGCAGTGTCGCCTCGGGGAGGGGGCGTCCCTCCGCCTCGATGGCGGCTCCGGCGATGGGTCGCTCGGTCAGTTCGAGGTGCAGGTGGTGGGCGGAGGCGACACGTTCGAGGACGCTCACCGCGCTGGCGATGACCTCCGGGCCGATGCCGTCGCCGGGAAGGACGACGACACGGATCGGGTGCAAATGCGAGTGGATGCTCATGGGACCCCCGCGGACTGCGCGTGAACTGCTCTGGACAGACGAAGAGGGCTCCCTCGCTCTGGGGGAGCCCTCTTCCGCGGCGGCGGGAGCGCCTCGCGGCGCGCGCCTCTACTTCGTACCGGCGGATCTGGCCCCTGCGAGGGCTTTGCGTCCGGCGAGCTGTTTCGAGGCGTGCGCGACGTGCATAGTCGGGCAACTATACGGGCTGATCGGTTGCGGCGTCAACCTGACCTCGGGACCGGGGATGCATGCTCGATTCCGGCATCAGGCGGCCAGAGCGACGAGCAGAGAGCTTCGAGAGCCGCGGGCCTCCCACTCCGGGTCCGGCACCAGCATCGCAGGGCGCGCCGGCCCTCCTGGTTCGGCCCCGCCTGGCCGGGTGGGGCGACCCCATGCGCGGGTGGAAAGCCCGCCGAGCGGCGCACCGCCGCGCCAGGAGAGCGGGACTCGGGCTCAGACCCCCTTAAGGACAGCTTTGTCCTTAAGGGGGTCTGAGAATGCAGGGGGCTGCTCCGACGCCGCGTACGCTCACTTCGGAAGGTGTGGACCGTTCGGGATGAGCTGTCGCGCGGGCTCGCTGCGCGTGGCCGTGCCGGAATCGGG
>PLAK01000164.1 GCA_003134115.1 Candidatus Changshengia sp.
CAACGTCTGACCCCGATCAGAAGGCCCGGGGGCGCGCCGCGGGCAGGAAGGCCACCGACGCTATCCTCGTTCCCGTGAGCGCCACACCACCCGCGGCCCAGGCCCCGTTCGCCGCCCACGCGCCCCGGCCGGTGAACCGCAACCTCGGCCTGGCGGTGGTGATGACCGGTGTGCTCATCACCGCGGTCGACACCACCATCGTGATCCTGGCCCTGCCCGAGATCGAACGCGGTCTGCGGGTCGACCTCTCCTCGGTGATCTGGGTCGTGATCGGCTACCTGCTGGTGATCACGCTGCTCGCTACGCAGGTGGGCCGGCTCGGGGATATGTTCGGCCGGGTCCGGATGTACGAGGCCGGCTTCGTCATCTTCATCATCGGCTCGGCTCTCTGCGCGCTCGCCTGGAACGGGCCGTCGATGATCGGTTTCCGTGTCCTCCAGGGCATCGGGGGCGCTCTGGTGACGGCCAACAGCGGCGCCGTGATCGCCGACCTCTTCCCTCCCCAGGAGCGCGGCAAGGCCTACGGCTTCAACGGCATCGGCTGGAGCGCGGGAGCGGTGCTCGGCATCGTCCTCGGCGGCCTGATCGTGACCTACCTCTCCTGGCGGTGGATCTTCTGGATCAACGTGCCCATCGGGCTGGCCGCGGTCCTCCTCGCCGTGCGCGTCCTCCACGACGCCGGCGCGCGGCACCGCCACCGCCTCGACCTCGCCGGCATGCTGACCCTCGGCCTGGGCCTCTTCGGGGTGCTGTGGGCGATGACGTCACTGGCCTCCTCCCCGTTCGACGCCACGATCCTCGGCTACCTCATCGGCGGCCTGGTGCTCATCGGCGTCTTCACGGTCATCGAGTGGAGGCAGGCGGAGCCGATGCTCAAGCTGTCCCTGCTCCGCATCCCGACCATGGCGCCGTCGCTGCTGGCCGCCTTCTTCCAGGGGCTCGCCAACTACGCGGTCCTCTTCCTCGTGATCATGTACCTGCAGGGCACGCGGGGCCTCTCCGCTCTCGACGCGTCTCTTCTGCTCGTTCCGGGCTACCTGGTGGGCGGCGCCATCGGCCCCTTTGCCGGGCGGCTCGCCGATCGGGTGGGTCCGGTGATCCCGGCCACCTTCGGCCTCGCCGTCCAGGTCATCGCCCTCTTCATCTACGCCCAGCTGACGGCGGAGACGGGACTGTGGGTGGTGGTCGCGGGCAGCCTGGTCAACGGCCTGGGCGCCAGCTCGTTCTTCCCTGCCAACACCTCCGCCGTGATGAAGGCGTCGCCGCCCCAGCTCTTCGGCATCTCGTCGGGGATGTTGCGCACCTTCGCCAACGTGGGCATGGTCTTCTCCTTCTCGATGGCCATCGTGCTCGCCTCGCAGAGCATCCCCCGCCAGCTCGCCTTCGCCATCTTCGTCGGCTCCACCTCGCTGCACGGCCAGCTGGCCACGGCCTTCGCCAGCGGGCTGCATTCAGCCTTCTACGGATCGATGGTCCTGATGGCGGTCGCCGCGGTCCTCTCGGCCAGCCGGGGCAAGGCCAAGAGCCTGCGCGTCCACTCCCACGCCGGGGCGTACCCGTCTCCGGCGGGAGCCCGGCCGGTCAGCGACGCACCGCCGAGCCACACGGGAGCCTAGGTTTCGGCGGACTTACCGGCCGATCAGTTGGTCAGGTGGGGGGCGGCGACCCGAGTCGGCTTGGGCACCCTCACCGAGATCCGGCCACCGCCGGCTGCCGGTGCCGACACCCGCGCCGCCGGCACCACCTCGGGGAGGCGGCGCACCCGCTTCAGCATCCCCGAGAAGCTCTCGGCGTCGATCGGTCGAGCAAAGAAGAAGCCCTGGCAGAGGTTGACGTCGAGGTGATGCAGCACGTCCGCCTGCTCCAACGTCTCCACTCCCTCGGCCACGGTGGCGATGGAGAGAGCCCGGCTGAGCTGAGCCACGGTGCGCATCAGCTCCTGGCTCTTCACGGACTCCGTGATGTTGTCCGTGAAGCTCTTGTCCAGCTTGAGGAAGTCGACGGGAAGCTCCTGGAGGTGGCCGAGCGAGGAGTAGCCGGTGCCGAAGTCGTCGATGGCGATCCGGACCCCGATCTCCTTGAGGGCGGCGAACTGGCGGAGTGCCCCGGCGACGTCGGTCATGACCTGCGACTCGACGATCTCCAGCACCAGGTGGCGGGGGTCCAGGCCCGACTCGTTGAGGGCGGCGACCACGTCGTTCTGGAGCTGGGTGCCGAAGAGCTGCCGCGCCGAGACGTTGACGCTCAGCAGGAAGTCCTTGAAGAGGCTGGGGTGGGTGGTCCGCCACTTCTGGGTCTGGATGCAGGCCTCGCGCAGCACCCACGCACCGAGCGGCACGATCAGCCCTGTCGCCTCGGCGAGCGGGATGAAGTCCAGCGGCGGCACCAGGCCGCGCTCGGGATGCTGCCACCGCACCAGGGCCTCGACACCCAGGATGCGCCGGTTCTTCGAGTCCACGATGGGCTGGTAATGGAGGACGAATTGATCCTGCTCCACAGCGATGCGCAGGTCCCGCTCGAATGCGATGCGCTCGAGCTCGCTGGCGTGGACCTCGGCACGGTAGAGGATGTAGCGGCCCTTGCCCTGCCGCTTGGCGCACAGCAGGGCGACATCGGCGTTGCGCAGCAGCTCGCCCGGCCCGATCTCGCCGTCCATCATGACCACCCCCGCGCTGGCGCTGATGGTGCAGCTGAGCAGCTCGGCGGGGTAGGGCCGCTGCACCGCCTCGACGATGCGGCGGGCGATCACCTCCACGTCGTTGCGATCGCCCACCCGCGGCAGCAGCACCGCGAACTCGTCGCCGCTCAGCCGGGAGACGATGTCGGTGGTGCGCAGGCAACTCCGGATGCGCGCCGCGGTGCCGCGCAGGACCTCGTCGCCCACACCGTGCCCCACCGAGTCGTTGATGGACTTGAGGTTGTCGAGGTCGAGGAGGAGGAGGGCGAGATCGGCGCCGGGGCGGACGTTCCGCTCCAGCTCACGCTCGAAGGCGCGCCGGTTGGCGATCCCGGTCAGAGCGTCGACGCTCGCCATGTCCTCGATCTCGGCGTGGCGCTGCACCAGCTCGGTCCGGGCCCGGTAGAGATGGACGGTCACCACCAGCAGGGCGGCACCCAGGATCGCGATGCCGGCGATCACCAGGCTGCAGGCGACCGTTCCGCTCCAGGCCCCGCCCGAGACCACCGCCCCCACCCCGAGGGCCACCGCCGCGAGGGCCGCCGCCAGCGCCATACCGACGGCGAGGCGGAGCGCCCCCAAGCCGGCGGGCCCTGCGACGGGATTGACCAGAGCGGTGTGCTTGGACATTGGGGTAGAGCATATGCACTACTCGCGACCCCCCCAATGACGGTATCCCGTCCCCCTTGTGACAGATTGACCGCGGAGTCGGTCACGCACGGATTGCGCTGGCCGCGATCGCACATCCGCGTCAAGAAGCGGTTCCGTGGCCTGAGGGAGCCCCGCTGGGGAAGGCTGGCCCTGCCCGCAGGGTGCCGCAGGACGCCTAGCCGTCCACCCGGGCAAAGGCGACGCAGGCGTTGTGCCCGCCGAAGCCGTAGCTGGTGCTGATCGACAGGTCGACGTGGGCGTTCCGCCCCACGTTGGGAACGTAGTCGAGGTCGCACTCGGGGTCGGGCTCGTCCAGGTTGATCGTCGGCGGGACGAAGTTGTCGCGGATCGCCAGGATGGAGAAGATCGCCTCCACCCCACCGGCGGCGCCGAGAAGGTGGCCGGTCATCGACTTGGTGGAGCTGATCGGAACGGTTGCAGCCCGCGGCCCGAGGGCCGCCTTGATGGCACGGGTCTCCGCGGCGTCGTTCAGCTGCGTGGACGTCCCGTGGGCATTCACGTAGTCCACCTCGTCGGGGGCGCGGCCGGCTCGCCAGAGGGCGCGCTTCACGCTGCGGCAGGCACCGGTCCCCTCGGGGTCGGGTTGCACCACGTCCACGGCGTCGTCGGTGGCGCCGTAGCCGACCACCTCCGCGTAGATGTGGGCGTCGCGGCGCCGGGCGTGCTCGTACTCCTCGAGGATCAGGATCCCGGAGCCCTCGCCCATCACGAACCCGTCGCGGCCAATGTCGAATGGCCGCGAGGCTCTCTGCGGCTCGTCGTTGCGGGTGGACATGGCCTGCAGGGCGTTGAAGGTCGCGATCCCGATCCGGCAGATGGCCGCCTCGGTGCCGCCGGCGATCACCGCCACGGCATCGCCGCGGCGGATCCACTCGGCCGCCTCGCCGATGGCGTTGCCCGAGGAGGCGCAGGCGGAGACCACCGCGAAGTTCGGTCCGCGGGCGCCGAAGTCGATGGCCACCCGGCCCGCGGTCATGTCCGGGATCATCGCCGGGATGGTGAAGGGCGAGACCCGCCGCGGTCCCCCCTCGTTGAGCCGGACCACCCCGTTCTCCAGCCACTCCAGGCCGCCGATCCCCGATGCCACCAGCACCCCGACGTCATCGCCGATCGAGCGCACGTCCAACCCCGAGTCGGCAACCGCCTGGCGGGCCGCCGCCAGGCCGAGGGCGACGCAGCGCGAGGTCCGCCGGGATTCCTTGGGCCCCAGGTGGGCGACCACGTCGAATCCCTTGACCTCGCCGGCGATCCGGGTGGGGAGGTCCGACGCCTCACAGAGCGAGATCGGGACCACACCCGAGCGGCCGCCCCTGCAGGCGGCCCAGCTCGACTCGACGTCGAGGCCCAGCGGTGTGACGGCACCGAGACCGGTGACCGCGACCCGTACCGGACTGCTCTGCCTCGCGCTCACTCGCCCGGCCCCTCCGGAAGCTGGATCTGCGCCGGAGCTCCCCCCTGGCTGTGAAAGCCGCCGTCGACGTGCAGCATCTCCCCGGTCACGGCCCGGGAGAGGTCGCTGAGCAGGAAGACGGCCGCGTCCGCGACCGGGGTGGCGTCCGCGCTGTCCCACTTGAGTGGGGCCACGTGACCCCACGCATCCTTGAGCCCTTCGAAGGA
This sequence comes from Candidatus Changshengia sp., assembly GCA_003134115.1. Taxonomy (GTDB): domain Bacteria; phylum Chloroflexota; class Dormibacteria; order Aeolococcales; family Aeolococcaceae; genus Changshengia. Next base: position 4,967 of record PLAK01000164.1, read on the forward strand.
GGAGACCGCCCTGGCGGCGATCGTCTCCAGGGGGCCCGCGGCGAGGGAGTTGACGCGGATGCGCCGCGCGCCGAGGTCGCGGGCGAGATAGCGGACGATCGACTCGAGGGCCGCCTTGGTGGGACCCATCCAGTCGTAGAGCGGCCAGGCCACGGTGGCGTCGAAGGTGAGGGTGACCAGGGAGCCGCCCCGGTCGGGCATCAGAGGGGCGAGCTCGGCGGCCATCGTCTTGAGGCTGAAGGCGGAGACCTGCATCGCGACGGCGACCGACTCCCAGGGCGTGGTCATGAACTTGCCGCCGAGGGCATCCTCGGGCGCGTAGCCGATGGCGTGGACGGCGCCGTCCAGCCCACCCCACCTCTCCCGCAGGGCCGAGGCGACCGCCGCCACCTGGTCGGGTCGGGAGGCGTCCATCTCCAGCACCGGTCCGTCGAGACCGAGGCGGCGGGCACTGCGTTCGGTGAGGCTCATGGCCCGTCCGAACGAGGTGAGGATCACCTCCGCCCCGTGGTCGAGACAGGCGTCGGCGATCGCGTAGGCGATGCTCTTGGGGGTGAGCACGCCGGTCACCAGGATGCGCCGGCCTGCGAGCAGACCGCCGGGCGCAGCGGTGCTGCGGGAAGTGGGGTTCGCGGGGCGCTCAGCGGTCACGGAAGCAGATCTCCCTCATGGCACGTGAAGGTGGAATCGGAGGAGGCGGCTCAGGTTACGGACCCTCACCTCCCCTCCACCTGGCGAACCAGCTGCAGCATGCGCTGATGCCAGAGTGGGCCGCCGGCAAGGATGTCACCGCTCCGGAAGACGTCGTTCCCGTCGCCGGCCCAGTCGGTGACCACGCCCCCGGCCTCGCGGACGAGAAGCGCGCCGGCCGCGATGTCCCAGAGCCCGAGCCCCAGCTCGAAGAAGCCGCTCCATACCCCGGCCGCGCAGTACGCGAGGTCGAGAGAGGCGGCTCCCACCCGGCGGAGGTCCTCGAACTCGCCGAGGGCCGCGTTCATCACCGCCAGGTAGCGCGCATGCCATTCCGGATGGCGGAAGGGGAAGCCGGTGGCGGTGCCCCCGGCCGCCGGGCTGTCGACCAGGCTGAGCCGCCGGCCGGCCCGATCGAAGGCGCCGGCCCCCCGCATCGCGGTCCACCGGCTGCCCAGCTCCGGGGCGCTGACCACCCCGACGGTGGGCTGCCCCGCCTCGACCAGGGCGATGCTCACCCCCACCATCGGGAACCCGAGCACGAAGTTGGTCGTCCCGTCGAGAGGGTCCACCACCCAGAAGCGGTCGGCCCAGGAGCCTCCACCCTCCTCGGCGAGGATGGGGATCTCCGGGGTGGCGGTGCGCAGGATGGCCGTCGCGGCCGCCTCCGCGTCACGGTCGACACTGGTCACCCAGTCGCCTCGGCCCTTGGATTCGGGGATGGCGCGAAGGCCGGCGGCGCGCGCGGCGGTGATCACCCGCCCTCCCGCCTCGGCCGCGGCGGTGGCGAGGTGGAGGAGGTCGGTTGGGTGTCGGACCGGTGGGGAGGGGACGGCGCTCATCCAGCGCATGATGGCCGATGGACGCGCCGGGTCGTCGCCGTGGCCAGTCGGGCAGCTCTGTTTGGGACGCGGCGGCCAGAATCGGCGCGGCGCACGGCTCGAGACGCGCGGGGTCAGTACTGTTGGCAGAGATGGAGGAGCGGCGGGGCCGGGCCCCGATCCTGATCGGCACCTGCAACTGGGTCGACCACGAGGAGTTCTACCCGGACGAGCTGCGTGGCCGGCGGCAGCGCGAGCGTCTCGCCTTCTACGCCCGGTACTTCCCCCTGGTCGAGATCGACTCCAGCTTCTACGGGATCCCGACCCCGGACCGCGTGGCGGACTGGGTCGCTCGCACCCCGGATGACTTCCTCTTCAACATCAAGGCCTACCGAAGCCTGACCGGTCATGAGCGCGAGCAGGGCCGGCCCCGGCTCCCCACCGACGCCGAGGAGCGCGCCTTCCTCGAGGCGCTGGTGCCGCTTCGCGAGTCCGGGAAGCTGGGCGCGGTGCACTACCAGTACCCACCCTGGGTGGTGAGCGGCCCGGCGGGGCGCGAAGCCCTTCTGCGGGCCCGCGACCGGCACCCCGGCGATGTCATCGCCGTCGAGTTCCGCCATCGCTCCTGGTTCGAGGGGGAGCGGCTCGCCGAGACCGAGGACCTGCTCCGGGAGCTGGACTGCACCCTGGTGGGCGTCGACGCCCCCCAGCTGGGGAGCGGGACGGCGCCGCCCCATCTGGCGGTCACCTCCGACCGGCTGGTCCTGGTGCGCTTCCACGGCCGCAACTACGAAACCTGGTACCGCAAGGTGGCGACGACCGGCGAGCGCTTCGACTACCTCTATCGGCCGGCAGAGCTGCAGCAGTGGGTACCGGCGATCCAGGCAGCCGCGGACCGAGGCGTCCCGGTGCACGTGCTGATGAACAACAACCGGAGCAACTACGCGGTGGTCAACGGCTTCGACATGGCCCACCTTCTGGGGGTCCGGGCGCCACGCCCTCCCGAGTCGATCCTGCGCCGGATGGAGGAGCGGGACGGGGACCTCCCGGCATGGGTGAGGGAGGCCGCGGAGCCGCCCGCCCCGCCCGCCCTCGAGGGGTCGAGGCAACGGGCGCCCAACCCGGTTGTGGCACAATCAGAGCAGCTTCATCTCGACGTCTGATTCCGCGGTCGCGTCCGGACCGGCTTGCAAGGGCGTTGCCGTCCGGGCTTCTCTCTACCGCGAGAATGCGCGAGAATAACCTGTGCGGGATCTCCGGTACCCAGCAGGCTGCGCTGCTCGGTGTCGCTCCCCGGTTTTCCAAGAGCACCGAGGTCTCGCTGCCCGGGTTGCGGGTCTCCCGATCGACCGTGGAGGTAATTGTGATGGCCATGGCGTCCCCTCACCGCAACGAAAGAACCCAGCGCCGGCCGGCCCCCACGGGGCTGGTGGTGCGGAATGACGCCGAGACCTACGAGGTCGAGGTCGCCAAGGCACTCAACCAGTGGGCGGTGACGGTGACCAGCGTGGCCGACGGTCGGATGATCTGCCAGGACTTCTTCAGCCGCCGCTGGGAGGCGGTCGCCCGGGCGGAGGACTTCATCAGGCTGCTCAACCGCTCGGAGCCCCCTCCCGGCTGGTAGCGGCGCCCCGGCCGTCCATGGCGGCGTCGGCTCGTCCGCCGGCTCGGTCACGCACGTCAGTGCGCTCCCTCGCCTTGCTCCTCGCCTCCTTGCCCTGAACGACCGGGACACCGCTACCCCGGTGCCGCAGAGGCGGGCAGCCTTCCTTGATCTGGGCGGTCTGAGCGCCGCCGGTCGTCCTAAGCGGGCGGCTCGGGATCGGGCTCGGCTGGGAACTGCACCGCCAGCTCCTCCGACGCGCCCTCCCGCCAGACCGTCATCGTCATGGAGTCGCCCGGATGCCGGGCTGACACCGCGGTCCGGAACTGGGCCTCGCCGCCGGTGAGGGTGTAGGCCCCGATGGCGGTGATGACGTCTCCCGACCGCACACCCGCGACGGTGGCCGGCGACCCCTCCCGGACCGGGCCGACCTCGACGCCGTACGCCGCCGGCAGACCGTGGGCGGCGGCGATCGCGGCGGTCACCGTGCGCACCCCGGCACCGAAGCTGACCGCCGGACCTGCCTCTCCCTCGGGGCGGGGGAGCATCCGGCTGAGCTGGAGGGGGTCGAAGCCGACCACCATGCGGTCGCCGATCTGGAAGGCGGGGACGGTCACGCTGCCCAGGCGGGCCAGCAGGATGGCGCTGGCCGAAGGGTCGGTGAGGATGTCCCGCACCCGGTGCTCGACGCCTCGCTGAGAGAGGTACTGGAGGGCCGCGGCGCAGGTGGGATCTCCTGCGCGGACATAGACGGTGACCTGCTCGCTCATCTCCGGGTCAGAAGGCTAGCAGGGAGCCGAAGTCTTCCCGGCGCCGGACCGGCTCACTCGGGCGGTGGCGGAGCGGCCGGGCCGCTGCCCGCGCCATCGGCATGACCCGACGGCCCAGAGTTCCCTGCACCCCCGTCGGTGCCCGGCGCACCCGCGGGGCGCGGACCGTGACGGTGGCGACGACGACGGCGTGCCCGCGAGCTCGGCAGCCCGCCCGCGGTGGGCGCCCCCTCGGATCCGGCCTGGGGTTGCTCACCGTCCGGTCCAGGACCGGCACCGGACGCGGCCTGCGGCGTCCCTCCATGGCGGCGGCGACGCCGGCGACGGCGGGCCGGCTGGCCCGTCTCCGACTCCGAGGCCGAGGTGCCGGCGGCGGGCACGAGCGGCTGGCCGTCTGGGCCGAGCGTCGGCTGCACCGGTCCGGTGGCCCCTCCCCGGCGGCGACGGCGCCGCCGGCGCGGCTGACCTCCGCCTTCCAGGGGATTCGACTCTCCGTCCACCCCGAACGGGCGGTCCTGCCGGCGCCGCGGCGAGACCACCTCGGAGGCCAGCACGTAGCCGCCGGCCTCGCGAGCAGCCTCGACCAGCACGCCGTACATCGACTCCTCGCCGGCAATCAGGGTGTTGGCGTCGCCGATGCAGGCGACCAGCCGCTTGGCCCGGGAGACGGCGACGTTGAGCCGGTTGGGCACGCGCAGGAAGCCGATCCGGCCCCGCTCGTTGGAGCGGACCAGGGAGATGACGACCAGGTCCTCCTCGCGCCCCTCGAAGGAGTCGACGGTGTCGATCTTCACGGAGCGCTTGAACTTGCGGCGTCCCAGCGCCTGGCGCAGCCGCTCCACCTGCTCGGCGTACATGGCGATGACGGCCATGCTCAGCTCGCGGGGGCAGCGTTCGTCGAGCAGCCGGACCACGTGGGCCGCCACCCGCACCTCGGTCTCGTTGCGCAGCGCGCCGCCGGGGCCACGGCGCTCCCGGCTTCCCCGCATGCCGTCGGTGTCCACGAAGTGGAGGGCGACCGGCAGCGGCTTGCGGGTGACGAATTCGTAGGCCTGAACCTCTGGGGCGTCCTGGAGCTGCCCCTCGTACGAGGCGCGCGAGATGTAGGCGGAGATCTGCGGATGCATCCGGTGCTGGATGGTCAGCAGGCACCGGGCCTCGGCGGGAAGGCCGCCGTCCCAGGCCATCTCGAAGAGCGAGGTGTTGACCAGCTCCTCCAGGAAGGGGTCGGTCTCGACGATGCCGTAGAGGGAGTCGTCCTCGACCGGGGGCAGCTGCTTGTGGTCGCCGACCAGGGCCAGGGCCGAACCCAGGCGCAGTGCCGGCAGGGATTCGTCGGCGCGTGCCTTGTTGGCCTCGTCGAGGATGACCACGTCGAAGTTCATGTCGGTGATCGCCGAGGTGGCGGCGGTCGCGCAGGTGGCGAAGTAGCAGTTGGCCTCCATCAACCGCGGGTCGTCCTCGTCGTCGCAGCGGAAGCGCTCCACCGCCGGGTGGACGCGCTCGGCCCGGGCGACCCGGACGGCTCGCATCCCGGGGGTGCCGGCGAGGCGCTCCAGGGCATTGTCGACGGCCAGGTTGGAGTGGGAGGTGACCAGGATCCGCTCATCGGGATCGGCGGCGAGCCGCCGCTTGACGGCCTCGACGATGACCGTGGTCTTGCCGGTGCCGGGCGGGCCCTGGATGAAGACAGCCTGTCCGGCCTGGAGCCCGGAGAGGAGGGCGACGGCCCGATCCTGGGGCGGGTTGCCCTGCATCCCCTCGGTGAGCCACCCGCTCACCGCGGTGTCCGGGACGTAGGCGGGCGAGCGCACCGTGTCGGCGGCGACCAGGAGCTGGGCGAGCAGACCCACGCCGAAGTCCCGGGTCGCGATCGCGGCCAGCACCGAGCGCTTGGCCTGGTACAGCGAGCGGTTGAAGGAGGGGGTGATGTAGCCCTCGGTCCCGGCGTGCTCGAAGGTGCGGGTCGAGACCTCGACGGTGTGCCGCCGGTGGTCGATCCGAGAGACCCGCCCCACGAAGTTGGGCTCGTCCTCCGGCTCCACCAGCACGGCGGCGTCGGGCGCCAGGTTGATCGTCTCCCCCTCGGGGACGGAGAACTCGACCTTGGCGATCTCCGGCTGTCTGCGGTCCATCTCGCCGAACTCGCGTCCGCAGGACGGGCACTGGGTCTGCTCCCCGGGCCGCCAGAGTGCCCGGCAGGTCTTGCAGCGCCAGAATTCGCGGGTGGCGACGTAGCGGGTGCGCTGGGTCTGAGCGCGGCCCTTCTCCGCCCCCTCGAGGCGCTCGACCAGCTTCAGGGTCGCGTAGAGGCGCTCGCTCTTGGCGGCCTTGGCGCCGGCCCTGCGCCAATCCAGGATCCGGAATGTGTCGCTGGCCACCCCGTTGGCGGCGGTCACCACCGGGTGACGCGCGGTGAGGGTGAGGATCTTGGCTCCCTCGGGATGATCGCTCATCGGCTTGAGGGAGATGACCCGCAGAGCCAGATGGGCGGGATCCCCGCCCGGATCGGGTTGGGGGACGCACTGGAGGGTCAGGTCGGGGAGTGCCAGCCGGACCTGTGGGGGGTCCTCGTCGGTGAAGGAGACGGTGAGATGGCCGAGCTCCGACAGCCGTTCGGCGAAGAGGGCGCGCGGATCAGCGCCGGCGGCACCGCCGTGAGCAAGTGTGGTGAGCACGACCATGGCGTCGCTCTCATCGGGCACGATGAGATGGAGCCGGTCGAGCGCGAGGTCCGGTGCGATCAGCGGACTGTCAACCTCGATGCGCCGCAAGCTGTGGCTGTGCGGCGTCAGCAGACGTATTACGGGAAACTTCGGAGGCCCGCGCTCGCGGCTACGACGCGGCGGCTGGCCGTGTCCGGCCGGGGCAGCGGCTCTCGAAAGCTCTCGCCACTCGCGACTATACCCGAACCAGTGCCAGTTGCAACAGCCGGGCGGAATCGTGGCAGGGGTGTGGCGGCCCCCGGGGGCTCGGCGGACGGACCGGGGCGGCCCGGGTTGCGACAAACTGTGCCGCGATGACCGCAGTGGCGCCGTGACCGAGCCCGCATCGCCCCACCCCGGCGAGTCCTCCTCGGCCGTCTCCACCGCCACCTCGGCGGCCGAGCCCGCCCGGGCCCGCCGGTCGAATCCACTCCCCCCGGGAGCCCTGGTCATCGGGATGGCCCTCGCCATCCAGGGGGTCACGACCTACGCCTTCGTGGTCATCGCCAACCACGCTCTCGCGCCCCAGACCTACTCGGCGTTCAGCTCGCTGTGGGCTCTCACCTTCGTGGCCGCCCCGGGCCTCTTCCTGCCCCTGGAGCAGGAGGTGGGCCGGGCCGCCTCGGCCCGGCGGGTGGCCGGGTTGGGGGCCGGGCCGGTGGTACGGCGGGCCCTGCTGCTCGGGATCGGCATCGCCATCGGCGTGATGGTGCTCGCGGCCGCCGGCGAGAGCCCGCTGGTGGGCACCTTCTTCAACGGCCAGGGCCTGATGCTGCTGGGGTTCCTGGTCGCCATGGCCGTCTACGCGGTCTACTACCTCTCGCGGGGGACACTGGCCGGGGCGGGACGGTTTGGCGGCTACGCCACCGTCCTGGTGGTCGAGGGGGCGGTCCGGATCGCGGCGGCCCTGGTGCTGCTCAGGGCCGGGGTCACCAACGGCGGTGCCTATGGTCTGGCCATCAGCCTTCCGTGCCTGATCGGCCTCGCGGTCGTGCTGCCACGCCAGCGGGGCATCGCCGCCCCCGGACCGCCCGCCCACTGGAGCGAGCTCTCCGCCGCCCTCGGCTGGCTGCTCACGGGATCGCTGCTCGCCCAGGCTCTGATGAACGTCGCTCCGCTGGCAACCAAGGCCCTCCTGAGCGGCGGCGACCCGACCGCCGCAGGACGGGTGCTCAACGGGCTGATCGTCGCCCGCATCCCCCTCTTCTTCTTCCAGGCGATCCAGGCCTCGCTGATGCCCAAGCTCTCGGCGGACGCGGCCGCCGGTCGATTCCATGAGTTCCGCCTGCTGCTCCGCCGCATCCTGCTGCTGGCCGCCATGGTGGTGGTGGTCTCGGTGGCGGGCATGGCCCTGCTCGGGCCGCCGATCCTCCAGATCCTCTTCCACAGCAGCCGCCCCCTGGGGCGGGGCGACCTGGCCCTGCTCGCGCTCGGCAGCGAGGGGATGATGGCCGCCCTTGCCCTCGCCTACGCCTGCATCGCGCTGCGCGGGTACCGGGGCGCCACGGCGGGCTGGATCTCGGGAAGCGTCGCCCTGGTCCTCGCCCTGGTGGTGCTGCCGGGGACGCTGCTCCGTGTGGAGATCGCCTTCTGCGTCGCGGTCGCGGTCGCCTGCGCGGTCATGGGGGTCGCCCTCACCAGGTACCTCCGGCGCGCCGAGACGGCGCACCTCACGTCACCGGCCGGCTGACCCCTCAGGCCGGGGCGACCACCCCCTATCGCGGCGTCGCCGCGGAGTTCGCGGTGAGATCGGCGGCAACCGCGCGGAGGTCGGACTCCACCATCCTCGCGACCAGCTCGGGGAAGGAGACGGTGGGCTGCCAGCCGAGGACGCTGCGGGCCTTGCCGGCGTCGCCGACCAGCATGGCGACGTCCGCGGGGCGGAGGAATCGCTCGTCGACCACGACGTGGTCCTGCCAGCGCAGCCCGACCTGACCAAAGGCGAGCTCCAGCAGCTCGCGCACCGAGTGGGTCTCCCCGGTGGCGACCACGAAGTCGTCGGGCTCCTCCTGCTGCAGCATCAGGTGCATCGCCCGCACGTAGTCGCCGGCGAATCCCCAGTCGCGCAGGGAGTCGATGTTGCCGAGGCGAAGCTCGGTCTCCAGCCCCAGCTTGATCCGCGCCACGCCGTCGGTGATCTTGCGGCTGACGAACTCGAGACCCCGCCGCGGCGACTCGTGGTTGAAGAGGATGCCGCTCACCGCGAACATCCCGTAGCTCTCCCGGTAGTTGACGGTGATGTAGTGGCCGTAGACCTTGGCCACGCCGTACGGGGAGCGGGGGTGGAACGGGGTCAGCTCGGTCTGTGGCGTCTCCCGCACCTTGCCGAACATCTCGCTGCTCGACGCCTGGTAGAAGCGGATCTTGGGGTTGACCACCCGGATGGCATCGAGCATCCGGGTGACTCCCAGGCCGGTGATCTCCCCGGTGTTGATCGCCTGCTTGAAGGAGAGGGCGACGAAGCTGATCGCCCCCAGGTTGTAGACCTCGTCGGGATGGGTGGCCTCGAGGGCGCTGATCAGCGACGACTGGTCGTGGAGGTCGCCCTCGATCAGGTGAAGCTCGGGGACGATGCGCCGGACGATGGCGGCACGGGGATTGTTCTGGCCGCGGATCAGCCCGTGCACCTCGTAGCCCAGGGAGACGAGGTGCTCGGCCAGGTAGCTCCCATCCTGGCCGGTGATGCCGGTGATCAGCGCGGATTTGCTCATGGCGCGGATCGTCTCATCCCGGCGGCTCGTGGCGCGCGGCCGCCGTGCCGGGGGCGGACGCGGCCGGGGGAGCCGCCTGATCGAGCCTGTCGAGATCGGCGGCCACCATCTCGCGGACGATCGCCGCGAAGTCGCGGGTGGGAGCCCAGCCGAGGCGTGTCCGCGCCCGGGTGGCGTCCCCGCAGAGCAGGACGGGCTCGGTGGGCCGGAGCAGCCCGGGATCGGTGACCACGTGCCGGTGCCAGTCGAGCCCGACCGAGGCGAAGGCGATGTCGAGCAGCTCGCCCAGGCTGTGGGTCTCGCCGGTCGCCACCACGTAGTCGTCCGCCGTCTCCTGCTGCAGGGCCAGGTGCATGGCCCGGACGTAGTCGGGGGCGTAGCCCCAATCGCGCACCACGTCCAGGTTCCCGAGCCGCAGCTCGGCCTCCAGGCCGCGGGAGATCCGCGCCGCGGCGGTGGTGATCTTGCGGGTCACGAACCCGGGGCCCCGGCGCGGCGACTCGTGGTTGTAGAGGATGACGGTGGCGGCGAAGATCCCGTGGCTGCGCCGGTAGAGCTGGACCGTCTGGTGGGCGAACGCCTTGGCCACCCCGTAGGGGGAGGTCGGGCAGAGCGGCGTGGTCTCGTCCTGGGGCGAGGTCATCGCTCCGCCGAAGATCTCGGAGCTCGACGCCTGGAGCAGGCGGATCGGGGCCCCGCTGGCGCGGACGGCCTCGAGCACGCGGAGGACTCCGAGCCCGGTCACGTCGGCGACGGCCACGGGATCGTCGAAGGACGCTGCGACCGAGGTGGCGGCGGCCAGGTTGTAGATCTCCTGGGGCTGCGCGGCGGCGAGGGCGGCCTGGAGGGAGGCGCTGTCGGTGAGGAGTCCCTCGCGGAGCCGGACGGCTGCCGGGACCTCGCGGGGCACGACCTCGCCGGGCATGACCAGCCCGTGGACCTCGTACCCCTCCGCCAGGAGCAGCTCGCAGAGGTAGGGACCGTCCTGGCCGGTGACCCCGGTGACCAGGGCGCGACGCTTGACCTCGGACATGGCCCGACTGTAGCGGCCGGACCGGCCACACCGTCTGGCCCTGCCCGGCGGGATGGCGACGCGGTGCTCGAGTGGCCGCCTCGGAGCCACGGCGTCCCATGGCGCGTAGGATCGACGCATGGCCGATCCACAACCGGGAGTCGACCTCTCGGGCATCCACCGCGAGCTGGACAAGCTCAAGTCACAGCTCTGCCGCTGCCAGCACCAGGGCACCTGCCTGAGCTGCAAGGGCTTCGAGGTTGTCCGTCAGCAGGCCCAGGCGGTGGCCGCCGCCGCCTCTCAGCCCGTGCTGATGCAGGTCGCCCAGGAGGCGGCCATGCGCGACCTCTTCTCCCAGCTCGGCGGCCTCCAGGACAAGCTGACCGGCGACCCGCAGCTCTCCGACCTCCTCTCTCGCTTTGCCGAGCGGGTCCAGGAGGACCTCGGCGGCCCCGAGGAGCTGGAGAAGCTGCTCCGCAGCCTCGGTTTCGCCGGGCCGGGCGCGCCCGGGGCCCCCGCCACGGGGACCACCTCCTTCGACGACCGTCCCTCCCCCACCGGCGATCGGCCGGCACCGCCCGACGAGGGTCTCTGGCCCCGCCCCCGGCAGCTGCCGGGCGACGACCCGCCGAAGGCCCCAGGCGACGGACCCGGCGGCACCGGAGGGCCGACGCAGCCGGCCGGCGGCCCCCCCTCGGACGGGACGCCGGGCTGAACCCGGGCCGTCCCGCTCCCCGCCGACCAGGCTCCACCGACCCCGGATAAGCTTCCGGCGATGGGCCTCGCGGTTCCAGACCTTCCGGACCCCGCCCCGGCGTGGCGGGTCGAGGCGGCCGACTGCCTCGACTTCCTGGCCGGCCTCGCGGACGAGTCGGTCGACTGCATCGTCACCGACCCCGCCTACTCGGGGATGAACCAGCACATGCAGTTCGGCCGGGGGCGGATCGTCGGCCGCTACGGCGAGCCGGGGAACACCCGCTGGTTCCAGGAGTTTCGCGACGACCCCGCGACCTTCTCCCGTTTCCTCGGCGAGTGCCATCGGGTGCTCCGCCCCGACCGCCACATCTACGTGATGTTCGACTCCTTCTCGCTGCTCAGCCTGGGCGCGCTGATGCGCGATCACTTCAACGTCAAGGGGCTGATCGTCTGGGACAAGGTCAACATCGGCATGGGGCATTACTTCCGCCGCCAGCACGAGCTGGTGGTTTTCGCCAGCAAGGGCAACCGGCGCCTCTCGCGACGCGATCTGGGCGACGTCTGGCGGATCAAACGGATCCACCGCGGCGCGTACCCGACCCAGAAGCCGGTGGAGCTCTTCTCCAGGATGCTGATGGGCAGCGTCGAGCCGGGGATGGTGGTGTGCGACCCGTTCGCCGGGAGCGGGAGCTCAGCCCTCGCATCGCTTGCCGCCGGCTGCTCGTTCGTCGGGGCCGACATCAGCGGCGCCGCGGTGACGATGGCGCGTGAGCGGTGCGCCGCCTACGCGACGACCGGGAAGGATCCTCTCGGGCGGTGACACGGGACGGTTAACAGGGACGGGCCCGGCGACACGCCGAGCCCGTCCAGAGAGGGGGCTTGCGGGGGAGGGCACGACTCCCACGCTCGCCCAAACATCAGCTTCAGGTGGCCCCGGCCACGGCCGGAACCGGGAGGTGGGGTGCCCCGGGGTAGGGCTCCAGGTCGACCGCGACCTCACCGTGGATCAGCTGGTCGCCCGCCTCGAGGTGGGCGTCCGGTGCCCGCAGCGGCACCACCAGGCCGATCAGCTTCACGATGATGAAGGTGGCGACCGCGTCGTACCCGATGATGAAGAGCAGGGCGAAGAACTGGACCAGGAGCTGGTGCGGGTTGCCATACCAGAGCCCGGTGATGGACGAGTTCGCGGTGCCCTTGACGCCCAGGTACTCGACCATCTTGGGGTCGGCCATGACGCCGGTGAAGAGGCCGCCGAGCGCCCCGGCCATGCCGTGGGTGTGGATGACGCCGAGGGTGTCGTCCACCCTGCGGAAGATGGCGAACCGGGGCGCGAGGTTGATGGTGATCCAGGGCAGGCTGCCGGCCAGGACGCCCAGCGCCAGCGCGGCGTAGCCATCGATGAAACCGGCCCCCGGGGTGATCGCCACCAGGCCGGCCACCATGCCGTTGATGGCCCCGGCGACGCTCACCTTCTTGAACCGGAGGGCGTCCCACATCAGCCAGGTGCAGAGCGCGGTGGCGGTGCAGAGGTGGGTGTTGAGGATGGCCGCCGCCGCGTCCGCGTTGGCGAAGTACGGGTCACCGCCGTTGAAGCCGCTCCAGCCCAGCCAGAGCAGGCCACCGCCGGCCACCGCCATGATCAGGTTGCTCGGCGAGGTGTGCTGCCGGTCGCGGAGCAGCCGCGGGCCGATCACCGCCGCCGCGGTGAAGCCGGAGACCGCCGCGGCCACGTGGATGACGTAGCCACCCGAGAAGTCCACCGCTCCCATCTGGGCGAGCCAGCCGCCGCCCCAGATGCTGAAGGCGCCGACCGAGTAGACCAGCGTGATCCAGAGCGGGACCAGCAGCGCCCAGGCCTTGAAGCTGATCCGGCCGAGCAGCGAGCCGCCCAGGATGATCACCGTGATGGCCGCAAAGACGAACTGGAAATAGACCATCGAGCTGAGCGGGAACCGGAGTGGCGGCATCAGCCCGTTGAGGAGCGGGATCTGTGCCTGCATCTCCAGGCTGTTGGCGCTCAGCACCGTGCCCGGCTGGCCCACGACGCTCCCGATCCCCGGGTGCCCGAAGCTCATGTTGTACGCGAAGAGCGTCCACACGATGAGCGTCATCGCGAACGCGTAGAGCACCATCATGGCGGAGTTCACCGCCCATTTCCGCTTCATGAGGCCCGCGTAGAGGATCGCCAGCCCCGGGACGCTCATGATCCCGACCAGGGTCGCGGAGGTCAGCTGCCAGGCGTTGTCGCCCGAGTTGAGCCAGCTTGGATCTG
>PLAK01000093.1 GCA_003134115.1 Candidatus Changshengia sp.
CGCGCCCGCGCCCCCAGCCGCCATCCCCTGAAGAGGCCCAGTGGAGGCGCCGACCATGACCGCGAGATCCGACACCCAGATCGCCGAGACCTTCACGGCCACGGCCGTCGAATTGGCGGGAGACCTCTGCCAGGCGAGCCGTCCCCTGCTGCCGGTGCTGCAGGGGAGCATGCTGCGCCTCGACGAGCTCTGCGTCACCTCCGGCCTGGAGCGCCAGAGCCCGCTGGCCGCGACGGTCATGGCTCTCGGGCCCGCGGTTGCCGCGGCCGGGGCGAGTGTCTCCCTCATGAGCAGGATGACCTCCGAGCAGGCCGGCAGGCTGGCGGGAGTGGCGGAGAGCCTTGTGGACGTGGCCATCGACGCGCTGGACACGCTGAACAACGTCGGCGATGGCGGCGAACCGACAGTGGCGTTCGCGCATCGACTGGCGCACGCCACCCACCTCGCCAGCGCGCTGGCCGGGGGGCCGCTCAGGGCTGGCGAGACCGCCGGCCGCGGCCATCCTCGCCGCGCTCCGGCGTTGTGGCCCAACCTGGTCGCGTCGCTGAGCACGCGCATCGTGATCAAGCAACACTGGAAGGACGGTCCCGGGTTCGCCGCCTGGATGCACCGGGTGCAGGCCGCGTCCGCCTGCCGTGACGCGGCGGTCCACAGCATGAAGGCGCACGCGGTGGTCGTCGCCACCCGGACCGAGCCCTCCACCGAGCGACTCCTCCGCTGCCTGACCTTCGCCAGCCTCTACGGCGGCTTCGCCATGCTCGAGCGTCCCCCCTGGGCCACCCCGTGCACCGTCCCGCGAGCACACCGGACCGTGGCCGACCGCGGCCCCGTGCCGGTGCAGCTCCGGCGGAGGCTCGTCTACCCCTTCAGAGCCGGCGGGCAGGGTGCGCTGGCGCTCATCTGACCGGCCGGCATGCCGGCCACCCCATGGGCCCCCTGTCCCCGTGCCGGGCAGGGGGCCTTCCCCGGGTAATGGCCGAATTGCACGGCGGCCTTTGGTAGACTCCACCTCGAATGACCTACATCGTCACCGAGACCTGCGTTGACCTCAAGGACAAGTCCTGCATCGAGGTCTGCCCCGTGGACTGCATCCACGAGACGGACGACGACCGGATGGTGTTCATCGACCCGGATGAGTGCATCGATTGCGGCGCATGCGTCGATCCGTGCCCCGTCGACGCGATCTTCGCCGAGGAGGACGTCCCCACGGCCCAGATCGCCTATGTCGACATCAACAAGCTTTACTTCAAGGACAAGGCGGGGGCCCGGGCCAAGCTCGACGAGGTGAAGCCCCGATCCTAGCCGGGTGAGGAAGGACCCCGGCGAGGGATTGTCGTTCCCCGACCGGTGAGGCGAGGCGCGCACCGCCTTGATCGCGCGGTCGGAAGCGGCTCCTCCCGTGCTTGAGGCGATCCCGGCGTCTGTGCAATCAACGCAAATGATCGGTCGCCTGTTTGTGCGTTGAGCACAAAGGTGTAACCGCGCCTCTCGTCCTCCGAGTCCATGGCAGGTCCGCCCCGTAACTCGTTAGGCTCACTCAGTTGTGATAGCAGAGGCTCGGCCCGTGGGGCCGCGCCGGCGGCCAGCGGTTGCAAGGGGAAGTGGATGGCAGACGAGACCAAACAACCAGGCGGGGCCACCCCGAAGGACGTGATCAAGCGGGCCAAGGAGGCGGGCGTCAAGTTCGTGGACGTGCGCTTCACGGACCTGCCCGGCACGTGGCAGCACTTCAGCATCCCGGTCAGTGAGCTCACCGATGACCTCTTCGAGAACGGCATCGGCTTCGACGGCTCCTCGATCCGCGGGTTCCAGAAGATCTTCGAGAGCGACATGCTCCTCTTCCCGGACCCGGACCGCTGCTTCATCGACCCGTGTCTGGAAGTCAAGACCCTGGCCATCGTCTGCGACGTCAAGGACCCGCTGACCAGGGCACCGTACTCTCGCGACCCGCGTTACATTGCCAAGAAGGCAGAGGCCTACCTGGCCAAGTCGGGTGTGGCCGATCTTTCGTACTGGGGCCCGGAGCTCGAGTTCTACATCTTCAACTCGGTCCGCTTCGACCAGAACTCCCACGAGGGCTACTACCACATCGATTCCGATGAGGGCATCTGGAACAGCGGTCGCGACGGGGCCAACCTCGGCTACCGGCCGAAGTACAAGGAGGGGTACTTCCCCGTCCCGCCGGCCGACCAGCTGCAGGACCTGCGCAGCCGCATCGTCCTCAAGATGCTCGAGTCCGGTCTGGACATCGAGGTGCACCACCACGAGGTCGGCACCGCCGGGCAGACCGAGATCGACATGCGCTTCGGCTCGCTGACCTCGATGGCCGACAACGTGCTGCAGTTCAAGTACATCGTCAAGAACGTCTGCGCACAGAACGGCTACACCGCGACCTTCATGCCCAAGCCACTCTTCGGTGACAACGGCAGCGGGATGCATGTTCACCAGTCGCTCTGGAAGGGTGGCGTCCCGCTCTTCTACGACAAGAACGGCTACGCGCTGTTCAGCGACCTCGGTCGCTGGTACATCGGCGGCCTGCTCAAGCATGCTCCGGCACTGCTGGCCCTGGCCGCGCCCACCACCAACTCCTACCGCCGTCTGGTTCCCGGCTACGAGGCACCGATCAAGCTCGCGTACAGCGCGCGCAACCGCAGCGCCTGCATCCGGATCCCCACCTACAGCGATTCGCCCAAGGCGCGGCGCCTGGAGTTCCGCTCTCCCGACCCGACCTGCAACCCGTACCTCGCGTTCAGCGCGATGCTGATGGCGGGTCTGGACGGCATCGCCAACAAGATCGAGCCGCCCAAGCCGATCGAGGCCGACCTCTACGAGCTGGAGGGTGAGGAGGCCGCCCAGGTCAAGGATCTGCCGGGGTCGCTGCCCGAGGTCCTCGACGCCCTGGAGGCCGACCACGACTTCCTGCTCAAGGGGGACGTCTTCACCCCTGACCTGATCGAGACCTACGTCGCCTACAAGCGCGAGCGCGAGGTGGACCCGGTGGCCCTCCGCCCGCACCCCTACGAGTTCTTCCTTTACTACGACGCCTAAACGGAGCGAGGCCGGGCACGCCTCCTGAGGCGTGCCCAGGCCGCCGCCCGCCCGGGCGCCGCGCCAAGCGCGAGCGCTCGGGTAGGGCGGAGGCCGTGAGGGGCGCGAGAGCGCCCTCGGCCCGTGCGAAGTGCCGGCGCCTTATCGCGCAGCGACGCGACGCGTCAACCCGGCGCCAGTCCCCGGAATGCTGTCCTCAGGCGATCCGGCAGGGGATGTCCGCGTCCTCGTCCAGGTGGTAGCTGGCGCAGATCCGGTGGAACCCGTCGGCGACCGTCAGCGGCACGTCGGCATCCACCCGGCCACGTATCAGCAGGACTGGCGAAAGGAGGTTCCCAGCCTGGACCTTGCCGAGGTCCTTCTTGACATGGACGTTGTCCGGCGGCAGCAGCTCCAGGCGGCTGGCCCTCAGTAGATCCTTGGCCTTGAAGTGGGTGATCGCGGCCTTGCGCAGTGCCGCCACCGCATTGGTGACCTCTCCCTTGTCCATGATCAGGCTCAGGTAGTCGGAGGCGGCGGGGTAATCGTGATCGTCGGGCTCGGTCTTCCAGTGCTCGTGGGCGGCCATGGGGCGTCTCTCCTGTCGAGGCGATCGGTCGGGGGACACACGCCGCCGGTGCGGCTGGCGAGGGGCGAGAGTGGGGGCGCCAGGCTCCGGACGGTGGCTGCCCACGCCTCACTGTACCGCCGGGCACGGACCCCAGGGGAGGTGGCGCGTGCCCGGTCCGCTGCCGAGCAGCCCGTGATCGCCGCCGCCGCGCGCGGGACGGCCCACCCTGTGACCGCCACCAGCCATCGCTCGGGCAGCCCCGGGTGACGGCGGAGCCGGATCAGGCCACGCTCATCCCTGGCGTCAGGTACGCCGGCTGGTGGAGGAGGGCTCGGGTCGCGGAGATCCGGCAGCCCAGCATCTCGAGGATCTCATCGAGCCGCTCGACCAGTTCCGCAGACAGCTCGATGGGGTGGTTGTCGATGTCCCGCAGCAGCGCAGAAAGTCTCACAGCCTTCTGATCGATCTTCGCAACGATCTCCTGCGGGGCCTCGACCGCTGCGGCTGACTGGCTCGGCTCCATACGTCGACCTCCGTGCGGATGGCGATCGGTGAACCGGCCCCCGGCCGGATTGAGGCCAAGCCTAGGGGTCTGCGCGGGCTGTGTCCAGGGCTGTTGGTCGCCCCCGGCTGAGGGTCGACCGGAGTGAGCTCGACAGCCCGCCGTCGACCCCCCCGGGCAGCGGCCGGCGCCGGTGCCGGCTGCCGCCCGATCGCTGCAAATGGCGGTGCTACACTCGGCCCGGGCCTGCCAGAACCGGCGCGGGTGGCGGAACCGGTAGACGCGCGGGACTTAGGATCCCGTGGGGTGACCCGTCCGAGTTCGAGTCTCGGCCCGCGCACGTGGGCGGCTGGCGCCGTCGTCCACGACGTGCCGTCGTTCAGAATGGCGGGCCTGTGACACCTGAGGAGACCACGTGACCACCGCAAGCTCCGAACTGTCCGTCTTTGTCGAGCGCAAGCCGGGCTGGATCGTCGAACTCACCGTCGAGGCCCCGACCGAAGAGCTGGACCGGGCACTCGGGGTGGCCGGCCGGAAGCTGGGAGCCCGGCTCCACATCCCGGGGTTCCGGCCGGGCAAGGCGCCCGCCGGGCTCGTCGAGCGTGCCGTCGGCTGGGAGGCGCTGCGCAACGCCGCGGCCGAGGAGCTCGTCCCGGAGCTCTACTCTCGTGCCGTCGACCAGGAGAACCTCGACCCGGTGGGTGATCCCTCGGTCACCCTCGGGACGGTCGAGCGCGGCCAGCCCGTGAAGTTCACCGCCGAGTTCACCGTCCGCCCCGTGGTCGACCTCGCCGACTACCGCACTCTGCGCATCGAACGGCCCCACACCGAGATCGGCGACTCGGACGTGGACGCTGCTCTGGAGGAGGTCCGTCGGCGCTTCTCCGAGCTGGCCGAGGTGAGCCGTCCGGCTCAGGCCGGTGACGTGCTGCGCTGCACCCTGGTGATGCGGCGCGGCGAGGAGGTGCTCTCTGGAGGAGAGGAGCGCGACCTGGAGCTGGATCGTGAGCGTCTCGTCCCCGGGCTGGTCGACGCCCTCATCGGGCTCACCCCCGGAGAGGAGAGGAAGTTCCCCCTCGCCCTTCCCGCCGACTACCAGCAGGAGGAGCTGCGGGGGGTGACCGTGGAGGCGGACACCCACATACTCGCCATCCGCGAGCGGGAGCTCCCGCCTCTCGACGACGCCCTGGCTCAGCGCGACGGCAGCGGGGAGACGCTCGAGGCGATGCGCGACCGCTACCGGGACCGGCTGGTCGAGGCCGCAGCCCAGAGCGATGAGGAGCATTTCCAGTCCGAGGTCCTCAAGGCCCTCCGGGACCGGGTCAAGGTGGACCTGCCGGCGGCCATGGTCGAGCGCGAGCTGGACCGCGAGCTCGCCGACATGGAGGTCCGGCTCGCCGAGCTGGGGCTTCGCTTCGACCGCTACCTGGAGTACACCGGGGGCAATCTCGAGAAGCTCCGCACGGAGCGGCGCCCGGCCGCGGCGGACAGCGTCCGGCTGGAGCTGGCCCTGGGGGCCCTGGCCAGCGCGGAGCAGCTCGATGTCGACGAGTCGCAGGTCGAGCATGAGGTGGATCGGATCGGAGCGGGACGCCGGCTCTCCCGGCAGGACCGTCGCCGTCTCCACGCTGCGGCGCACGTCGACCTGCTCCGCCGGGCGGCGGCCGAGCGCGCCTACGAGATCGCCGCCGGCGGCGCCTGAATCAGCCGAACCGCAGGGCTGCGGAGGGACGGTAGAAGCGGACCCGGCACTGCTCGCAGCGGAACACCAGGCGGAGACCGAGGCGGCCGATCACACCGGAGTTGTGGTTGTCGCAGAGCGGGCACCGGGCGCGCTCCTCCGCGAGGTCCATCGGGACCGTGCGAAGGGATAGCTCGACGGGCTTGTACTTTCGGGCCATGGCCGACTCCCTCCACCATGTCTCTCAGCCAGGAGTGTCAATATACTTGATACTGTCAGTATCAGCAATACCCTTGGCTCTGGGACGGCTCGGACGCTTGGCCGAGGCGGTCCGGCCGGGGGACGCCCGATCTCCTCAGGGGGTCGGTCCGAGCCTCGCAACCCCCCTGAGGGCCCGGCGACGGCCCGTGGGTATACTGGCCTGGCAATGACACTCATCCCCTACGTCATCGAGACCACCAACCGGGGTGAGCGCGGGATGGACATCTACTCCCGCCTGCTCAAGGACCGGATCATCTTCATCGGCACCCCCATCGACGACCAGGTGGCCAACGTGGTCATGGCCCAGCTGCTCTTCCTGGCCGGTGAGGATCCCGAGAAGGACATCTGGCTCTACATCAACTCGCCCGGGGGGTCGGTCTACGCCGGCCTCGCCATCTACGACACCATGCAGTACGTGGAGCCGCGGGTCGGCACCATCTGCATGGGCCTGGCCGCCTCCATGGCGGCGGTCCTGCTGGCCGGGGGCGCGCCCGGACTCCGCTACTCGCTGCCCAACACCCGGATCCTCATCCACCAGGCGAGCGGCGGATTCAGCGGTCAGGCCGCCGACATCCAGATCCACGCCCAGGAGATCCTCCGGGTCAGCCGCCGCATCGACGAGATCCTCTCGCACCACACCGGCAAGCCCATCGAGGTGGTGCACCGGGACTCGGATCGCGACTTCTTCATGAGCTCCGACGAGGCCAAGGAGTACGGCATCGTCGACGAGATCATCCAGGGCCGGACCAAGAGCACCGGTGACGGCTCCTCCCCGCGGGGAGTGGGCGGCGGTCCGCGGTCCGCTCGCAGTGAGTCCGCGGATGGGCCCGAGACCGGGGGCGGCGCTGCGGCCCGCTAAGGGCAAGCGATGCGGGTGAGGAAATGACCGACCGCGAAGATCGGCGCCGGCACACCCGCTGCTCCTTCTGCGGGAAGGGGCAGGAGCAGGTCCGCAAGCTGGTGGCGGGCCCGGGCGTCTACATCTGCGATCAGTGCATCGATCTCTGCCAGGAGGTCCTGGAGGAGGACAACCGCTCGACCTCGCAGAAGCGGGTCAAGTCGGGGATGATGCCGACGCCGCAGGTGATCATGGCCTCGCTGGACCAGCACGTGATCGGCCAGGAGCACGCCAAGAAGGTCCTCTCCGTCGCCGTCTACAACCACTTTCGGCGCATCGCAAACAGCAAGGCCAACAGCGACATCGAGCTCCAGAAGTCCAACGTCCTGCTGGTGGGCCCGACCGGCTGTGGCAAGACCCTGCTGGCCCAGACGCTCGCCAAGATCATTGACGTCCCATTCAGCATTGCCGATGCGACCAGCCTCACCGAGGCGGGCTACGTCGGCGAGGATGTCGAGAACATCCTTCTCCGGCTCATCCAGGCGGCCGACTTCGACATCGCCCGCGCGGAGCGGGGGATCATCTACATCGACGAGATCGACAAGATTGCGCGCAAGGCGGACAACCCCTCGATCACGCGCGACGTGAGCGGCGAGGGCGTTCAGCAGGCGCTGCTCAAGATCCTCGAGGGGACGGTGGCCAACGTGCCTCCCCAGGGCGGGCGCAAGCACCCGCACCAGGACTTTATCCAGATCAACACGACCAACATCCTCTTCATCTGCGGTGGCGCTTTCGACGGTCTGGAGAAGATCATCGAGCACCGCACCGGCCGCCGGGCCATCGGCTTCACCAGCGAGCCCCTGAAGAAGGGCCGCACCAAGGAGTCGACCAAGCTGCTCCGCGAGCTCCAACCCGAGGACCTCCTCAAGTACGGGCTCATCCCCGAGTTCGTCGGCAGGCTACCGATCGTGGTCACCCTCGACTACCTCGACGAGGACGACGTCGTGCGCATCCTCACCGAGCCCAAGAACGCCTTCGTCAAGCAGTACCAGAAGTTCTTCGCCCTGGACGACGTGGAGCTCGCCTTCCATGAGGGGGCGCTGCGTGCGATCGCCAAGCGGGCCCTGGCCCGCGGGACCGGGGCGCGGGGCCTGAAGTCGATCATCGAGGACGTGCTCCTCAACAGCATGTTCGAGGTCCCGAGCCGGCCCGACATCAAGCGCTGCGTCATCACCGAGCAGTCGATCCAGGACGGCGTCGAGCCTCTGCTGCTGACCGAGGAGCCGCGTCACATGGACGCAGAGGGGGGCGAGGCGGCCGTCGCCGACAAGACCGCCTAGGGGCAGCGTCAGGCCGACCCGGCACCGCTGAAGCGTTCGCCGCGCGGCGGCGCGCCTCCTCGATCTGAACGTCCGGGCGCCGCCGGCGGCCCTGGCGCCCACGGCGGGGCCGTGGGGTCCCCGAGCGTGGCCCCTATACTTCGGGCCACCCATGGAATCGAAGTTCGAGCCGGCGGAGGTCGAGCCCCGCTGGCGCCTCCGCTGGGAGGAGCTGGAGGTGGGCCGGGCGGACGCCACGTCGGACCGTCCCAGCTTCACCATCGCCCTGCCGCCTCCCAACATCACCGCCCCGCTGCACATGGGCCACGCCATGGGCGGCTCGGTCCAGGACATTCTGGCCCGCCATTGGCGGATGCGCGGTGCCGAGGTCGAGTGGTGTCCCGGCACCGATCACGCCGCCATCGCCACCAATGCGGTGATCGAGCGTCAGCTGGTCGCCGAGGGCACCAGCCGCGACGCGATCGGACGCGCCGCCTTCCAGGCGCGCGTCGACGCCTGGTATGAGGAGTGCGGTGGCCGCATCTACGAGCAGATGCGCCGGCTCGGCTTCACCTGCGACTGGTCGCGCTCGCGATTCACCCTCGACGAGGCCTACGTGCGGGCCATCCGCACCGTCTTCAAGGCCCTCTTCGACGAGGGGCTGATCTACCGGGGCCCTCGCATTGTGAACTGGTGCCCCCACGATCTCAGCGCCATCAGCGACGAGGAGGTCGAATGGATCGAGCACCATGACACCCTCACCCGCCTGCGCTACCCGGTGGAGGGCGGCGGCGAGGTGGTGGTGGCGACCGTTCGTCCCGAGACCATGCTGGGCGACACCGCGGTGGCGGTGAACCCCGACGATCCCCGCTACCGGGACCTGGTGGGCCGTAACGTCATCCTTCCCCTCACCGGCCGGCGCGTCCCCATCGTCGCCGACGCCGCGGTCGAGGTGGGCTTCGGCACCGGTGCGCTCAAGGTCACCCCGGGCCACGATCCCACCGACTACGAGATCGGCGTCCGCCACGGACTCGCCATCGTCAACGTGATCGGGCTGGACGGGACAATGGATGTCCCCGATCTCCCCCGTTTCCACGGTCTCACGGTGGAGAAGGCTCGTCGCGAGGTCACCGAGGCCCTCCGTGAGCAGGGGGCGGTGGCCGGCGAGGAGCCCTACGTCCACGAGGTCAGCCACTGCGACCGCTGCCATCACGTCATCGAGCCGCTCGTGAGCGAGCAGTGGTGGGTGCGCATGCCGACCCTCGCGGAGCCCTCCATCGCCGCGGTCGAGAGGGGCGACGTCGCCTTCCATCCGGAGCGGTATCGGGACCAGTACCTGACCTGGATGCGCGGCATCAAGGACTGGTGCATCAGCCGCCAGATCTGGCTCGGCCACGCCATCCCGGTGAGCCGGTGCGGCAATGGCCATCGCTTCGCCTGGGTGGAGACCCCGCAGAGCTGCCCCAGTTGTGGCACTGACCGGCTGGAGCACGATCCCGATGTGCTCGACACCTGGTTCTCGAGCGCCCTGTGGCCGTTTGCGATCTTCGGATGGCCTGAGGAAACGGTCGATCTGCAGCGTTTCTATCCCACCCAGGTCCTGGTGACGGCGCGCGAGATCATCTACCTCTGGGTGGCCCGGATGATCATGACCGGTCTCAGGTTCACCGGACAGAAGCCCTTCGACGACGTGATCATCACCTCGACCATCATGGCCCGGGACGGCACGCGGATGTCCAAGTCGCGCGGCAACGCCGTCGACCCCCTGGACATCATCGGGCGCTACGGCGCCGACGCCATCCGTGCCTGGGCCGGGGCCGTGGGCACGAGCGGTCAGGACGTCCGCTACGACGAGGAGCGGGTGGCCAGCTACCAGCGATTCGCCAACAAGCTCTGGAATGTCACGCGGCTCCTGGTCACGGCCATCGGTGACGGTGATCGGATCGCGGTGACGCCCCCGTCGGTCCCGGCCGCGGCGCTCCTCGCCGAGGATCACTGGATCCTCGGACGTCTCGCCGATGCGGTGGTCACCGTCGATCAGGCCATGACCCAGTACCGTTTCCACGACGCCATGGACCGCCTGTACAGCGTGATCTGGCAGGATTTCTGCTCCGACTACATGGAGATCGTGAAAGTGCGCCTGCGCAACGGCGGGGACGGGCAGGGGAGGGAGGCGGCGGCGGCGACCGCGGTCACCGTGCTCGACTCCGCGCTGCGCCTGCTCCACCCGTTCATGCCCTTCGTCACCGAGGAGTGCGCGCAGCGGCTACCCGACCCCGCCCCGACCCTCCAGCACCGCTCCTGGCCAACCGTCCTGCCCGCGTGGGGCGCTCCGGAATCGGCCGGCACTCGTGACGGTATCGACGAGCTGCTCCTGCTGGTCGGACAGCTCCGCGCCCGCCGCCAGGAGGCGGGCATCAGCGCGGCCGACAAGACCCTCCACCCCGTCGTCATCCGGGGAGGCAATCCCTCCCTATCTGCCGGCGACCGCCGTCGCATCCTCGAGGCCCTGGTCCGCGTCCGGGTCGCCGATGGCGATGATGCTGGCGAGGCCCAGCTGGTGATCGCCGGCAGCCTCGAGGCCGAGCTGCACCTTGGGGGAGGAGGGGAGGAGAAGCTGCGCCGCCAGCTCGACGATGTCGAGCACCAGGCCGTCCGGCTCCGCGCGCAGCTCGCCAACACCGCGTTTCGGGAGCGTGCCCCCGAAAGCGTGGTCCAGAAGGCCACCGACCAGCTCCGCGAGGCAGAGCTGCAGGCGCAGACCCTGCGCCGTCGCTTAGGGATGTCCGAATGAAGCTTCTCGCCGACACCAGCGGCTCGCTCATCTTCCTCGGTGTCCTCCTGCTCATCCTCTACGTGGCACTGCTCTTGGTGGCGCTGGCCTACAACGTGGTGCGGGATGCCCGGCGGCGCTCAACGTCGATCCCCTTTGCGATCTTCGCCTTCCTGCTCGCCTTCGTACCCCCCTTTCTGGGAGCCCTCATCTACCTGGTGATCCGTCCGCCGAGGACGCTCGCGGAGGAGCGCTCCCTGGCCCTCGAGCAGCAGATCCTCGAGGAGCCCCCCACCGGCACGCCGGACACCCGCCCGTGCCCGACCTGCGGGCGCGACATCGAGGAGGACTTCGTCGTCTGCCCGCACTGCCGCACTCAGTTCGCTCGCAGGTGCCTTGTCTGCGAGCGGAGGCTGCGGCTGGGATGGTCGGTCTGCCCGTACTGCGCCACCGAGGTCGGCGCCCACGTGCTGCCCCCGGCTTCCCCCAGGGCGCCCGCACCGCACTAGTGCGTGCCCTGCGGGACGCTGACCGGAGACTGCGCCGTTGCTGAACGTGGGGAACCGGTCCGCCCTGGTCCTCGCCCTGCTCCTCGCCGGGGCGCTCGTCGCCTACCTCCTGCCCGCTCCGTGGCGGCGAACGCGCCGGCTGTTCAGCGCGGGGGTCCTGGTCGTCGCCGGCTGGGCAGCCCTCAGCATCGCCGCGATCACGACGAACGGACCGATTGTCAGCACCTTCGGACAGGCGGTATCGGGGGTTCAGCTCACGCTCCGTGCCGATCAAACCGGTCTGGCCCTGGTCCTGCTCGCCTTGGTGGCCACCTTCTTTGCCCTCGGTGCGGCCGACCGCCGGCCCGGGGAGGAGGCGGCGCTTCTGGTCACCGCCGCCGGTGCGGTGCTCGCCGCCCTGGCCGGCAATGCGGTGATGCTCTTCGCCGGTGCGGAGATCGCCAGCCTCGGCGGCCTGCTGCTGGCGACAGCCGGCCGAGAGCGGGTCAGCCGGGGGGCCGCCGCCGCCTTCACGATCCAGCACGTCTTCGCACTGGGTCTGCTGGTGGCCGCCGTCCAGCTCATCGTGACCACCGGGACCAGCGATCCCTACGCGGTTCCGCCGGGGGCGGCAGGCCTCTTGGTGGCACTGCCCTGGGGCCTTGCCGGAGCTGGGCGTCTGCTCGCCGCGGGGTGGTGGCCGGGGGCGGCCGGAGGGCGGTCGACCAGGAGCTGGCTCGCCATCGGGGCGGTCCCGTGCGGCGCGGCCACCCTGCTCCGGCTCGGAGCGGCCACCGGGGGCGCGGCGGACCCGGGCTTCACGGCGGTTCTCGCCGCCTTCGGCACCGCCGCCGCGCTGTGGGGTGCCATCGCCGCCTGGCGGTGGAAGCACGAGTCGCGCCGTGCGGGCCGGGCGCTGCTCACCGCATCGGCGGGCACTCTGGTCGCCATCGCCGGTCTTCCCGGTGGCGCCGGCGGGTTTGCGGCCGGGGTGGTGGCCCTCGAGCTGGCCCTGCTGGCAGCGCCCGCCTGGAGCAGGCCGACCCTGCCCACCCGCCGCGGCCGCGCGCTCGCGGCAATCGCGCTGGCTGCCGCAGGCGGGCTGCCCATCGGCTTCGGGACCACGGCCATGGTTCTCGAGCTCGGCGCGGTCGCCTCCCTGGGCCGTCCGTACGCGCCGCTCCTGGTCGCCCTGGGGATGGCCGCCGTGATCGCCGCCGGTGGGGGGGTGGTCGCGGCACGGCAGGCGATCGGGCTAGCCGCCCTGCCCTCCGGGGAGGCCTCGGCGTCCCCGTCTTCCGGCGACGGGGTGGTCTCACCCCTCCATAGGGGCTCTCCTGCCGGAGAGGGGGCACTGCCTTCGGGGCTGCTCCGGCACGCCGTGCTGCCACGGCCCGATGCCGCCGTGGCCCTCGTGCTGGGGGCGGCCGCTGCGCTCTTCCCGGGGGTCGTGGGCGCGCGGCTGCTGGCTCCCCTGGTGGGCACCGGCGCCCCCGTCGCCATCGACGCCGCCACCCTGCACGGCCCGGGAGGGCCCTGGCCCGGCGGCTACCTCAGCCTGGCGCTCCTGGTCGTGCTGCTCGCGGTCGTGAGCGGCGGGCTGGCCCTCGGCGTCCCCTTCCCCCACCCCGCCCACGGTGAGCGGGGCCCGCGCCCNNGCCTGGGTCGCCGTCGTGGGGGCCCGACGAACTCTCGGACCTCTCGCCCGCGGGCTCGGACGCGGGCTGGCCCGCCTCGACGCCTGGTTGGTGACCCAACCCGGGCTCGTCTTCATGGTGGTGGCGGCGCTCGCCGCACTCATCGGTTTCCACTACCTATGAACCAGCCGCTTCTGGACCTCATCGCCTTCGCCGCCGGGGCTGTCACGGTCATGGTCGACCGGCGGCGCGCTGTGCTCGTCACCTGCATCGCGGTCGCTCTCGGCCTCTCTCCCGCGGCCGCCATCTACGGCGGCGGGTGGGCCGCGGTGGTCGTCCTCGGAGCCGGTGTGGCCGGTGCCGCCGCCGGCCCGCTGGCCGGGACCATCGCCGGGCGGCTCGCCGCGCGCCCCGGGATCGACCCGCTCCACTCGGTCGCGACCCCGCACGAGGGGCTGTTCGGGCCTCGCAGCGCTCGCGTGGCGGCCGGGGTCATCGCCTTGATCGCGGCCTCGTGGGTCAGCTTCAACGTGCCGGTCGGGTCGGTCGCCCCCGTCCAGGGCGCGCTCTTCCCCGTCGCTTTCATCTTCACCTGCGGTGTGCTTCGCGTCTTCCTCGCCCGGACCGTCACCGACCTCTCCGTTGGCGTGGCCGCCCTCGCCTTCGCAGTCAGCGTGGGCTGGCTGCTCCGGGGAGGGGGCGGTCCCCTTCCGGATGTGGCGGGGGTCGTCGCCCTCGTCCCGGTCGCGGCTGCGGTGGAGGGGTGGCTGGCCGCCCGCCCCCGGTCCGTGGCCCCCGAGGCGGGTCGATGAACGCCGTGTGGCTGGCCACGGCCTGGGCCGGCATCGGAATCCTCGCCGGGCTCGGCCCGGCTCGCT
The DNA here is from genome assembly GCA_003134115.1 of Candidatus Changshengia sp. Lineage (GTDB taxonomy): Bacteria > Chloroflexota > Dormibacteria > Aeolococcales > Aeolococcaceae > Changshengia. Next base: position 13,976 of record PLAK01000093.1, read on the forward strand.
TTCGTCGTCCGATCGCCCTGATCGCGCCCCTCCTGCTCGTCGCTCTCACCATCGCCACGGCGCAGGGCGGCGCGCGACCGGACGGGCTCGGTGGCGGAGGTCTGGTGCTGCCCCGCGAGGCCGGCGGCCTCCTCTCCGCGTCGGCCACCGCTCTCTGGCTGTGCCTGCTCCTCACCGATCGCCTGGACGGCCGCGAGATCATCGGGATCGGGACCGTGGGGGGGGCTGTCGTGCTCTTCCTCGCCACGGGGTCCCCCCTTCTCTTCGGTGTCGCGGCCATGCTCGCCGTCGCCGCCCTCAGCCTTCGCTGGATCTCGGTGGCGCCGGGGCGAGCCAGCCTTGCCGCCGCCCGGGTCGCCGGCACGGGGGCGGCCGCCCTGATCGCGGTCAGCCTGCTCCTTCCCGCCGCCGCCTCCGGTGGCCAGCCGGGTCTGGTGGGCGGCCTCCTGGTGGTCGGGGTGCTCGCCCTCGCCGCGGTCGTGCCTCTCGGTGGATGGGCTGCGGGTGCCCTGGCCGACCTCCCCGCTCCGGAGATCGCCACCTGGCTGGTGCTGCTCGCGCCTGCCGTCCTGCTCTCCGCCTTCGCGATCCCAGGCCCGCTCCCCCTTCTCGCCAGACTCGCCTTCGACCACACCATCCTCACGTGCGGCCTGATCAGCGCGCTCTGGGCGGGGGTGATGAGCCTCCGCGCCGGTCCGGCAACCCGCTACGGCCGGGTGGCTCTCGGCGACCTCGGCCTCGTCGCCGCCGGCATCGGCACCGGGGAGACAGCCGCCGCCGCCGGCGGGCTGCTGCTCATCCTCACCCACCTGGTGGTCGCCCCGATCCTCCTGCAGACGCCGCGACCCGGTCTGGGCCCACCTCGCCGGGTGGTCTGGCTCGCCATCTGCGGACTTCCCCCCTCCCCGGCGTTCTGGGGACGGTTCCTCATCCTCCAGGCGTGCGTCGCCTTCAACCCTGGCGTCGCTGCCGCCTGCGTGCTCGCCGGGGGGCTGGTGACCGTGACCGCCGTCCTTGGCGTCGCTCAGGGCGAGCCGGGGGAGGGTGCGCCGGCGCCGCACCATCGGGTCGTCGCCGCCTGGCTGATCGCCGCGATGGCGCTGGCCGTGGGACTGCTCCCGATGGGAGCCGTTCACCTCGTCTTCGGACCTGGCGCATGAACCCGCTGGCGGTGTTGAGCGCGATCGTGGGCGTGGCCATCTTCCCCGGGGCGGCCTACACGGGCCTGCTGGCGGCCCTGGTTGCCATCGTCGGCCGCCTCCCCGCCGGTCTCCGCCCGGCCCAGCTCGACGAGCTGATGGTCGCCGTCGGCGTCAGCGCCGCCTGCGGGCTGCTGGCCTTCCCGGGGTCCCCCCTCTTCGGCCTGCCCACGGGCGTGAGCCTGGTGGTGTTCGTCACGGCCCTGGCCGCGGGCATCGGCTGGGGCAGCGCGGAGAGGTGGCCCTGGCAGCGGCTGGCTGCGGTCGTCGCAGCGGTTGCCCCCCTACTCGGCCTTGCTTCGGTGGCGATGACACTGGACCTGGGCACGATTGCGGCCGCCGGCGGATCGGTGGGCGCAGCCCGACCCTGGGCCGTCCTCGCCGTGCTGATGGCGCTGCCTGCGCTGGTCCGTCCCTTCGACCCTCACACCGCACGGCTGGGACGGGCGGCACTGGTTGCCGCGCTCGGCCTGGCCTCCTTCTCTCTGGCCGGGTTCGCGCCTCTCGCCGGAGTCTCCGCCCCCGTGGTGGCCGGTCTCGGCGCCCTCGCCGTGCTCGCTTACACCGGCCTCATGGGGGCGAGCCGCCGCCTGGTGGTGGTCGCCGGGCCGGCCCTGGGACTTCTCGCTCTGGTGCCCGCCACGGTCTCCCTCGTGCTCGCGCTCCACTGAGCCGGCAGATCGGCCAGGGACAGTGGCAGAATAAGCGATTCAATCAACGCAATCGGGACGCTCGGGTTCGGCTCACCCCCCTGACGATGGTACGATCGTTCACGGGTGGGGTCGTACGCGGGGGAGAGGACCGAGACATCACGCACGTTGCTGAGGGGCGCATGACCGACTCAGACGAGCAACTTCCCGGCGTTCGGGCGTCGTCCTCGTTCAGGCACGTTTCACCCCGGGTGTCCAGCGCACCGTCCGTGCGCATCGTTCTCGCCTCCTCCAGCCCCCGCCGGCGCGAACTGCTGGTCCGGGCCGGGATCCGCTTCGCCGTCGTGGAGCCTTCACCGGATCCGCCACTTCCCCCCGGGATGTGTGCGGACCTCGGCTGCCAGCTCATCGCCCGTCAGAAGGCGGTGGAGATCGCGGAGCGTGTCGAGCCCGGCAGCTTCGTGGTGGCGGCGGACACCGTCGTGGTGGGGCCGCGCGGCCCCCTCGGCAAGCCGGGCACACCCGAGGCGGCCCTCCGGATGCTCACCGAGTTGCGCGGCCGGCGTCACACCGTCCTCACCGGGATCTGCGTGCTGAGGACCGGCACCGACGTCGAGGCTCTCGCGGTCTCGCGCTCACTGGTCAAGATGCGCGACTTCTCCGACCAGGACCTGATCACCTACGTTGCGAGCGGCGAGCCTCTCGACAAGGCCGGCGCGTACGCGGTGCAGGGGGCCGGCGGAGACCTCGTCGAGGCGGTGAGTGGTCGGGTCGACACCGTCGTCGGGCTGGACGTCGCCCTCACCCTGCGCCTCCTCGCCGAGGCCGGTTACCCGGATCCGCTTCCGAGAGCCACCGATGTCCCCCTGACGCCGCCGCGACGCGAGCGCCGTCCGCTGGCGCCGATGCGCGCCGCCCAGAGGGTGTGACCCGCCCGGGTGTGGGCCTGCGGGTCTCGCAGGGCCGGATGACCTCGGAGAGGGATCCGGCGCCGGCAGGCCGGGGGCGTGGCGCGGCTGGCGGCGGGCGTGCCGCGCGGTTGCGGAAGCTCTCTGGCCTGGTCGTCCTCCCCGCCGTCCTCGGCGCGATGGCGGCGGCCGGCTGCGGAGCCAGTCACACGTCGCTGAGCGTCACCGTGGGAACGGTGGACCCGAGCACGACCGTCGCCGCCAACCAGACGATCGAGTTCGTCATCACGGTCATCGACACCGGAGCGGCGGGCACTGCCGGGCTCACCGTCACCGCCAACCTGCCGGCGGACTTCCGCTACATAGACACGCCGCAGCTGAGCGGCAGCGCGGTGCGAACCTCCCCGGTCGACCCCCAGGGTCAGAGCCACCAGCCGACCTGGGGAGTTTGGGAGTTGAGCGGCTACAAGGACAACGTGACGATCGAATTCGATGCCCTCGCCCTGGGAAGCCCGAATACGTACACCATGACTGCGAGCGCCTCCGCGTCGACGGCGTCGACCACTCAGAGCAACGGACAGCCCGTCAAGCTGACCGCCGCCCCCCAGCTCTCCGCGCTGGTCACGGTCAGCCCCAGCCTGGCGGTTCCGGGCGAGGATGTCACCTACCGGGTGAGCGTCATCAACCAGGGCACGGGCCCAGCCAACGACGTCAGCGTGCTGGTGACCCTGCCGCCCGTCTTCATCTTCGACGGCTCGGTGACGATCACCGGGAACTCCGGCCGCGTCGGCGGCACCAATCCGGTGGAGGGGTCCGCACTCCCCTTCTTTGACGGCTTCGTGGTCCCCCCCGCGAGCGGATCCAGCCCCGGCAAGCTGACCATCGACTTCGACGCCCAGGTGCTCTCCTCCGCCGGGGCGCAGGGCTCCTACCCGGTCGGTGTCCAGGTGCTCGGCGACCTGGGCCAGGAGCGGGTGTTCATCCCGGACAGCGCACCGGTCCAGGTGACCTGACCCCCCGTCCCGCCACGGGCTTCCCTCAGCGCGGCGGCTCAGCCGCCACGCAGACGTCGAGAAGGTAGCGGCAGTGAGCGTCGGCGGTCATCCTGACGCTCACCCGCCGGTCCGGCGTCGGGTTGGAGGGGCCGTGTGGTGAGCCGCCCGGCCCTCCGGGGCCTCCGGCGCGGGCGGCGATCTCCGTGAAGCCGGCGAGCGCCTCCACCGGTGCTCGCGGGTCGCGATGCCAGCTCACCGTCAGGCTGAGATCGGAGGCGCTGCCCTCCGCCTCGCGGTCGAAGGGCCCCGGGGCCAGGGCCCGGAGACGCCGCCGGGCCTCGGGGGCGGCGTACTCGAGCAGCGGGTTCTTCCCGGCGCGGATGCCGGCGATGTCATCGATCAGCCGCTCGGCCAGGTCGGTGATGCTCCGGCGCCGTTGGTCGGTGTTCGCGGCAGCTCCCGCCGGCCCCGTGTCCGGCGGCTCACCTGTGGCGTCGCCGTTGGCGATCATGTCGCGCAGCTGCAGCTCCGACCCGTCGACCACGCCCAGCTCGGCGAGCGTTCGCCCGGGTGCGAAAGGTGTGCCTCCCGCCGGCCCGAGCGCCCAGCGGCTCCAGGGCTTCGGTTCAGGCTCGCCGCGCTCCACCAGCGCCGGGACGATCTCTCCGACCGGGGCGTCGGTGGGGAGGGAGAGGTCCATCCGCGACGTCGGACCGGTGACGGTGACGAGCACGGCGCCCATGGGAGCCCCGGATCCGGTCAGGCCAGCGCGTGGGCGGGCCGCACCGTGGCCAGCAGCTCACGTGCCGACCGGGCGACGCCGTCCGCGTCCAGTCCCAGCTCGCGGAGCAGGAGCGCCTGGCTTCCGTGCTCGACGAAGCGGTCGGGGATGCCCAGCCGGTGGAGGGGCACCGTCACCCCGCAGTCCCCCAGCAACTCGGCGACGGCGCTTCCGAACGCTCCCACGCGCGTCCCGTCCTCGACGGTCAGGACTGCACGGTGCGCCGCGGCGATATCGGCGAGGTGGGGATCGATCGGCTTGACGAAACGGGCGTCGACCACAGTGGCACTCACACCCTCCGCCTTGAGCTGCGTGGCCGCCTCGAGGGCCACCCGGACCATCTTCCCCACGGCCATGATGGCGATGTCCGTGCCTTCGCGCCTGACCGCCGCCCGCCCGATCGTGAGCGGCTCGAGCGGCGCCGTACCGGCGGTCGGCGCCGTCCCCCGCGGGTAGCGGAAGGCGAAGGGCCCGTCGTGGGCCAGTGCCGTGGCCAGCATCCTGCGCATCTCGTCGGGGCTGCTCGGCGCCGCCACCACCAGGTTGGGAATGCAGCGCAGGAAAGCGAGGTCGAGCATCCCGTGGTGGGACGGCCCATCGTCGCCGGTGATGCCGGCGCGGTCCAGCACGAAGGTGACCGGGAGCTGATGGAGGCAGGCGTCGCATGCGATCTGGTCAAAGGCGCGCTGCAGGAATGAGGAGTAGATGCAGACCACGGGCCGGAGCCCCTTCATGGCCAGGCCGGCGGCGAAGGTGACGGCGTGCTGCTCGGCGATGCCGACATCGAAGAAGCGGTCCGGGAAGCGCTCGGCGAAGGCGAGCAGGCCGGTGGATGACGCCATCGCCGCCGTGATGGCGACGATCCGCGTGTCCTTCTCGGCTGCCTCCAGGAGGGCGTCGCCGAAGAGATCGGTCCAGGAGGGGGCCTTGATGGCGAAGCTCCCGTCCTTGGGATCGAACGTCGAGACTCCGTGGTATTTGTCGATATCGTCTCGAACTGCAGGGGCATAACCGTTGCCCTTGTTAGTCACGACGTGGATGACCACCGGTCCTCGGTAGGCGGCGGCGTCGCGCAGAGCGCGCTCGAGGGCGGCCACGTCGTGCCCGTCGATGGGGCCGCCGTACTTGAGCCCGAGGGTCTCGAACAGCGAGGTGGTGGCGACCAGCTGCTTGAGCGACTCCTTGACCCGCTTGGCGGCCTGGTAGGCGGAGTCGCCAACCAGCGGGAGATGGCGCAGGGTGCGGCCGGTGGCGTCCTTCGCGGCCTCGTAGGTGGGGGAGAGGCGGAGCTGGCCCAGGTTGGCGGCGAGGCCACCGATGGTCGGGGCGTACGAACGTCCGTTGTCGTTCAGGATGATGATCAGCTCGGGTTGGAGGTGGCCGATGTTGTTGAGCGCCTCGTAGGCCAT
>PLAK01000002.1 GCA_003134115.1 Candidatus Changshengia sp.
CGGCTACGGCTACATGGAGTTCGATGCCAACGGGAACTGGATCCGGACGGTGACGGTGCCCGACCAGGCAGCCTGGTACTCACCATTCGTCGCCATCAACGCCCAGGGCACCGTGTACCTCGTCCAATCCACCGGCCTGGCCAAGACGGCGCCCAACGTGGTCTTCATGTTCGATGCCAACGGCAATTCGCTCGGCCAGTTCGGGACCAACGGCACCAGCTGTGCGAAGGGACAGTTCGGGCTCATCCGTGGGATCGACGTTGACGGCGCCGGCAATGTGTACGTCAATGACGTCAGCAACCACTGCGTCCAGGAGTTCACCAGCACCGGTCAGTTCGTGACCGGAGGGTACTTCGGCAACAAGACGGAGCTCAGTGCCAACACCCGCGGCATCGGCATCGACCGGACTGACGGCGTGCTCTACGTCGCCGACGCCGCCAAGCAGGAGGTCGAGGCCTTCAGCATCGCCTCCGGGACCTTTGGCCACTTCGACGGTTACATCGGGACTCCAGGGAACGGCGTCGGCAATTCCTGCGGCGGTGGAGGCGAGCTGGACGGCCCGAGGGACGCGGTCGCCGGCCCTGACGGGCTCGTGCTGGTGAGTGACTACACCTGCTGGTCGATGGATGCCTACAACCCGCTCTTCGCCGCGACCGATCCCGGCGCCTTCCAGTACGCGATCACCGGCACGGCGCCGCCTCCGGGCGGGTTCAACATGCCGGTCGGGGTGGCCGTCTCGCCGCTCGACGGCACCGTCTATGTGACCGACAGCTTCAACCAGCGCATCCAGGAGTTCGACGGTCCCCAGACGCCTGGGACCACGACCGGAGCCTTTGTCCAGCTGTGGGGCAGCCGCCTCCCGGTGCTCAGCTCACCGCTTGCCCTGGACTATCCCCGCGGAGTGGCGATCGACCCCAACAATGGCAACGTGTGGGTGAGCGACACCCGCTCGGGCTATGTCAAGGAGTACACGGTCTCGGGGGTCACCCCGACCACTGCCACGGTCAGCTTCGACACCGAGTTCGGAGGTCAGGGGGTCCCGCCGTGGTACCTCTTCTACTCGGACGGGATCGCGGTCGGCCCTGACGGCACCCTCTACGTGCCCGACAGCGGCTACGGGTACTTCGACGTGATCAGCCAGGCGGGCACCGTGGAGTCCCAGTTCCCCTGCGGGGTCCTGAAGGGGCAACCGAGCGTCTTCAACGGCTGCACCACCGCCGTCTTCGACCCCGCCAATGGCTACATCTACGCGGCCTCGATCAACCAGGGAGTGGTGGACGTCATCAACCCAGCCAATCCCGCCGAGCAACTGCCGTCCATCGGGGCCGGCACCCTGGGTCAGCCTTTCGGCGTCGCAATCAGCGGCTCCACCCTCTACGTCACCGACTCGACCAAGAACCGCGTGAGCGAGTTCAGCATCGGCGCCGGTGGAACCGGCACCTACCTGGGCAGCTTCGGCGCCAGGGGCTCCAGCAACGGTGACTTCAGCCGGCCGCTCGGCATCGCCGTTGACAGCACCGGCGATATCTACGTCGTCGACTACGGCAACAATCGCGTGGAGGTCTTCACCCCATGATTCGCCACTCGAGCAGGGGGGGACGTGCGCTCGGCATCGTGCTCGGGAGCATCGCCATCGCCGCGGCCTCGGGGACCGGGACGCTCGCGGCTCAGGCCGCACCGGCCTTCACCGCGCCAAGCTATGACATGACCATCGGCCAGCCGGGGGCCGCCTTCGTCTATCCCTGGGGGATGGCGTACGACCCGACCACCGGCACGATCCTGACCGGCGACTACAACAACTACCAGGTCCGCCGCTTCACGACCTCGGGCACTCCGGACGGCGTCTACGGATCGAGGGCGCAGTTCGGCGGCCAGCAGCCCTACCAGATCGCGGTCGACCCCAGCACCGGTGACTTCGTCGTCGCCACGCTCGAGGGGTACAACCGATACAGCCCCAGCGGCACGCTGCTGGACACCGTCTCCGCCTTCGGGTACGAGGCCTGGATCACGATCGACCCCAGCGACGGGACCGTCTACCTGGTGGACTCCAGCAACGTGACCAGCAGCAACACGGTCAACGTCTTCAGCAGCAGCGACCAGCCCCTGGGATCATTCGGTACGACCGGCACGAGTTGCAGCGCAGGCCAATTTGGCCTCATCCGGGGCATCGACGTCGACAGCTCGGGTGACGTCTACATCGACGACGTGAGCAACCAGTGTGTGCAGGAGTTTCACGTCAAATCCGGACCGTCCGGGGTGACCGCCACTCAGGTCGAGTGGTTCAGCACCAAGGGTCAGGTGAGCGGCAACACGCGGGGCCTCACCCTGGACCGAAGCCACGACCTCGCCTATGTCACCGATTCCGACAACCAGGAGGTGGCCGTCTACAGCATTGCCTCGGCCACCTACGGCAAGTTCCAGGGCTGGATCGGCACCCCGGGCAGCTCCGTCGGTGACCAGTGCGCCGGCGGCGGAGAGCTGGACGGTCCCCGGGCCACCGCCATCGCGCCGAACGGCACCGTGTACGTCAGCGACTACACATGCTTCGACATCGACGCCTTCAACCCGCTCTTCGACAACAGCGGGCCCGGTGCTTTCCTCCAGCAGATTCCGGACCCCGCGATCCCTCCGCCCGCCGGCGGCCTCAATGGGGCGGTCGACGTCGCGGCCTCGCCGAACGGCAGCCAGGTGTTCGTGACCGACAGCTTCAACCAGCGGATCCAGGAGTTCGACGGACCCACCAGCTCGACGCCGGGTGCGTTTGTCCAGATGTGGGGCAGCCGTGAGCCGGTCCTCGCCAGCTACTGCGCCATGGATTACCCGCGCGGGGTGTCGGTCGACCCCAAGACTGGCATCCTCTGGGTGAACGACACGCGGTCCGGGTACATCAAGGCCTACGCGACCGCGGGTAGCAGCAACGGTCCGCTGGGCTGCGCGACGCCGAGTAAGGCCGCGGTCAGCGCCGACACGGAGTTCGGCGGCCAGAAGCTGATCGGAACCTGCATCAGCTGCGACCCGGGCATGTTCTGGTACGCGAAGGGCATCTTCGTGGGCGGCCCGAATGACGACGTCTACGTCACCGACAGCGCCAACGCCCGCCTCCAGGTGCTGACCCAGGGGGGAACCGAGGTGGCCGGATTCCCGGTCGCATGCGGCAAGGGCGGAAGCAATCCATCCGGCGATGTCGGCTGCACCGGCGTGACGGTCGATTCTGCGGGAGACGTCTATGCTGCGGTGCCCGAGGCCAACCTGGTGGACGTCTTCAGCCCCACCGGCAAGCTGCTCCGCACCATCGGGTCGACCGCTCCGGGTGGTGCGCTCGGCAAGCCATACGACGTGGCCATNNTCTCCAGACGGGAGCACGCTGTACGTGACCGAGGTCTCCAAGAACTGCGTCGCGGCCTTCACCCTCACCGGCGCCTACCTCGGTAGCTGGGGCAAGAAGGGCACCGCCAATGGCGACCTCGACCAGCCGATGGGAATCAGCGTGGACAGCGCCGGAAGGATCTACGTGAACGACTACGCCAACGACCGTATCGAGGTCTTCCAGCCTGCCGGCTGACCGCCGGGTGATGGGTGCGGGAGGCGCGGGCAGCTCTGCTACCCCGCCTCCCCTCCCGAGCGTCTCTGATGCGACCGCGACGTAGCAGCTGATTGCTCGGTTAGCGCCACTAGCCATGGGCGGTACAGGTTACGTATAGTTCGGCGCAGTCTTGTTAGCGGAGACTAAGGGGAGCCTCCACATGAAGTCCAGATCGCTTCAGCGCGCCTCGACGTTGGCCACGCTGATCGCCCTCGGTGCGGCCGGCAGCGCCGTATCGATGGCATCGGCACCCTCGATGACGGGCAGGACCCTGGCCGCCTCCACCAGCCTCACGACCCCGGCGGCAGCCGGGCTCGGCGTCTACCAGCACGCTGTGCCCGCCTCGACCGGTGAGGCGTCGCCGGTCGGAGGCGCGGCGGACGTCGAAGCTCCCGGCACCCCGGCCCTCACTCCTGCCCTC
>PLAK01000012.1 GCA_003134115.1 Candidatus Changshengia sp.
GCTTGGTCACGTCGATCGAGGTAGCCCCGCCCATGCGGACCGAGAACTCCGGTATCAGCGTGTCGAGGACCGCTGTGATCTCCTTTCTCTTGGAGAAATCGGGATCCCATCTCTCCTTCTCCGCCAGGGGAGCGGCCTGGCCCAGAGCCGAGAGCGTGATCTGGCTGCCGCGGTCTTCGATGACCTCGCCCCACACCTTCGTGGGCGCCAGGCCGGTCACCTCGAGGGCCCTCTGACTGGAGCTGACGATCTTGCGCCGCTCGTCGGCGCTCAGATCCTCGGAGTAAACCCTCACCCACTCCTCGTCGTGCCGGTAGAACTGCGTTCCGCAGGTGGGAAGCAGGTAGAGGTTGGCCAGGCTCCGGTCGCCCGGAAGCTTGGCGAGCAGCTGCTTCTCGAACTGTGGCCAGCTGCCTCCGGAGATGACGGCGACCTTGACGATCCCGAGCAGGTCGTGCACGAGCGCGGCGATCACGTCGTCGGGCGGTGACTTGCTCGGGGCGAGCGTGCCGTCGAGATCAAAGACGATCAGTCGCTTCATCTCCGCCTCATGGCTTCGGAGCCACGCCTCCGAGCAGCGCTGCGGTGCGCGGCAGATCGTGCACCATCGAGGTGGCGGGCACCTCGGGGAGCGCCACCTCCACGATGCTGAGGAGCCCGCGCGGGCGGACCGTGCATTCGCCGACGATCGCGGGCAGGAGCATGACGTCGCCGAATTCGATCGGGTGAGACGCGCCGCCGTGCTCGACCTCGCCGGAGCCCGCGACGCAGACGAGGACCCGGGGAAGACCCGCGGCGCCCACGGTGAAGGGCAGCTCACCCTGGACGCGCCAGAGGCAGAACTGCTCGCAGTCGAAGAGTCGCTCGCGCCGCGCCGGTGCGTCCGCCTCGACCAACGGCAGCACCGGCGCCAGCACGCCCTGGTCGAAGTCGATGCAGGCGAGGGCCTGCTCGACCTGGAGGGGACGCTGCAGACCGGTCGCGGGGTCGACACGACCCCAATCGTCGAGGCGGAAGGTGACATCGCTGTTCTCCTGGACCTCCAGGACCACGAGATCGCCACCGAGGGAATGCACCGTCCCGGCGGGGATGAAGAGCCCGTCGCCGAGCTTGGGGGCGAAGCCAACCAGCTGACCGGCGATCGCCCCCTTGGCCAGGGCCGCGCGCAGCTCGTCCGGGGTGGTGCCCGGTCGAAGGCCGGCGTAGATGTGACTCTCCGGCCCCGCTTCCAGCACCACCCATGCCTCGGTCTTACCCGTCTCGCCCGCCGGCAGCTGCTCCGCCCGCTCATCCGACGGATGCACCTGGACGGAGAGCAGCTCGTGGGCGTCGAGGAACTTGAGGAGCACCGGGAAGCGGCGAAACCGCCCGGCCAGCTTCCCGAGCATCTGCTCCGGGTACTCCTCCAGCAGCGCGCCCAGGGTCTGTCCGGCGAGCGGCCCCGAGACGACGCGGCTCTGATGGTCAGGCCGGTCACTGAGCAGCCACGCCTCGCCGATCGGGCCATCGCGGCCGGGCGGGGCGCTGAGCAGCTCCGCCAGCCGCCGGCCGCCCCAGAGGCGGTACTGAAGGATCGGCGCAAAGAGGAGCGGAGACAGCGGCAGGCCGCCCGCCCGGTCGGTCGCGGCTTCGGCTGCCGCTTCGCCCGCCGCCCTCGGCGCTTCGCGAGGCGTCACCGCGGCGTTCAGCGTGACGGGGCTCCCGGGTTCTGAATTCCCATCACCTCTGGGTGCGCCGGCGCGCCCGCCGGCCGGCCTGCGGCGTCCTGCGGCTTCGCCTGCCCGCGCAGCTCGTCCAGCTCTGCCGAGTCGGTCAGGTGATGCCGGCGACGACCGCGCCAGATCACTCCGACCAGGCTGGTCAGGGCGACGGTCAGGACGACCGTCGCCAGCAGGACCGCGATCAGGGGCACGCTCCCGTGCCAGACCAGGTAGTCGAGCCGGACTCCGTGGGAGTTCTGGATGACGCCCACCACGATCGCCGCCGCCACCACCAGGGCGAGGACCAGGGTCAGCCCGATGGCGATGAGCTGTTCGCGCCACTGGGCGCCCCGGGCGACCATATCGGCCAGCCCGTTCGCCCGTGCCGCCGGGTTTCCCGAGGCCAGGTTCGGGTTCACCGAGGCCGTCGCGAAGATGCCCGTCAGGAGCGCCCCGATCGTGCCGCCCACGGCGTGGACGCCGAACGTGTCGAGCGCGTCGTCATAGCCGAAGACCTTCTTCAGCTTGACGCAGAAAATGAAGGGGATGACTCCGGCGCACAGCCCGATGATCACGGCCCCTGTGGCGTTTACGAAGCCCGTGGCGGGCGTGATGACGACGAGCCCCGCCACGGCGCCCGAGCAGAAGCCGAGGACCGAGGCCTGCTTCTTCGTGATGTACTCGAGGGCGCCCCAGGTGAACGAGCCGACCGCCGTCGCCAGGGTCGTCGTCATGAAGGCGTTGGCCGCGATCGAGTCGGCACCGAGGGCCGAGCCCGCGTTGAACCCGTACCACCCCACCCAGAGCATCCCCGTGCCGACCATGCACAGGACGGTGCTGTGCGGCTGCATCATCTCGCGCCCGAAACCTATCCGAGGCCCGAGGATGAGGCACAGGACGAGCGCCGACCAGCCCGAGGACATGTGGACCACGGTGCCGCCGGCGAA
>PLAK01000062.1 GCA_003134115.1 Candidatus Changshengia sp.
AAGCGGGGAGATCAGGAAGGTCGCCTTCGCTCCGCAGGACCCGCTGCTCGCCGCCGCCGCGACCGACAACGGCGTCTACATCAGCCTCGACGGGGGCAGCACCTGGACCTCGTCCGGGCTCCGTGGCTCGAGGGCCTGGGCGGTGGCGTTCGGCGACCAGCCGGGCCAGGGAGTGGCCATCTACGCCGGTCTGGCGGACGCAGGCATGCGGGTGTCGCTCGACAGCGGCACCTCCTGGTCGAACGACTCCGCCGGCCTGCCGAACCTGGACGTGCGCGACATCGCGGTGACCACGGCTGGGCTGGCCGCCGGCACCGACGACGGGGTGGCCCTCTCTGCCGCCGGCGCGACCTGGTACTCGGGTGGGCTGACCGGCGACAGCGTCAGCGCCCTGGCGGGCATCGCCGGCCCGTCGGGACCGGTCTTCTTCGCGGGCGTCGACTATCCGAACACCGGGTCGACCTTCCTCTACCGGCGCAACGCCACCGACGGCCAGTGGCAGCCGATCAGCTCCGGGCTGCCCTCCGGGGACGTCGTGAGCTCGATCAGCATGGGCCCGACCACCGCGACGATCACGACCAACCCCGTGATGGTCACGACGGCCAAGGGGACGTACCGCTCCGGGAACGGGGGTACGTCCTGGACCGCGAGCACCGGCATCCCCCAGAACACCTACCTCACCGACGCCGCCTTCAGCCCGCTCGACCCCAACCTCGTCTACGCCGGAGCCGATGCCGGCGGGAGCAGCGGGGGCGGTCTCTTCCGCTCCACCGACGCGGGCCAGAGCTTCACCGCCGCCAACCAGGGGCTCCCGACCACCCACAGCGCCGGTGAGCCGGCACGCCAGGAGGTGGAGAGCGTCGCGGTGTCCCCCGGGCAGCCGTACGCGACCGTGATCGCCGCCCTCGACCCGTATGCGGGTGGCGGATCCGTCTACCGGGAGCTGGACGCGGCCGCGCCGTCGCCTCCGGTGCTGACCACGGCGTCGGCAGGCACCTCCACCCTTCCGNNGGCAACGTCTTCCACTTCCCGACGCCGCTCGTCTTCGAGCTGGCCCTGGTGCTGCTCGCGGCCGGCCTCTACATCCGGTGGAGACGCCACTACTACGTGGACGGGCCGCCCTAGCTGTAGCCCGGAAGAGCCCCGGGCCCGCGAGCGGGACCCTCCTCAGGCCGCGCGGTAGACTGCCGTCAACGTGGCTTCGAGACGCGCCCCTCCCCCTGGAGACGCGGCCGCTCGGGCGGATCGGGTCGACGCCGAGGATGCCGGGGCGGGCCGGTGGTTTCAGCGGCAGTTCGCCAACCGGATCGTCCGGCCGTTTGTCCTGAGGCTTCTCCGCATCGTGTTCAAGGTGCGCATGGAGGGCAGCGTCCCGCGCGAGGCGTGCGTCATCGCCGCCCACCACAGCTCGTATTACGACGGCCCGCTGCTGGGTCTCGTCGATCGGCGGGTGCAGCCGATCTACAACCGGCGCTTCGGGGAATCGCGCAGCTTCGGCTGGTTCTTCCGGGCCGTGGGCGGCATCCCCACGCGCACCGACACGCTGACGCGCGCCTGCGAGGTGATCCGCGCGGGCGGGGTGGTGTGGATCGCGACGGCCGGTTTCACCCCCGGCGAGGTGCAGAAGCGTCCCCGGCGCGGGGCGGCGCGCATCGTCCAGGAGACCGGTGCTCCGCTCGTCCCGATGATCGTCCGGGGGCTCGAGGACGTCGTGCACATCGGCGACATCCGGCCGCGGCACTTCCGCCGCCTGGTGCGGATCGTGCTGGGCGAGCCGCTGACGTTTCCGGCAGGCGCGACGGTCGCGGAGATCACCGACGCCTGGCTGGCGAGCGTCGCCGCGCTGATGGAGGCGTTCCCGGCGGCGCCTCGCCCCTAGCCCGCCCGCGCCAGTGGCAGCCAGAAGGTGACGGTGGTCCCGGCGCCCTCGGCGCTGGTGATGGCGACCTCACCGCCCTGCGCGCGAACCAGTCCCTGCACGATGGAGAGCCCCAGCCCGCTCCCTCCCTCCTCGCGGGACCGCGTCTTCTCCCCCCGGTACTCGGTACCGGGGCTCCTCCGCTCGGAGCCCGAGCCGTCGGCTCGGCTCCTCGCTACGTCCCCCCGGTAGAAGCGCTCGAAGACGTGCGCGAGGTCGGCCGCCGGGATGCCGGGCCCGTCGTCGTGCGCGTCGACCCGGGCGCGGACCCCGTCCACACGCACCGACCACTCCTGGCGCGCGCCCGGTGCGTATTTGCTGGCGTTGGTGAGGAGGTTGCGGACCACGGTGGCGAGCGCCCCGCGGTCACAGCGAACGATCACCGGGGTACCCGAGAGGTCCCGAACCACCTGGGGCGGCATCCCGGGCACGGCCTCGTCGAGCAGCCGGCCGAGCGCCGCCACCAGGTCGAAGTCCTCCGGTTTCTGCTGGCTGCGCGCGTCCACCCGGGCGAGGGTGAGCAGGTCGAGGACCAGCCCCCGGAGCCGGTCCGACTCCCGAGCCATCATGCCGAGGGCGGCGTCCATGGCCTGCGGGCTCTGGGCGGCGCCGCGCCGCAGCACGTCGATGTACCCGCCGAGCGCGGTGACCGGGGTCCGCAGCTCGTGCGAAGCGTCGGCGATGAACCGCCGCACCCGGCTCTCCGACTCGACCTGGGCGGCGAACGCCTCCTCGATCCGGTCCGCCATGTGGTCGAAGGCACCCGCCAGCTGTCCAACCTCGTCCCCGCGGGGAACCAGGCGGCTCCGGGCCCGCAGGTCGCCGCCGGCGAGCTGACCGGCGGTGTCGGTCAGGCGGCGGAGGGGTCGGAGGGCGGTGCTGGTCAGCAGCAGCCCGAGGATGAGCACCAGCAGCAGGAGCGCACCGCCTCCGATCGCCAGCTCATCGATGTCGCCGGAGAGCACGCTGTCGATGGGGGTCATCGGCTCGGAGACCTCGACCACCGCGGTGGCCCGCCTCAACGTGAGATCGGTCACGCCCACCGTGAAGCCGGCGACCAGGTCGGAGCCGACGATCTGATGCCGCTCGGTCCCCTGGGCGACGAGCGCGCCGAACGTTCCCGGATCGAGCTGCGGGGGGTCGGAGCCGGCCGGGATGGCGTCGAGCCGCGCGCCTCGCGGCGCGAAGAGGGCGACCGTGACCGACTGGCCCGAAGCCGAGCGGATCAGGGTGCCGAGGGTGCGGACCTTGGCGGCGGTGGTGGACGAGGTGAGATCGCCGCTGGCATAGAGCTTCTGGGCCGCCACCAGGTCCCCGCGCAGCTCCGCGACGCGGCCGTCGATGAGGCTCCCCCGGAGCGACGCGTACTGGAAGACGCCGAGGCCGGCCAGGAGCACGGCGATGAGCACCAGGTAGGTGAGGGTGAGCCGCCAGCGGAGGCTGCGCAGCGCCCGGCCGATACGGCTCACGGGGTCACATCAGCCCTGCGCCACCGCGCCGACCGCGTGCAGGCGGTAGCCGACCCCGCGCACGGTCTGGATGCGCCGGTGCTCCGTGTCCCCCAGCTTCTGGCGGAGGTAGCGGATGTAGACCTCGACGTTGTTCTCGTCGCCGAAGAAGTTGTGGCCCCAGACCTCGTCGAGGATGCGCTGGCGGGGCATGACCTCGTCGGCGTGCACGGCCAGGTAGTGGAGGAGGTCGTACTCGCGCACCGACAGATCGAGCTGGCGCGCGGCCACCCGGACCTCGCGGGTCGCGGTGTCGATGGAGAGGTCTCCGACCTCAACCACACGCTCAAGATCGGGTGCTCGTCTGCGCAACACCGCCTTGATCCGTGCCAGCAGCTCCCCGAACTCGAAGGGCTTGACCAGGTAGTCGTCGGCGCCCAGCTCCAGCCCGTGGATGCGGTCGGTGGTCTCGTCCCGGGCGCTCAGGATGATGATCCCGCGCCGCGGCTCCCCGGCGATCGCCCGGCACAGCTCGAACCCGTCCAGCCGCGGCATCATGACGTCGAGGATCACCAGGTCCGGCTTGAACTCGTCGACGGCACGGAGCCCCTGGTGCCCGTCGCCCGCGGTGGCCACCTCGTAACCCTCGTGGTGGAGGCCCAACGCGATGAAATCGGTGATCGCCGGCTCGTCGTCGACCACCAGGATGCGGCCGCGTTCGGTCATCTCGCCTTCGAGTATATGGATCAATTGATCCGCTCACCGGGCCCGCCTCCGCTTCTCATCGAGCTCTCAGCGCGGCCGGCGCCCGCCCGCGGCGCCGGGGCGGCGTTAACGGGGGATGAAGAGCCGGGTGGTTAGACTGCCCGGAATGTCCTCCAAGGCAGCCGGGGTCGTGGCCTGGATGAGCCGCCGCCCCGCCTGGGCCCGCCGCTCCGGCCCCATGGTCGCCGTCGGTCTCGGCTATGTCGTGGTGGTGGCCGCGATCATGATCTGGCGTGGGATCTCGGTCTCGCCCGACTACCTCCTGCTCATCTTCATCCCGGTGGCGCTGCTGAGCGGCCGGTTCTTCCGCTTCCTCGGGGACTGGGTGCCGTTCATCGCCATCTTCCTGGGATGGGAGGCGATGCGCGGGATCGTCCACAACGACGGCATCGCGCCCCAGGTGGCGAGCCTCGCCAACCTCGAGAAGTGGCTCTTCTTCGGCCACGATCCCAGCCAGGTCCTGCAGCACGCGGTGAGCGGTACCACCCTGCACGTGCTGGCGGTGGCGGGCACCGTGGTCTACTTCTGCCATTTCGCGGTGCCGCTGCTGGTCGGGCTGGTGCTCTGGCTCAAGGACCGCGCCCAGTACCTGCGCTTCGTCACCGCGCTGCTCGGGATGTGCATGGTCGGGTTCGTCTTCTTCATGCTGGTCCCGACGGCGCCGCCCTGGTACGCGGCCCAGGACCACGTCCTGAGCGGGGTCACCGACCTGATCAACTCGCAGCACACCCTGCCCAGCGCGATCAGCCCCTTCTACAGCCTGCTCAACCCCAATTCGACGGCCGCCTTCCCCTCGCTGCACGCGGCCTTCCCCTTCCTCTGCTTCCTCGCCCTCCGCCGCGTCTACCCGCGCGGCTCCTGGATCCTGTTCGGCTGGTCCTGCCTGGTCTTCGTGAGCGTCGTCTTCCTCGGCGAGCACTACGTCATCGACGTGATCGGAGGCGTGCTGCTCGCCTCGGCGGCGTGGTGGGTGATGATGCATGCCGTCGTGCCCCACGTCACCGTCCTGCGCACCGCCCGTCCCGTCCTCGAGGCTCCGGCCGCAGCCGTGGAACGAGTGGGTGTCTGAGCGCATCCGGGTCGGCGAGGGACTGAGCGTGGCCGAGGCCCACAGCCACACCCTCGCGAGCGACGGCATGGTGACCGCGGTGGAGCTGGTGCGCGCCGCCGCCGCCATCGGGCTCTCGGTCATCTGCATCACCGACCACGACACCCTCTCCCCCCTCGCCGAGGCCACCGAGGTCGGAGCCGAGCTGGGCGTCGACGTGGTCGCGGGGGAGGAGGTGACCTGCGCCTTCCCGCCCGGCATCCACGTGGTCGCCCTCTTCATCGAACGGGCGATCCGGATGCACATGTCGGTGGAGGACACCATCGACGCCATCCACGACGCCGGCGGCCTGGCGGTGGTGGCCCACCCGTTCATGCCCACCTGGTTCGCCTCGATCAGCGAGGGCCGGCTCCGCCGCCTCCTGGAGTCGCGGAGCATCGACGGGATCGAGGTCCGCCACACCGCCCCGGTGCTGCCCGGCACCTGGAAGCGGCTGGACGAGTTCTGCGCGGCGCACCGGGAGCGGGTGGGGGCGATGCTGGCGGCCGGAGACAGCCATTTCGGCATCCACGACCTCGGCCGGCTGGTCTCCGTCTACCCGGGGAGCGGGGCCATCGATCTCCGCCGGGCCATCGAGGGGCGCAGCACCTCGCCGCTCCGGGGGCTCGACCCGGCTGGGCCGCCGCTCTCCCTGCGGCTGGGTCAGCAGCGCCGCTCGCTGCTCGAATTGAACCTGAAACGGTGGCGGGGGGTGGTCGGAGGCCGCCCCGGCTCCCCGAGCGCAGGTGCCGTGCGGCGGTAGAATCGATCGCTGAGGGGTGGCCGGCGGCTCCGATCGCCGGCCTCGGACTGGCCCGCTTAGCTCAGTTGGTAGAGCAGGGGACTCTTAATCCCTTGGTCACAGGTTCGAGTCCTGTAGCGGGTACCACGTTCTGAAGCCCGATTTCTGGGGCTCAAGGTGCCCATCGACGGGCTCCGCCCGCGGATTGAGAGCAGGCGCGGCCGAGCTGAGGGCGTCGTCCATGGACGCTGCGGCTTCGGTTCGGAGGCTGGCAACCACATGGCTGTACGGGTTAGGGGTGAGGCTGACCTTGGAGGCCTAACACGTTTCGCCGTGGGGCTCCGGCAAGGGAGGCGGTTGGGCTCGTCAGGCGGGACATCGACCCTTTGAGGCGCTCACGTCGGTTGAGTGACGGCGCGATTCTCGACCTCGGGTCGCTCTGGTGACGCGTCCCCTTCAACGACGGCGAGGACGTCAGGCGCGACATACATGCGATTGCGTTTCTGCCCTGTGATCTCCCGAAGCAAGCCCATCTCGACGAGCTGATCGATCGCATTCATTGCCGACGGGAACGAGACATCGAGATGCTCTGCTACACGAGACGCCTGCACATACGGGTTGGTGAAGAGCAGGTCGATCATGCGGATTGCGGTCGGTCGCGCGTGCGCGCGGCTCAGACGGGCGCTGAGCTCATCACGGAGGCGCAACAACCGGCCGCAATCCGTGGCTGCACTGGTAGCCTGCGAGCGAATGCCCTCAAGGAAGAACTGGATCCAGGGCCACCACTCCCCGTTCTGGCTGACCCCCAGCAGAAGGTCGTAGTAGGCCGTTCGGTGCTCTTCAAAGTAGGCAGACAGGTAGAGCATCGGATGCAACAAGACATGACGAGATACTAGGTACAGGATGTTCAGAAGTCGGCCAACGCGCCCATTCCCATCGAGGAAAGGGTGGATCGCCTCGAACTGGTAGTGCAGCACGGCGCAGTGTACTAGCGGCGGCAGATCAGTTTGATGGAGGTTCTTCTCCCAGTCATCGAGGCAAGCATCGAGCTCGTTCGCGGGCGGAGGAACATAGGTTGCCGCTGACAATGGCGTCCCAGGAGGACCGATGTGAATCTGAAGGCGACGAAACTCGCCCGGCGCGCGGCTGGCCCCTCGGACCCCGGTGAGCAGTTCGCGATGAATCTCGCGGGCCAGGTTCAGGCAGAGAGGGATCTCCGTGATCCGCCGCAAGCCGAGCCACATGGCGTCGACGTAATTGATGACCTCCTGCACATCGTCTGGGCGTTCCTCGCGAGCGCCCGCCTCTCGTCGCAGCACATCTGACACCGAGGCTTGGGTGCCCTCGATACGGGAACTCAGGACGGCCTCACGGTGGAGATAGGGAAAGATCAGCAGATGAGGGTTGGTTAGGATCCGCCCGATCCCGTTGAGCGCGCCAAGTGCCCGCTCAGCCTCGGAGAGAACGATCGACAGTTCCGCCGAGAAGTCGATTCTGGGGGGGAGACGGCTTGGGATGAACGCGTGCCCGCCGGTGATGGGAACCAGGCGACCGAAGGCACCCGGCCCGAAGTCCTCGCTTCGCATCAGCGCATAATAAACGAAATCCCGAGATGGTTGAATAAAGACCCCGGGAAGTCAGGAAAGTTACATATGGGGGAACGGACGTTCGCCACCATATGCTACGGGCGGTTACCAAGGCAGCATCTAGGTCAGGCTTCGCCCGATGAACTTTAGTAAGCGAACGAACGCATTTTTGCCGGTTTCGGGTGCATCGGAGCGCCCCGGGGGGCGCCGCTGCTCCTGCATGTTGTGGGAACACCCGTGCGTGCCCGCATTCACCGACGCGCTCTGAACCGCTACACTGTAGTTGATTCGGCAACCAATTCTTGGACGGAGAGCCCTCCCAATGAACGTCCTCCTTTTTGGCGCGACGGGGAATATCGGCAGCGCCATAGCCGGTGAGCTGGTGGCGCGCGGTCATCGGGTGACGGCCGCCAGCCGCCGCGGTGGAGGCGTCGACGGCCTCGACGTCGCCGTCCGGCGGGCTGACGCCGCCGATCCGGTCCAGGTGGCAGAGGCCGCGACCCGCCAGGATGCGATCGTCTCCGCGATCGGCCCGCAGCACGGAGTTGACGACGACGAGAAGGTGCTGGTGGGCGGCGCCCAGGGACTCATCGCCGGGGCCCGGCAGGCAGAGGTGAAGCGGCTCGTCGTGGTGGGAGGGGGTGGCAGCCTGCTGGTCGCCCCCGGGCAGCGTCTCCTCGACACCCCCGACTTCCCGCCGGCGTGGAAACCCGGAGCCCTCTCCCAGGCGGCCGCGCTCGACCTCTACCGCGCCGCCGATGACCTCGACTGGACCTACATCAGCCCTCCCTTCCTGATCGAGGCAGGGGAGAGGAGCGGCCATTTCCGCCTGGGCGGGGACGAGGTCCTGTACGACGCCCAGGGCGCCAGCCGGATCACGTATCCGGACTTCGCCATCGCATTGGTCGACGAGCTGGAACGCGGAAACGCCATCCGCCGTAGGATCACGGTCGCCTACTGACCTTGGCTCGGTGTGCGGGCCCAGCGCCGCACTCCGTCGCCGAAAGTTGTGGCGTCCACCGTCCGGGGAGACCCATGGATCTCTGGCAGCGAACCATGATCCGGCTGGCACGGAGTGAGCGGGTCACGGGCCTCATGCAGCGTCATGGCGGAGCCACGGCGGTCGCCCGCCGCTTCGTGGTGGTCGGAGGACCGGAGGCCGCGGTGGCCGCCGCGCGCCGGCTGCGCGACCGGCGCGGCATCTCGGCCTCGCTCTCCTACCTGGGCGAGTACGTCAGCGACCCGGCGCTCATCGACCGCACCGTCGAGGCGTCCCTTGCCGTCTCCGTTCTCCTCGGCGCGGCCGGCCTCGACGTCCAGGTCTCGGCCGACCCGACTGCGATCGGCCAGCTGGCGAGCCCGGACCTCTGCCGCACCAACGCAGAGCGCATCGCCCGCTCCGTGGCGTCTCAGCCGGCGGCCGGGCGCAACTTCCTGATGCTGGACATGGAGGACCTCTCCCTGGTGGNNCTGACCCGGTCGGCGGCGGTCCGCCTGGTGAAGGGTGCCTTCCCTCGCGGCCCGGAGCACGACCATCAGGGCAAGGCCGCCATCGAGCGCAGCTACCTCGCATTGGCACGGATGATGCTCAGCCCATCGGCGCGGGGGGCGGGCCTGCACCCGGTCTTCGCCACCCACGACGACGGGCTCATCGGGCGGATCGCCGAGCTCGCCCGGAGGATGGGCGTGCCGCAGGACGGGTACGAGTTCGAGTTCCTCTACGGCGCCCATCGGGAGGGCGAGCGGCGGCTGCGGGCGGAGGGCTACGCGGTGCGGCTCTACGTGCCCTTCGGCGTCGCGTGGTGGCCGTATGCCGTGCGCCGGGTGGGCGAGCATCCTCGCAACGCCCTTCTGCTGGGTCGGTCGCTGGTCCGGCAGCGGCGGACGGGCGGGCTGCTCCTCCAACCTGACGTGGTGAGGCGGACCTCGTCCACCGCTACGAGGTCTCCGATGACGCGGAGACCGCTGCTCATCTTCGATGGCGACTGTGGCTTCTGCACCACGTGCGCGACGTGGGCCGGACGAAGGCTTCGGGACGTTGACGTCGTGCCGGGACAGCGGGTCGACGTCGCCGCGCATGGCCTGACGGCGAGGGATGTGTCAGCGGCCGCGTGGTGGGTCGACGAGCGGGGGCGCGTCTATCGCGGCCACCGCGCCATCGGAAAAGCCCTGGAGGCGTGTGGCGGATGGTGGCGGGCGGTGAGCTGGCCGTGCCTGCACCCGCCCTTCTCCTGGGCCGCCTGGGCGGGGTACTGCCTGGTCGCTCGCTTCCGGCATCGGCTTCCCGGGGCCACGCCTGCCTGCCGCGTCCCGCCCGACGACTGACGCACCGCGACTGGATTCTGCGCTCTGCCCCGAGATCAGCCTGGGTCCTTGCGGCGCGCCACCCGGAAGGCCGGGTAGCCGGGGGCGATCCGCGCCAGGTCGGCATCCGGGGCGTCCGGTCCCACTCCCTGGAAGAAGGCGCCGATCTCCACCTTCCAGCGGCGGAGGTACGCCCGCAGGACGGGGAGCTTCTCGTCATCCGCCAGCTCGGTCAGGGTGACCGGCTCACGGCGGCGCCCGATCCGCAGCTCCACGTCGCAGCCGGCGCGNNCCGCGCACCGCCAGGATCCGCGAGCCGAGGACGCTGATCCCGATGCGGGTCAGCCCGGCGACCAGCCGGTTGAAGACGTTGGTCGTGAACCATCCGGGGCGGAGGTATCGGGGCGCCATGACCCCATTGTCCGCGGATGACCCGCACGCGGGCGCTNNGCCGCCGCGGCGGACTGCAGGCTGTGGGCGTCGGCAGCCGGCAGGCCGTCGTCGTAGCCCAGCCCGGCCGGGCTCTGCCGGAAGATGGTGGCGTAGAAGACGCAGGCGGCGAGGTAGGTGCCGCTCACGGTGGGGTGGCTGCCGTCGGACTGCCACAGGCTGGGATGGGACGCCGCGCCGACCACCGTCTCCCAGGCGGCACCGACCGGTGCCACCGGGACGCCGAGCTGGTCCGCGATCCCCATGTAGCCGGTGTTGATGGCGGCCTGCATGCTCGCGTAGTCGGGAAGACCCTCCTCCGGCCAGCCGTCCTGATGCGCGAAGGTGAGGTAGAGGAGCGGCGCGGCGCCCTGCCGCCGGACCATCGCCACCAGCTTGGTCGCCGCCGGATACATCATCCCGGTCCGATCCGCGGCGAGCGCCGGGAGCTGACTCTGCTCCTGAAGCACCACGTCGTCCCAGTGCCTGGAATCGATCGCTGGCGCCGTCTCGGAGGCCGTCAGATGCTCCGCGAGAGTCCAGCCTCCCTCGTCCAGAGCCTCGATCTGGACCCGGTGGCCGCCCGCCCAGCCGAGGTCGGCGAAGGTGTCGGGAAGGTCGTTGACCGACGTGTAGCTGTTGCCGATGAAGAGGACCCTGGTACAGGTCGCGCCCGGCAGGCTGCATCCCGGGTTGCCCCAGAGCCCGAGCTGGGGCATCGGGAATACGCCGAGGACGGCGGTGGCCACGACCGCTGTCACCAACCCCCAACGGAGCCAGTGCACTCGCCTCTCGGGGTTGGCGGGGGGAGATGGCGGCAGCTCGACGCGCGGAGGGGTCGTGAGAGCGCCCAGTGGCGGCGCGGCGTCGGCGGCGGTGAGCGGAGCGCCGCATTGTGGACAGCTCCCGAGCGTGCGGGGAAACCACGTCCAGCACCTGGTGCAGACTCTGTCAGCCACAGCGAGGCCGAGGATGGCACCGGCCGGAAGAGAGCATGTCGGCCACCATCGCTTCATCACAGGTTCGAGTCGCGCGGGCGCGCTGACCGGCCGTACGGTCAACGGTGCCGTGAGGTCCCCGCCCGGACCTTCAGCTCCTGATCGCGGCAGGGGCCAGGCGTGTCCCCGCGGTGACAACGGCCAGCAGGATCAGGGCGATCACGAGGGCTGCGGTCACCTGGCCGCGAGTGATGAGCACGGCGCCCACCAGCGCTCCGCCGAGCATCGCGGCGATGGAGATCAGGCGGCGGCCGGCCCGGGAGCCGGTGCCCCCTGCCGCGTGGGTGTCGGCGGCGATGCCGGTGATCGTCATGGTGAGGACGGTGGTGGTCAGATCGGGGACGGCGAGGCCGCGCGCGGTCGCGTTCTGGATCCCCATGGCGACGGCCAGGACGGCGACGAGGCCGTAGCGAAGACCGCCGTGGAGCACGCCTCCGGCGATGGCGGAGAGGACGACACCGGCGATCAGGAGGAGCAGCTGAGAGCCGGTCGCGGCGGCGAGCTGCCGGTGGAGTCGGGAGCTGAGGCGCGAGCGGAAGAAGCCACCCCCCAAGGCGCCGAGGATGAAGGCGCCGATGGCGACCAGTGACGTGACCACCGAGAACCCGCCGACACCGACCAGCCCGAAGGCGAGGAAGACGACGTTGCCGGTCATGTTGGCGACGAAGACGTGGCCGAGGGTCAGGTAGCTGAAGGCGTCGACGAGGCCGGTGATGACGGTCAGGCCGACCAGCAGGGGCGGCAGCAGGCCGTACTTGCCACCGCGACCCGGGAACAGGGTGTCCCTCAGGTCGGTCACCAGAGCTCTCGCAACTGTGTCCATGGGGCCCTCCTCGCGCCTCACCCTGACCTTGGACGCCCGTCCGCGGTGCGGCGACCGGTACCGGATCTCATGAGAGGATGGCAGGGAAGCGAAGCCGGGAGGCGAGGAGGTTCTGCCATGGAAGACGCCGACGTCCTGCAGCACATCGGACGGCTGGTCAGCGAGGAGGACGCGCTCTACGCGCACGCGGCGGACGGCCACGGGATGGACGGTGAGCAGCAGCGCCGGCTCCAGGAGGTGCAGGTCCACCTCGACCAGTGCTGGGACCTGCTCCGCCAGCGCCAGGCCCGGCGCGAGTACGGCGAGGACCCCGCCGAGGCCGTCCTGCGCTCCGCGGGGACGGTCGAGGATTACACGGGCTGAGATGGAGGCCTCACTCGGTCGGGCCGCCCAGCCAGCCGCGCCGGCGGAAGAGGTAGAGGAGCCCGGCGGCCGCGGCCAGCTCGAGGCCGACGCCAAGCACCCAGAAGGACCACGTATGAGTCAGCACGTGGCCGGTGAGAAAGGTGAAGTTCTGCCCGAAGAAGCCGGTCAGGAAGCTGAGCGGAAGGAAGACGGTGGCGATGATGGTCAGCTGCTTCATGACCACGTTGAGCCGGTTGGAGACAGTGGAGAGGTGGGTGTCCATGGCGCCGGTGAGCAGGTCGCGATAGGAGTCGACCAGGTCGCTGATCCGGATCAGGTGGTCGTAGAGGTCGCGGAAGTAGCGCTCGTCCTCCGGGGTCATCCCCTCCAGGAGGTTCATCCCGGAGAGCAGCCGGGCAAACATGTCGCGTTCGGGGGTGACCACCTTGCGGAGGGTCACCAGCGTCCGCTTCATCGCGAACAGCTCGCCGAGCTGGGCCTCGGTCGGCTGCTTGAGGATGGCGTCCTCCAGGGCGTCGATCCGGTCGTCGAGCTGGGCCAGCACCGGGAAGTAGGTGTCGACCAGCTCGTCGACGATCAGGTAGAGCACGGACACCGCCGCGGATGACCCCGCCGCCGCCCGGTGCCGGGCGGCGCGCCGGCGCACGCCGTCGAAGATGCCCCCGTCGCCCTGATGCACGCTCACCACGTGCTTGGCGGAGAAGAAGACGTGGACCTCGCAGGTGACCGCCGTCGCCGGAGACGGCAGGGCTCCGTGCAGCACGAGGTAGGTGAAGCCGTCGAAGTCGTCGACCTTGGGACGCTGGCCGAAGTGCTCCGCATCCTCCACCGCGAGCGGGTGAAAGCCGAACTCCCGGAGCAGCAGCCCGCTGGACTCGGCGTCGAGACCCTCGAGGTCGAGCCAGAAGAAGGCGTCCCCGGTCAGCCGCTCCCGCACCGCGTCCACGGTGGCCGGGACGGTCTGGCCGGCCGCGTCGGTGAGCTTGCCCTGCATGGGACGAATTCTCCACCCCGGGGGCCGGTGCCGCCGCCCCACGGTGAAACGGCGGCACCCTGACCCCTGTGCCGGTCAGTTGTGACTGGGCAGCGCCTCGCCGGTCTCGAGCAGGGTCTTGAGGTTGCTGACCACCCAGCTCCAGCCCGATGCGACCTCGGCGTAGCTGGCGTCCTCGGACTCGAACTCGTGGATGACCGTGAGCTTGCTGACCTTCCCGTCCTCGGAGGCGATCTCCCAGGTGACCTGGCTTGCCGCGTCGCCGGCAAACTTCGGGTCGTACCGGATGTTCCAGCTGTGGACCAGCCGCCGCGGCGGGTCGGCCTCGATGATCTCGCCCTCGACCATCACCGCGGAGCGGTCCTCCGTGTAGTGGGTCAGCTTCGCCTTCGGCTGAAACGTGGACTCGACGTAGCTCCCGTAGAAGTAGCGGGTGGTGAACT
Source organism: Candidatus Changshengia sp. (assembly GCA_003134115.1). Lineage (GTDB taxonomy): Bacteria > Chloroflexota > Dormibacteria > Aeolococcales > Aeolococcaceae > Changshengia. The sequence goes on from PLAK01000062.1 coordinate 13,904, forward strand.
CCGGGTTGGTGATCGCCTGCCAGACCTTCTCGGGGCTGGCATTGATGTAGACCTGGTAGACCTGCCGGGGCTTGGTCGCAGTCGGGGACACGTGGGCTCCTCCTTCATCGAGCACCGCTTTGAGGTCGGCGAGCGCCGCCGCCCTCTCGCGGGTGTACTTACCGACCCACCGGTCGGCGATCAGTTGGACTGGTACGGCGTTGAGGAAGTGGAGCTTCTCGCGACCGGCGCGCCGGGTCACGATCATGCCCGCCCCCTCCAGGATCCGCAGGTGCTTCATGACCCCGAACCGGCTCATCTCCACGCCTTCGAGGAGCTCGGTGAGCGTGCGGCCGTCGCGCTCGAAGAGCCGGTCGAGAAGGTGGCGCCGGGTGGGGTCGGCAAGCGCCCGAAAGACCCTGTCGTCGTCCATGACCCTGAGCATAGGTTACTCTTTGGTCACGTGTCAATAAGGTCACATG